>JAERMM010000331.1 GCA_016844585.1 Chloroflexota bacterium | reverse complement strand
GAACGCGTGGAGTGGTGATTGCCCAGGGAGAAATCTGGTGGGCGGATCTGCCGGAGCCCACTCTATCAGGACCCGGCGGAAGAGCGAGCCGGCGACGCTCAGCCCGAAGATTCTCGGCGGCGGCGGCGACAGTAGGCGATGCGGGGCGTTCCGCGTGGTTGTGCGCTCTGCGAGTTGGGCGCACCAACCTCTATTTGATGTCCCACTCGTGGATGTTCCACGTGTGCATGATCTGGCCGTTGTGCGAAGTGCCAACGGCGGGTTGCATCCCGGTCAAGCCGCCGCCGGTCGCGATCATGTCCGGGTCGTACATGAGCGGCATGAGCGGCAGGTCGGTCGTCAAGACACGGGCCAGATCCCGCTCGAGGTCATTCCGGCGGTTCTCGTCAAGCTCGGACAGGAACCTGCGGCCCAGCTCGTCCCAGGCCGCGCTGGAGTAGCCGCCACGGTTTGAGCCCGCAAAACGGTTCTCCACGGTTGGGATCTGTTCGGTCGCCAGGCTCCGGATGATCGTCGATGGCGGCATCGACCCACGCGAGATGTCCATACCTGTGTACTGCGCACGAGCAGCTCGGTCCCGCAGCTCCTGCGGCGTCTGCTGCTCATAGCTTGCGATCACGCCGATCTGCTTCCAGTTGTCGGCGATGATGAGCGCCTCTTTCTGGTCGTCCCGCGTGCGCATCGTAAGCGTGAATCGCTGTCCGTCAGCCTTCTCCAGGACGCCGTCCGCTCCGCGCCTCCAGCCCATCTCAGCCAGGACCGCGCTGGCACGCTGCTGGTCGAACGGATAGCGGACGATGCCCTCTTGCACCCGCGCATAGTGCTTGAAGCTCGGATGAACCCAGCTATCGGCGACGACGCCATACTCGCCGAAGACGGTTGTTGCAAGCTCTGCCCGGTTAATTGCCAGGAGCAGGCCTTGCCGCGATCTCGGGTCCGCCAGGTCCCGCGGTTGTGGGTTATTGAGCTTCTGAGCCTCCATGAACTTCCAGCGCGGCACCTCGACCGCGATGCTGCCGTATCCGGTGGACTCCCATTCCCGCTTGACCAGGGACATCGCCTCGAGGTCCGGCCCGCCGGGCGGAAGGACTGACTGAATGGCGTGGGCGTACAGGTTCGCGACCATCGTGTTGGGATCTGGCATAAATCGGAATCGGATCGTATCGATTTTCGGCTGGCCCAGGAAGTATTTGTCGTACGCACGAACCTCGAGCACGCTTCCCCGGTCCCATTTCGTCACGCGGTACGGGCCGAGCCCCACGTACTCGTCGGTCCAGTACGGCACCGTGAGCAGTCCGTCCTTCGTTTCCTGATAGGTGCGCTCGAGCAGATGGCGTGGCACCGTGTACAGGTCGCGATGGCCCATGCGATCGGCAAATGGGTACTGCTCGGTCCAGGTGGCCACGACGGTCGATGGATCGCGTGCTTCCATACCGCTGATCAAGCGAACGGTCCCCTGGTTCGAGTTCGGCACGTCCGGATCGGCATTCACCTGCCACGAGAAAACGACATCGTCTGCGGTGAAGGCACGTCCGTCATGCCAGGTGACGCCCGGGCGAAGTTTGTACGTCGTCTCCATCCCGCCGTCAGGCAACACGCGCCACGTGCCCTTGTCAATGGCGGGCAGCTCGCTGAGCAGGCGGGGCAGCGGAGCCCCGTCGGAAGCCGTAGTGGCCAGGAATGAGTTCACGGAATGGCCGAGCTCGCGCACGCCGCTGCCGCCTCCGCCGGTCACGGCGTCCCAGAAGTTTCCGGGATCCTCGCTGATTGCGATATCCAACGCTTTGGGAGCGCCCGAAGGCCCTCCGGGCTGCGCGGCATCCGGACGACTCGGGCTCTGTGTGGAGCTCGACGGAGCGCAACCCAGAACCAATGCAGCGATCACCAGCGACGCCCACTTACCATGTCTCATGTGGCTATCTCCTTCACAACCTGACCCCTACCGCAAAACGGGCACGGGCACGTCCGTACCCCGTGCGTCCCAATCATATTCCGTCAGCCTTCCGGGCGCTAATCAGTCAAAGGTTGTCACGGTTGTCACGGGGCCCTTTTTTAGGGGCCGTCAGGCATCACGAGGAACCGCGTCTGCAATGGAAACCGGTCGTCGCTGGAGGACAAACATCAGCAGCCCCAGGCAGACCGCGAATAGCAGCAGCGCGCTCATCGCCAGCGAAACACGCGCGCCTACGACGCCACCCATGATGCCAACGGTGAATCCCGCCCCGACCTGAAGTCCCTGCTGCGACATGTTGAATACACCGAGGATACGGCCGCGCAGATGGGCCGGCGCCCGCAGCTGAACGATCGTTTGCGCCATCGATTGCGTAGTGAGACGGAAAACTCCTGCCATGACCAGAAGCCCTATGGCCACACCGTAGTTCGGCGTGGCAGCGAAGGCGATGAGGGCGAGGCACCAAAGACCGGCGGCTACGATCGCCGTGACCGGGTTGGGTGGCAAGAAGCCGCCGGCCTCGAGCAGGATCCCCCCGATGACCGCTCCCCCAGCCGAGGAGCCCTGGAGCATGCTGTACGAGAAGCCCTCAATATCCGGCGCGATGTCGTTCGCGTATTCAGGCATCTGGGACTGGATGGCGTTGCCAAGGAAAAGGGCGCTGAACCCTACGACGAGCACCATCGCCAGGATGGCCCGGTTCCCGGCAAGCTGGGGCAGCAAGTCCGCGACCTCGGTCCAAACAAACCCGAGACGACGAGCCTCAATGGGCTTGTCCGACGCCGGATGGCCGCTGTACTTCTTGACGCTACGCAGCCAGAGGATGCCCGGAATGTACAGGGAGCCATTGACGAGCATGGCGAAGCCGGACCCGAATACCAACATGTACAGCCCACCCAGCGCCGGTCCAAAGAGCAGTCCGAACTGGCGCCCGGTCGCGCTGAGACGGACGGCGCTTTGAAGCTGCTCCGGGCCGGCGATCTCGTGGATCATGAGCTGGCTCGCGGGAGAGGAGACAACGCTAATCATTCCGTGACAGGTGAGCAAGATGACCGCTTGCCACAGCTCAATGCCGCCGGAGAGAAGCAGCGTGGCCCACGCAACCGACACACACATGAATGCCGCCTGGGTGGCGATGAGGAGGCGGCGACAGTCGACACGGTCGGCAAGCGCCCCC
>JAERMM010000330.1 GCA_016844585.1 Chloroflexota bacterium | reverse complement strand
GAAACGACGGACAGAAGGGAGACAGCGACTCCGACGACCGCGCACACCCGATAGCGTTGCATGTCTGCCTCCCTTTCGGAAGCCGAAACGAAGGGTACTATCTCCACACTGGCTTCCGGTGTCAACCTGATAGGCGTGCGCGTCGCGGCGATGCGGGGCAGATCAATCGCGTCGCACGTCCGCGTGCCAGTCCTAGTCCGGCGCCATCAAATCGGCACGGCTTCACGCCGCGGCCAATCCCTTTGCCGTGAACGTCATCGACGTCCCGTCCAACCGAGTCAGAATGGCCCGCATCTGTGGATAGGCCGCGACGAGCGTCGGCGCGAGCGCCTCGCCGGCGACGCAGATGGCGGTTGCGAGCCCGTCCGCTGCCGTCGCCCTCGGACCAATCACCGCCACGTCCACAAGGCTGTTGGCGCTCGCGCCGGTCCGCGGATCAAAAATATGGTGAAAGCGCCCGCTCGCCTCGAATGTCGTGCCATACCCACCAGACACGGCGAGGGCCATGTCCTCGAGCTCGACCATGCGGTCGATGCTGCCGAAGTCCCTACCGCCGCGGATGCCAATGCGCCAGGGACGCCCATCCGGGTGGCGGCCTATGACGCGGCGTTCGCCTACATCAACCGCGGCGCGCTCAAAGCCTTCGTTGCGCAGCATGTCGGCGATGGCGTCGGTGATGCAGCCTTGGGCCATGCTGTTCAGCGTAATGGCCATGCCGGCGCGTGCGAAGCCGATGGCAGCCGCGCCGCTGTCGATCTGGCGGAAATCCACCACGGTGTGTGCCACGTCGCGCGCGCGGGCCGCGATGTCCGGCTGGATGTCGACATGCGACCAGAAATGTGCCTCGTACAGTCGCCACAAGGGCTGTACCGAAATGTCAAACGCGCCGCCGCTCAGCTCACCGAGGCGTTGGCTCTGAGGGATCGACATGCGCGACGTGAATCGCGCCATGCGCGAGTCGGCATGCATGCGCCAGTCACCGGTGTCATAGCGTCCGCGCCTGTCAATCGCGCGACGGACGATAGGCGATATTCAGGCGGTATTAACGGGGTTGGTCTGTCTCGTCGATGTTGACGGAAGGCCCGTTATACGATCCTGGCCCCCCCGCACAGCCACTGGCCGAAGCTGACGCGATTCCTGGGCGTCGCCGGCGTCCCCATCGACAACAACATTTGTGAACGGGCGTTGAAAATGGCGATCCGGAATCGCAAGAACGCCTACTTCTACAAGACCCCCCACGGGGCCGAGGTCGGCGACCTCTTCATGTCGCTGATCCACACCTGCGAACTGGCGGGGGCGAATCCCTTCGAGTATCTGACCGCGCTCCAGCAGCACGCCGACCTCGCCGCCACCCAGGCGTCGGCGTGGATGCCGTGGAACTACCGGGACGCCATGCCCTCCCGCGCGTCCGCCGCCGCGGCATAATCATCGCGCACCACAGCTCACCTTCAAGAAATCTGCGATCGCCGGATTGCTACACCCCTCCGCCGAAAGCTCACCGACGTTTACCAAGTCTTTCCGGCGTCGGTGGTGCGGCTGGGTCGCCGTGTGGGGCCCTGAAGCCGTCAAGGCCTTTCGGCGCCTCACAGGGTGCGCGCACATGTCGAAGTCGTCGAGTAGATGCTTCGGTCTTCTGGCCGGGTCGGAGTCGGATCAAGTCGTGGCAACCGGGCCACCAGGAGAGCCTCGTCATGGCGTGGATTCTCGCGGCGAGGGAACTCCAGCCAACGCCCGCGGGTTGAGCTGGGGTGTAAAAGTAGCGCGCCGACCCCAGGCCGAGTCAATCTCGGCCGTAGAGGAAGATCGGGCCGGACCGGAGTATCGGGCGGTAGGTCTCTGCGAGGTATTGGTCCAGATAATGAACTCCGCTGCCTCTCGAGCTCTCATTCGGCTCTCTGAATTCGTCCCACGACAGATCTCGCATCAACAGGGAGATCCCGTTTGCTTTCAGATCTCGGATGATCTCCAGCTGGACTAGCTCGGTGCTTTGAACACCGGGCTCATAGTGGTGCCAGCGCGTCGCGGGCATTCTCTGCGTAAGAAAGTAGATCAGTACGTCACTGATGAATATCTTGTCGTGGCGTCCAGTGGCAGCGTGGATTCGATCCCCCGGTCTGGTGTTGCGCACGATGTATTGGGCCACGAAGAGCCGGCTTGGCTCTACGCCAAAATAGCTGAGCGCTGGCAATTCTGAATGGACCTCCAAACGCCCGAGTTCGCGATAGAGGGGGGAGGAACGCCAGTTCATGGAGAGCGTCAGCGCGAACAATGAAAGCGAGAGCGAGACGACGACCACGAATGTCCTGCGAGACCCATCACGTGACAACCGCTGAAGCAAGCAGAGAAACACCAACATGGCGGCCGGGACGTTCGCGAAGAGCATGTGTAGCCCCGAGGTGCGCACCCAGCCCTTGGTAAAGAAGAGGCCAGTCACAACTGTAAACACGACGATCGAGACCATCTGTCGGTCCGCGAGAAACGCCCATTTCTCCCGTTTTGCGCGCCCCATTGTGAGCGTGGCGAACAGCGCGGCAGCAATCGGCAGGTAGACCGCCAGGCTGTCGACCGGTGATTGCACCAGCTGTGTCGCGTTGGGAAATGGCAAAGAGCGCATCGCTACGTAATTCGCTCCGCTGTAGGCGCGCAGATCGTGGACGGCGGGCAACAGGATGCCCGTCGTTGCCAGCAGCAGGAGGGCCAATGCCGGCGCAATGGCCAAGACCAGGACGGTGCCGACGACCCTTCGAATGGAGTGCCGATAGCCCATTCCTGAATTGCGGTCCCCGCTCAAATGGACTAAGCCAATAGGCAAGACGAGGGCCAAAGTGACAAGTGGCGCAATGTCATATCGAAACAGCAAGAGCAGGCCAAGAACGACGGACACGGGAAGATATGCCCATTTCCCGTCGTCCCCGGCCAGCAAGTCGCTCAACTTGGCGGTACCGACCATGCTAAGCAAGATGCAGATCGGAATTGGAGAGGCATGAAATTGGAACTCGAGCAGGAGTGCGGCGAGACACAGGGCGCAGCTGGCCGCGAGCCAGCGAGGGCAGGTTCGTCTTAGGTAGAAATGCGCAAAACTAACTATCGCGCCGGACACGGCGGCGTCATAGATTCTCGCCACCAGTACATTCGCGCCGAACACCTTGAACAACCCGGCGAGGACGTAGAACTGCGCTGGACCGTAATTGGCGTAGAAGTCCAGGGAGGGGACGTCGCCGTTGAGTATTCGGAACGCGCCCGTCAGCATCACCCCCTCGTCATAGACGCCGACCAAGAAGTCCGAGGCCAAGAGGAAAAAGAGCGTCAAGACAAGTGGCAGTCCGACAAGTGACAGTGCTTCCCTCGTTCTACTCATTGAGGTGACTCCGCGAGGTGACTCAGCGCCCCATCAGCCAGATTCCCAATGCCGTTCGCAGATGCGTGACCAGAGATTTCGCGAGCACCATCTTGGACACTCCGTGTTGACGGGCCGACCAGACGACCGGAATCGTCTTGTACCTGTAGCCCCTCCTAGAGGCCTTGATCGCGATCTCCAGCCCGAGGTCATATCCGTTTGCCGTGGACCTCACCTCGTCCAGGACCTCGCGTCTATAGGCCTTGAAGGTATTGGTGACGTCGGAACATTCGAGGCCATGCAGTACTTGGATGAACTGATTACCAAGGCGGGACAGCCAGACTTTGGCCGAGGGATGGTCGAGGATCTGTCCCCCTTTCATGTAGCGAGAGCCAAAGGCCATGTCGTAGCCGCCCTCAATCAGACCGATATAGGACATCACGTCATCGAGCGAGTCGCACAGGTCGCCATTGAATGGAATGAGGATCTCTCCTGAGGCCGCATTGAAGCCCTGCCTCAGGGCCTTGCCGTAGCCTGGCGGATCGCCGCCCTTGATGAGGACAACATCAGCATGGGTGCTCTGGAACTCCTCGAGGATCTCCCAAGTTCCGTCATCACTATCGTCAACAGCGACCAACTCGAAGTGCTGCCCTTTCTCTGTGAGATAGTCATGAGCCGTGCGCATGGTGCCGTCAGTGAGCAAGCTCTCTCGATACCATTGCACCGTGCGCTCGATACCCTCCTCGATTGAGGTCGCCGCGTTCCAGCCAAGTACTTGGCGGACACGGCTTACGTCGAGCAGCCGCTTCTGCACGCCGACGAACCGGTTGGTGTTTTGGGAAATCAGACCGGAGAAACCGGAGGCCCCGCGGATGGTCGCTGCGACCTTCGCAATGGTGTGGCACGTCCCTGTTCCCAAATTGAGCACATCGGTCTCCGAGCGCTGTGCCGCCTGAATGATGCCGTCAGCCGCATCCTCGATGAACAAGAACTCGCGCTCCTGCCGGCCGTCCCCCCAAACCTCAACTGTCGCTGCTCGGTTCACGCTCGCGCGAACGAATTTGCCCACCAATGCACCCATGACATGAGCGTTTTCGGCAAAACTGTCTCCTGGTCCGTAGACTGTAGGCAAGACAACGCTGGTTGAGCGCAGTCCGTATTCCTGCCGATACGCCCGCTGGCCGATTAGTAGAGCTTTCTTGGTTGCGGCGTAGGCGAAGAGGTAGTCCTCAGGCTCCGTTCCCCACAGCTCGGATTCTGGATGTGGGTCGTCGTGCGGCGGGTACATGCAGTAGGACAACACACTAGTTAGCTTCGCTTTCGGCAAAAACCGGCGCCAGGCTTCCAGAATGTTCACGTTGATACACATGTTGGCGTGAAACTGGGTCGCCGGATGGTCAACCGGCCACCCGCCCGCCAGGTACAGCGCCGCCAAGTGAATAATGTGATCACAGTTGGGCGACCGTTCGCGAGCTTGCTCGAACCAGTCAAACGTGGCCTTTTGATTGACCAGGTCAACGTCGCTGCTGCCCAAAGCCTGAACGCTGCAATCAAAGCGAGTACGCAGCGCGCGCACCAGCCCCTGGCCGACAAAGCCAGAGCCTCCGGTAACGATCACGTTCTTCAAGGCGAGTTTCGCCCGTTGGCACCCGGGAGTCGCTCCGCCGGGCCCACGATCGAAACCTCCGGGACCGGAGCGATGAAGCGGCCGCCAGCGCGTAGAAATCCATCATATCGTTGCCGCAGAAATTCCAGAAAATTCCAGGTCAACACGAGGTAGTAGTCGGGTTGGCTGGTCAGTGCGGTCTCGTCGACGATCGGGATCCGCGTTCCCGGCATCAGTCGTCCAATTTTACGAACATTGATTTCGGTTGCACACTCGATCAAGTCGGGGCCGATACCGCAGAAATTCAACAATGTGCTGCCCTTGACCGGAGCCCCGAGGGCAAAGACTCGCTTTCCGTCTGCCTTGAGCGCCCGCAGCATCGCCACCAGCCTGTCCGCGTTGTCTCGAACCCGGTCGAGGGAATTGAGGCCCGCCTGTTCCTCTGCTTTGATCGCCTCCTCAACAGCGGGATCAGTTGCCCAGGGAGACTCATTCTTGGCGACCGTTACGACGAACGAACCACCGTGCAACTCAGAGAACTCGAGATCCAGAATCCTCATTCCGTGTTCGGCGAAGAGGCGACGCAGCGGGCCGACGGAGTGAACGCAGCTGTGCTCATGATAAAAATGATCGAACTGATTTCGTTCGATCAAATTCTTCAGATACACCCCTTGCACCATGAAGATGGTCTTCGGTCCCATGACTAGGTCGACCCCTGCGACAAAGTCATGCAGATCTGGAACGTGATAGAAGGAGGCGGTGCTCGTGATGATATCCGGGACGACCGAGAGTCGGCTCAGGGCCTCCCCAGCCGCGCGGTTCCAAAAAGTGCGAAAGACCGTGACCCCTGCCTGCCTGGCCAGCTCCCACGTTCCTTTGCAGGGATCGACACCCAGGACCTGCAGGCCGCTCGCGGCAAACTCCTTCAGAAGCGTTCCGTCATTGCAGCCGATGTCTAGGGCCAGGTCGTTTGGCTGCAGCTCGAATCTCTTGACCAACCGAGGCACCAAGCGCTTGAAATGCTCCACCACTGGTACGTTGACTCCGGTGATGTAGGGGTGGTCTTCGAACAGTAGCGCGGATGGCGGGAATTCCGCGATCTGTACCAGCCAACAAGCAGTGCAGACCAGCATTGACATCGGGTAGAGCGGCTCTGCCTCAGCGTCGGTGGGCCCGGGAAAGCGATTTCCATTGGGTTGCGGCTTAAGGTCGAGGAATTCGTGCAACTCCTGGCCGCCACAATTCATGCAGCTCTTGCGTTTCATGTTCGTGTGAGTATAGGCAGAGGTGTGGTCCGGGGAGAAGGGTAACAGAATAGTCCGGGGACATGGGTAACACATTCAGCCACACTCGAGCCGAGGTGCTCGATGCCGTGGCAGGAGACGTTACTCATGGATCAACGTGTGCAATTCATCGCGGACTACCAGCGCGATGTGTTCGACGTCGCGGAACTGGCGCGGCGATTCAGCATCAGTCGCAAGACGGCCTATAAATGGATCGACCTTTATGAGGCCAGCGGTCCCGCCGGGCTGGTCGATCGATCCCGTCGCCCCGCGCATTCTCCGCACGCGACGTCGGAGACGGTCGTCGCGGCGCTGTTGGAGGTGCGGCAACACCATCCGACGTGGGGCGCCAAAAAGCTGCTGAAGAGGGTGTCCAGGCGGCAGCCGACGTGGACGCTCCCGGCCCGGAGCACGGTCTGCGATCTGCTGGATCGCGCCGGACTTATCACGGCACCGCGGCGCCGCCAGGTGCCCGCGCATCCCGGCCGGCCG
>JAERMM010000329.1 GCA_016844585.1 Chloroflexota bacterium | reverse complement strand
GGAGTACCTCGGCTACTTGGGAAGGAGTGAGAGCTGGGTCTCGGCTGAATCGATCCCTGATGACGCCGTGCTGCCACCGGGCGACGACGCGTACCCTCACGTGGATGGGCAACGTGGCGACCGAGGTTGGGAGCAGATCTCGCTGATGGCCGCCGAGCCACCCGGAGCCTACAGAGCGTGGCGGAACCAGGCCGTGGCGAAGGCGCTCGAGCCATTCCCATTGCCCGAGGCGAAGAAGACCATTTCCAAGAAGATTGAGAAAGATCGTGCGAAGGCCGAGGCCCCATACCCGGTGGATCTGGTCGACTGCCTCCAGCGGGACACGGCTTGGTGGAAGCAACATCGCTGGAGCCAGCCACCAGGTTCGCGTCGGGTACTGTACTGGCGTCGGAGCGACTCGCTGAGTGTCGGCTCGCCCACACCGGCGACCCGCAGCGCGCCCGCTCGCGTAACGACGATGCTGCTCGCGTTGACGACGCCGAGTGGCAGTCGGTCGGCGCTGCCGATGCGCACTCGGGCGCTGCCGCAGGCCGAGCTGCTCCACCGAGGGCTCGTCGCCCGCGCCGGCCGTGGTGAGCGCATTCACTGCCCAGAGCTGACCGGCAGGGACGCAACGGGGAAGCCACTCACGGGGCATCGCCATGCTCACCTCTTGCCGGTGGATCTCGACGGCGATGGCCACCTCGATCACATTGTTATCTACGCACTGATGGGACTCGGCGCGACCGCTCAGCGGGCGGTGCGATCGCTCAAGCGAACCTGGACGAAAGGCGGTGTGGGCGAGCTTCAGGTAGCGTTGGCCGGGCAGGGCGACCTCGAACACCTGCGGGGCCTCCCGTCACCGCTCCAGACGGGCGTCACCGCGTTGCTCGGACCTCAGGGGGGCGCGCGCACGTGGACCAGCTTCACCCCGTTGGTTCTCCCGCGGCACCGGAAACGCCGAGGGGCCAACACACTCGAAGGGCAGATTGTGGCGGAGCTGGCGTCGCGAGGCCTGCCGGAGGCGTCGGTCGAGATCCTGGAGTGGGACGACAAGACCCGAGAGCTACGGCATACGGTGCGTGTCCGGCGACCCCCAGCTAAACAACCTCCTGTAGATGCGGGGTTCGCCTTGCGGCTCCATTTTGATGCACCGGTGAAGGGTCCGCTCGCGCTTGGTTACGCCGCGCACTTCGGTCTCGGCCTTTTCATCGCGGCCAACGATGAAGGAGGCAGTACGAGCCGGCTCGACGAGCGAGGAGCCGCGAGCAGCACCAACTCTGGAATGCAGCACAGATGAGCGCGATGAGGATGGCCGGTGCTTGACCAGCTGTCCAGCCTGAAACTCGTCACCGGCCGCCTCGACGCGGCCGGCATCGCCTACATGGTGACCGGCTCCATCGCGGCCGGCCACGACGGCCAGCCCCGGATGACGCGGGACATCGACGTGGTCGTGCAGTTGAACCCGCGCGACGCCGGCCGGTTTGTCGCCACGCTGGGCGAGGAGTTCACCGGGGATGCGGACACGATCCGCCGGTATCGAGCGTCGGTCCATGTTCAACGTGACCCAATTCGTTCATGGCTTCGTCGTGATTCGAGCGGCACGATGTCTTGGAGACGGGTTGTGTCGGCCGATGCCTTATGGCGAATGACCTGGTGCCAGGCGACACCGGCGAATTCCTCTTCTACCAGACCGAAGACGGACGCACTCGCCTCCAAGTCCGCATGGAAGGCGAGACCGTCTGGCTCTCCCAGAAGGCGATGGCCGACCTGTTCCAGAAGGACGTTCGTACCATCAGCGAGCACATCCGAAACATCTTCGAGGAGGGCGAGTTACAGTCCGAGGCAGTTGTCCGGAATTTCCGGATAACTGCCGCGGACAACAAACCGTACGACACCCAGCACTACAACCTCGACGTCATCATCTCGGTCGGCTACCGCGTCAAGTCCCTGCGCGGCACGCAGTTCCGCATCTGGGCCACCGAGCGCCTCCGCGAATTCATCGTGAAGGGCTTCACGATGGACGACGAGCGCCTCAAGCAGGCCGGGGGCGGCAACTACTTCGACGAGCTGCTCGAGCGTATCCGCGACATTCGCTCGTCCGAGCGCGTCTTTTGGCGGAAGGTGCTCGACATCTACGCGACCAGCATCGACTACGAGCCCGAGGCCGACGCCTCGACGCTCTTCTTCCAGACCGTGCAGAACAAGATGCACTGGGCCATCGTCGGGCAGACGGCTGCCGAGATCGTCCACGCCCGCGTCTCCGCCGCCAAGCCGCAGATGGGCCTCACGAGTTGGTCCGGCGATCAGCCCCGCAAGGGCGACGTGAGCATCGCCAAGAACTATCTGAACGAGGACGAAATCAAGGCGTTGAACCTCATCGTCTCGGCATACCTCGACTTCGCGGAGCTGCAGGCTGTTGGCCGCACTCCGATGTATATGGCCGACTGGATTCGCAAGCTGGACGACTTCATCCGCATCAGCGACAGAGAGATTCTCACCCACGCTGGGACGATCTCACACGAGACAGCCTTGAGTAAGGCGGAAGCCGAATACGAGGCGTTCCGAGCCGCACAGGCCTCGCTGCCGCAACCCGTGGACCAGCACTTCTCCAAGGCGCTCGGCGAGCTGACGAAGATCGCGGAATCAACAAGTCCGAGACGGAAGCCTGTGAGGAAGCGTCGGTGACCGGTGCCGGATCATCGAGGTCGATGGTCATCCGACTGGATCGTGTCGCCGGAAGGCCTCGTGCGTCGAAGTTGGGTGGGCGAAGGACAGCCGATCGGAGCTTCAACTGCGCGACGTGCGCAGTATCATTGTGTTTCAGCCTGCGCTCGACGGGGCGTATATCGAGAGATGGGCGGCCAGCCTCACCGTGACCGGCCTCCTTCGAGAGGTACACGTATGAACGATACTCGACGTGACGTCGACGAACAGTTCGCCGCGCTGTTCCGGAAGCAACCCTTCTTGAACGCTCCCGGCACTCACGTAGATTGACGTGGGTGGGTCGGTCGACGCCCACCTGAGCCCGCGAGCGGCAGGGTGGCGTGCAAGACGTGCGAGTCGCTCGCACGCGTTAACGTGAAAGGAATAATGAGGTTACGGGAGGCGGTAGCAAGAGGTCCCTTTCAATCAAAGCGCCGCGCTGGCGGCGCTCGCAGCCGG
>JAERMM010000100.1 GCA_016844585.1 Chloroflexota bacterium | reverse complement strand
GGAACCAATTCGTGTTCTCGCTCGCGTTGCGGTCCCGCGTGGTGAAGCCGCCCTGTCCGTCCGCAAGCGGGAAATGTTTCGGGCTACTTCTGTGTGCAGAAGGGGTGGACCTTCCCCATCATGCACTTGACGCCGACCTTCGCCATCGCCTCTTCGAACTCAGCATGGACCCGCGGTTCCTCGTCCTCGTAAAAGATGCGGTCGCCACCATCCTTCGTGCTGCGGAAGATATGGTAGCCAACGCCGCTCGGGCGCGGCGCGTCGTTCTCCGAGCCGATGGCGAGGAAGAAGACTGGCTCGTTGCCTGAATTGAAGTGCTGGTGGAACCATCCATCTGGCGGCACAATGACGCTGCCCGGTCCCCAATCGAACCGCTGAATGGGGTCGTCCCCCTCCCACATCAGGGTGTAGCCCTGGCCCTTGAGGATCACGACGTGTATGCCCGGGCCATGTCGGTGGCCCGGCTTGTACGTCCCGATCGGCCAGGATGAGCTGTGCGCGGTGACGGTGCTATTGCACATCGAGAAAGAGGCTGCCTGGTTGACCGAGGTGAAGCCGGTGCTCATCTGCATCAGCTTCGGCTTGTCCTCGCCCTCGTTCATGACGGCGATGGGACCTCGAGCGAGCACATCCCCGATGAAGTTCGTATGCCAGGTCTTGCGTCCCGCTGGTTGCTCGGTCTCCTGGAAATAGCCCGACTCGCCGTCGAACAGTTCCTTGAACACGAACGAGTTGTCGAACACGAACTCGCGGTTGCGGAACGAGTTGATCACCCGCGGTGCGCCAGTGATGGCCAAGAATCGCGCCGGCTCGCTGCCGGAGAGGTTGTGATACTGGTGCGCGGCGTTCGGGGGGATGGCGAAGAAGCTACGCTCACGCCACTCGAACTGCTGCTTCGGCTTGCCTTCGATCCAGACGGTTGTGGAGCCCTGGCCCTTGAGGATGAACACGGTCTCGTCGTAGATGTGTTTGATCGGAGCCGAGGACTCTTTGGGTGCCAGCTCGTATACGTACGCGTCGTTGAAGCCGCCGGTCCCCTCCAGGTTCACGAACGCGGCGGAACCGCCGCGCGCCTACCAGGGGGCGAGCTTGAGATCAAAAAGGTTCTCGACCCACATGCCACGATACGAAGGAAGGCCCTGATCGATCTTCCACTGCTCGTAGGGTTGGACGCGGCCTTCGCTACGCTGGAGGCTGTCTTCGTACTCGTCTGTGACCGACTTTGGTGCAATGGTTTGTGCCATTCGGAATCTCCTCTCTTGGAAGCCATTACGCTTTCCCTTCCCAGAGGGAGAGGGAATCGACTGCTGTCGGGCAATTATGCCGCAAGCATCCGGCGTCTGCTGATGTGGCCGCTAACTCGCAAAGCCGCGTGTCGAAAGACGTTTGTATCGGCCGATGGTGGGACGTTAGACTCACCGTCGCAGCCCGCCTTTCAACAAGGCGATTGGCGCGGCGAGCGTCAGAGGAGTGAGCCGATGTACAACGGGCAAAAAGTCATCGACATCCACGGCGACATGACGCCGCCGCCGCTCTTCCGCGCCCACGCGATAAACATCTTCCGCGAGAACGCGAAGCGCATCTTCCCGGGCCTTGAGCGGTTCTAGCGTGCGTCAATTGCAGATGGGCTGATCAGGCGGGCGCCTCCTGATGTGGCGAATTCTTGGTGGGTGGCGGCGCTGGATGCCCGGCCCCGCTATCGGCCTGGCCGTTGCAATCGGCCTTTCCGTAGTCGTGCTCTACGCGCCAGCCTCGCTGGAGCCGCTCGAGCTAACGGCGGGTGATGCGCTGTTCATCCGCGAGGGTGGACCGCTCCTGGGCGCTCGGAGCGTCGAGCCTTCAATTGTGCTGGTCCTGTGGGATAACGCGAGCAGGCAGCAGCTCAGCGGGGGCGCGACACCGAGCCTGGATCAGGACCTTGCGCTCTATCGTGCCCTGCTCGAGGACGACCCGCTCGTCGTGGCCGACGTCTCACCTCTCTATACGGGAGATGCCGGGCTACAGGGATTGCTCGAAGGAATGGTGGCAACCGGGGCCGGCCGAAAGCTGCTGCGCGACATGACTCCCGAGTTCGAGCCCTGGTACCCTGGGCTTAAGGATCGCTATCACCCGCACATCGCCCACAATCCGCTCTACCTTGACTCGGCGCTCGACTCCTCCAGGTATCTGCGCTTCTATCCCCTGCTGAGCTTCTATGACGTCGATGGCGAGGCGGAGACGCTGGCGGTCCAGGTGGCGCGAATGATGCTGAGGTCGACGACTCCCTTCGAAAAGGCCTACGTCGAGAGCGGCATCATGGCGCGCTGGTACCTGCAGACTGGCTTCACGCTGACGGAACGCCAGCGAGCGACGGGCGAGCGGCCGGGCCCCTACGAGCTGTCGGCAGATCGCAAAGTCCCGTGGTTGTGGACGGTCAGCACGCAGGACCCGTATTCGTTTTCGCCAGCGGCCCTTTGGATCAACTACGCGGGCCCGCCGGGGCGGTTTCGAACCGTGTCTTACTCCGACGTGGTCCAGCGTCGCACCCCTCCCGGGTTCTTCCGCGGCGCAGTGGCGCTGGTAGGCGTGGAGAACCTGTTCAGCGAGCGCATGCCGACATCAGCCACGCAGCAAGCGAACCGTCCAGAGATCGTGGCGCAGACGGTGCAGACGATCGTCGATGGCCATTTCATTGAGGCCTTGCCGACCAACATGGCACTGGGGGGCGTGGTCGTTGTGAGTCTGATGTGCGCCCTCATCGTGACGCTGCTCCGGCCGTTGCAGAGCTTGATTGTGGTTGTCGGGGTTGCCGCGCTGTACCTGGCCTACGCGACCATCCTCTATCGGTCCGGAACCTATCCTGACCTGGTTGTGGCCCCCACCGCCCTGGTGCTGTCGGCTTTTCTGGCCGGCGGGTATCGGTACGGCCGCGAAGAGCTGAACCGGCGATACCTCAACGACCTTTTCGGCCGCTACGTGCCGCGCGCGGTGGTGGACGAGCTGGTGGAGAACCCGACGCGTGAGGCGCTCGCCATCGGCGGAACCACGCTGGAGATTACGGTGCTCTTCGCGGACATCCGTGGGTTCACCGCCTTCTCCGAGCAGTTCACTGCCGAGGAGGTGGTGAAACGGCTCAATGGGCTGCTGGAGGTGATGGTCGAGGCGGCCTTTCGGTATGAAGGGACGGTCGACAAGTTCATAGGGGACGCCATCATGGTGATCTACAACGCGCCGCTGCGCCAGCCGGACCATGCTCTGCGAGCGGTGAAGACCGCGCTCGACATGCAGAAGGCGGCGGCGGAGCTGCCGGGAAGCCTGGCATTTGGCGTGGGGATCCACACCGGCGACGCTGTTGTGGGCACGATCGGCACTCGCGAGCGGATGGAGTACACGGCGATCGGCAGCACCGTGAACCTGGCCTCGAGGCTGTGCGATACGGCGGGGAAGGGCCAGGTCGTGGTGTCGGACGCCGTGTTCGAGAAACTGGGGGGCGATCTGCAGGCGGAGAGGCGGCCGCCAATCCATGTCAAGAACGTCGAGCGCGAGCTCGATACGTACCTGGTGACGGGCCTCGGACCGGGTCTGGAGGGGGCACAACCGCGTTCTACGGCTACAGCGGGAAAAAGATAGGATTCGCAAGTGGAGCGTGGACCGCGAGCCTATAATGGCGTCAGATGTGACTCATGCCTGCGCGACGTTGATAGCCTATTAGGGCCAAGGGAGATCAAATGAACTCGCATCCGTGGGACCGATTCTTGACCGAGAACGACAGGGCACATCTGGCGACGAGCAAGCATCAGGACATCGGGTTCGGCGAGAAGCCGGCGATGTTGCTTATCGACATCTATCGGGGGGTGATGGGCGACGAGCCGCAGCCGCTGATGGAGGCCCTCAAGAACTGGCCCAGCAGCACGGGGCTGGGGGGCTGGGAGGCGGTGAAACATGTGCAGCGGCTGCTCGGGGTCGCCCGAGAAGTCGGGATTCCGGTCGTGCACGCGACGGGCAACGTCGAGATACCGCATTGGTCCGAGCGACGGCACGGCGGACGCGAGCGGACGCTCGATGCCGCGGCGCAAGACCGCATTCGGCGGCGCTTCGACATCATCGACGAGGTGGCGCCGATCCCCGGCGAGATCATCATCCGCAAGTCGTCGCCGAGCGCCTTCTTCAGCACGACGCTGGCGCCGCACCTCAACTACATCGACGTCGACACGCTGATCGTGTGCGGCGAAAGCACCAGCGGCTGCGTGCGGGCGTCGGTCGTCGATGGGTGCAGCCACCGCTACCGCATGATGGTGGTCGAGGAGGGCGTGTGGGACCGCCACGAGGCGTGTCATGCGATGAGCCTGTTCGACCTGAACCAGAAGTACGCCGACGTAGTCAACGTCGATCAGACGATCGATTGGCTGCGCGATTGGCGGGCACGCCAGGATACGGCGGCGCGAGAGCCGCAGCTGGCGGGCGTAGGGCGCTAAGAAGCAGCGCCGTTCTCCCCGAGACCCGGGAGGCGGGGGCCAGCCCCTGCCGTACCGTAGCCGCTCCCGGCCGGGCGGGGCCATGGGAACGCGCGCGCTCAGGTGTGTGCCGCTTAATGAGCATGCTAACGACGGGAGGGTTGAGATGGCTGTATCGAGGGACGAGCTGCTGGGCCTCGAACGAGCGTATTGGGAAGCGATACGCAAGAAGGATGGGCGTTCCGCGGAGCGGCTCACCGACGACGAATGCGTCATCGTCGGCGCTGGTGGTGCTTCGACCTTTAAGCCGAGTGACATGGCGGCCATGCTGCAGGGCGGGGGCTGGGAAATCACGGGCTTCGAACTGGATGAAGAAACGCTTCAGATCCGCAGCATCGGCGATGCCGCTATCGTGGCATAGGGTGGGTGTGTGCGATGCACACCGAGTCGATCGCAGGTGATCCGTTCGGTCGCGACCGGCGAAAGTAGCTTAGGGGCGAACAAATATGGCGAGCGGATCTAGCTCTGACGCGAGAGATGTCGACCGCCGATATGACGAACTCTATGAGGCCTACGGGAAGCCGCTCGAAGCGGCACACGCCGGCGAATACCTGGCGATATCTGCTACTGGTCAGACCATTCTGGGAACAACTTTGCGCGAAGTGGCCCGTAAAGCCAGGACTGCATTTGGCGCGGGCAACTTTCTCTACAAGGTCGGGGATGAGGCCGCTGGCAAGTGGCGGTAGGCGGTGGCCGCGTGGTCAGCGTTCGGTTTCCCTATCTCCCCGTCGTTATCGAAATCGACGGCGAAACGCATAGCCTGGAAGCGCTTCTCGACACCGGATTCGATGGCGACATCATCCTCCCGCTCCAAATGATCGGGAAACGCAACGCTCCCGATGGCCACCAGCGCTGGAACTGGCCGACGGATCAAAGGTAACTGCCCCCGATTACTTCGGCGCACTCCATCTCGCGGGCAAGGCGTGTTGGGTGATTTCACGGTGATCCTTGACCATGCGCAACAGGTGGTTGTGGAGGGCTGATGCAGCCGTCTACTCGCGATCGGGGACTGTGACCAGATCCGCGGCGATGGCCTCGAATTGTTCGAGGGCGGCTCGCAGGTCTTCGGCGATTTGGGCGGCGATGACGTCGGGGTCGGGGAGGTTGGCTGAGTCCTCCAGGCTGTCGTCTTTGAGCCAGGTGATGTCGAGGCTGAGCTTGTCGCGCTGGAGCAGCTCGTCGTAGGTGTAGCGACGCCAGCGACCGGTCGGAGTCTCGGGCGTCCAGGTTTGCGTGCGGTCGTGGCGATTGTCGCCGTGGTAGCAGGCCACGAAGTCGTCGAGGTCCGAGCGCTGGAGCGGGCTCGTCTTCAGCGTGTGATGGACGTTGGTGCGGTAGTCGTAGATCCACAGCTCGCGGGTCCATGGGTTGGGGTCGGCGCGACGGCGGTCGAAGAAAAGCACATTGGCCTTGACGCCCTGGGCGTAGAAGATGCCGGTTGGCAGACGGAGCAGCGTATGCACGTCGGCCTGCTGGAGGAGCTTGCGGCGGACGGTTTCTCCGGCGCCGCCCTCGAACAGGACGTTGTCGGGCACGACGATGGCGGCTCGGCCGTTCATCTCCAGAAGTGAGAAGACGTGCTGCAGGAAGTTGAGCTGCTTGTTGCTGGTAGAGGCCCAGAAATCCTCCCGCACGATGGTGAGCGCCTCGCGCTCCTGCTCGCCCTCCTCATTGATCACCAGAACGCTCGACTTCTTGCCAAAGGGTGGATTCGTCAGAACCACGTTGAAGTGAACGCTCGGCGGGCTGCGCAGGTCGGTGACGATGGGGGCCTCGCCTAGCTCGTCGGTCGGACCGATTCCGTGGAGGAACAGGTTCATCGCGCACAGGCGCGTGACGCTGTCGACGATCTCCACGCCGTGCAGGGCTTCGAGACGCAGGTGCCGCTTCTGGTCGGCGTCGAGGGTCGGGCTGGCGGAGATAACGTCGTGCGCGGCGAGCAGGAAGCCACCGGTGCCGGCGGCTGGATCGCAGATGGTTTCGCCGGGGGCGGGCCGGAGGACGTCGACGACAGCCTGGATGAGTGGACGCGGAGTGAAGTACTGACCCGCGCCGCCCTTCACGTCCTGAGCGTTTTTCTCCAGGAGGCCCTCGTAAGCATCGCCCTTGACGTTCGCATCGAGGACCATCCACTGCTCGCGGTCGATCAGGTCCACGATGAGACGGTGGAGCTTGGCCGGGTCCTGAATCTTGTTTTGCGACTTGCGAAAGATGACGCCGAGCATGCCCTTCTGGCTGGCCAGGGTCTCCAGCGTGTGGCGGTAGTGGGCTTCGAGGTCGTCGCCGTCGCGCGCCAAGAGGCTCGGCCAGTCGAAGCCTTCGGGGATGGCCGACGGCTGGAGCCAGGGCTGACCGGTGCGCTCGTGGGCCATCTTGAGGAAGAGCAGGTAGGTGAGCTGCTCGACGTAATCGCCGTAGGAGAGGCCGTCGTCTCGCAGGATGTTGCAGTAGTTCCAGAGGCGCTGAACGATCTGCTGCGAATGGTTGTTCATGGCTCGGCGGGTTGCCTCCAGTTCAGTCGATTAGCTGGAGCAACCCGCGGACGATCTCTTCGACATCCTCAATGCGAAGCTGCGCGATCTGGTCGCCGAGCCGCCCCGTTGAAAGGGTTCTTACCTGGCTTACCTTGACCCACGATGGCCTCGACAGCAGATCGTCGGGAACCCGCCAGGTGAGTGGATAGCCTGCCCGCTGAGGCTGCGCGGTCAGCGCGACGGCGACGACCGTTCCCGAGCGTTCGTTAAAGAGGTCGTGGCTCAAGACGAGGACCGGTCGCGATCCGCCCTGCTCGTGACCGCGGACGGGATCGAGGTCGGCCCAGTAGATGCCGCCCCTCAGAACCTCGGCCAATCGGCTTCCCCGGCGAGCCATTCCTCCGCCAGATGCTGCTCCTCAGCCACGTCCAACTTCGCCAGCTCGGCGATGAGCGACGAGTGCCGCTCCCGCTCCGTCCTCAGGCGGGCCAGCCCCTCCTGAACGACGCGGCTACGGCTGGGGAACTCGCCGGCGCTCACCCAACGATCGATCTCTCTGAGCAAGTCCTGGTCGATCGTGACGGCGACCTTTGATGCTCGCATAAAGGTACCTCGGCGCAGACTGGTATGATGATATATCATACCGATTCCAAACCCAGACTGAAGCAGACGGCCCGCGCCGTTAAGCGGCAGCCGTTGTGCGGGCTGGCCACGCGGTCAGCGAAGGCGCACGACATTCAAGGGGAACATCGCCGATGACTAGACCGAACGACCGATCGGACGAAGAACTGCAGCGAGAGGAACAGTGGGACTTTGACGCTGCCGAAGCGCGGGGCCCTGTGCTGAGCACGCGGGCTGCTGTGTCCGTGGCGTTCGCGCGTGAAGACTTCGACAGGGTGGCGGAATGCGCTGCGCTGCAGGGCAACCGAGTGGCCGAGTTCATTCGAGAAGCGGCGCTGGAGAGGGTGGCCCACACGGCGACGCCCGTGACTGTCGGACCCGGTTTGATAGCGCCGCTGTCCACCAGCGTGAGAAACTCAGCCACCAATTCCTTTGGTGTGGATACGAACCAGGCCCCCGCAGCTGCGGCGACAATCCGTTGGCGGGTCGGCTCCCTATCCAGGAGGTCGAGGTATTGCGCTAGACCGAGGCGCAGCGCTTCGACCAGGTCAGATATGTGCACGGCAACCGTAGCTTGGCGGCCCAACACGTGGGATGTCCTTTGAAGGTCTTTTGCTGCGGCTGTTCCCCAAGCGTAGTAGATACGGCGGAGCTTGCTCCTTCGCGAGAGATCTGAGTCGGCGGTGAATGTATGGAGCACGCCGCACCGCGCTGCGTACAGCTCGTCGGCTGTGCATGGGAGCGGCTTTGCCCGAAGCAGATAGTCCTCAGTCCATCGGGTAAATGAAGATCGAACGCCTTCCGACGGCTGACGTTCCAAAAAGGCAATGACGTCAATCCCCGTATACAGCAGAACCAGCGCCGGCAGGATGTATCGTTTTTCGAGACAGTCCTCGATAGCCATCAGGAGCGCGGCAAAGTTGCGCGACAACGAATCCATAACGTCCATTCGCATACGGGGCCCGAAATCCGTGATTGCTCAGACGGAACACGACGTCGGGTCAAGGATGACGATTCAGTACCGCTATCGCCAGATCGTGTTCCTTCCTTGTCCGGTCGAAAGAACTTCGTCCGGTCGAAAGAACTTCGTCTCACCGTCCACAAACGGCTCGTCAGCCAAGGCCCGATATACGTCTACCAGATGCCGCCTGACCGAGTCCTCCTGAACGGGTAAGAACTGCATCGCCGGACCGAGGAAATAGAGTTCACGCAATCCCGAGCTTTGCGCATACCTCTGTCAGACTCCTCCGCTCGGCATCATCCGCGGGCGCGCCCCAGGGCCTGTGGGCGTCGAAGCGCGGGGGTTGGAGCGGGTCACGCTGCCAATATACTCTACCGGAACGCATGTTCTGTAACAGAGAGGCCAAGGCGAGGGGACATGACGGAAGACCGCATCAGGGACATCCCATCGCTCAAGGAGCTGGAGCGAAATATCGCCACCGCTAAGGCGATAAAGGCGTCCATGCCTTTGCTGAGACCGCTCCTTCGGTTGCTGCGGGTCGACCTCGCACAAATTGAGGCCCTGCTCAAGAACATTGATGAGGTGAAGCCGGAACTCTTGCTCACCCTCGCCGACCGATTCAATGAACGGTTTGTGCCCCGCGGCTGGACCATGTACGAGTCCATGAATGTTGCGGTAGCGCTCCTGGCGCTGGATCTTGCGGACGGGGGCGACGTTGAATCGGCGGAGTCGGTCCTGGTCGAACACTATTCGGACGAAACCGTCACCGTGCAACTGCGCTTTATGAACGGCGTGGCTGCGTTTCGACCAAGGATGCGCCTAGCGGAGTTGGCACTCGGCGACTTCAAGGCGGGTAGGTACCATGCCAGCGTTCCCGTTGTGCTCGCCATGGCGGATGGGCTCGTCAACGAACTCAGCGCGAAGCGGCGGGGCCTCTTTGCTCGGGAGGCCGAGTTGACAGCTTGGGACTCAATTACCGCGCACGACAAAGGCTTGGCAGCTTTGATTCGGGTGCTCAGCACGATGCGCTCTGTAACGACCGAGGTGCCACTCGAGGTCCCCTACAGGAACGGACGCGAGTGTCGGTGCGCAATACGCTCGCGAGAGCCCAAGCGCGCGCGCCGGTGGGAAGGGTTCGGAATCCGGCGCGGCGCTTGAGCAGCACGAGGCGTGCGACTATGTCTGGCCTCAATCCCGCGAGCGGCGCGGCCTCAGATCGCCTGCGCCGTTCAGCCGGGGCGACTGTCCATCGTCGACTCAAGCAAAAAGCAGCCGCCCCTTTGGCTGTGGGACAGGTCGTCCCAGCTCACGAGCCGTTTCGATCCATTCCTGCGCGATGACGTGCACCTGATCGAGCGCTGCCCGCGGCGTTTCACCGTCGGCTGCGCACCCCGGAAGCTCGGGAACCTCAGCGACGAAGGCCTTGTCCTCGTCGCTCCAGTAGATGATGACTTCGTATTTCAAGGGGTTACTGTTCACGACGGGTCCTCCCCTGCAAGCCTGTACCTGAGGATGATCGCTCGGACCTGACGAACCTGGTAGGGCTTGGCGTGACCACCGTCGCCTGGCTGCAGATTGATGATCTCCTCAATGCCCGTTCGAGTGAAAATATGATGGCTTCCGTGGATTCGCTCATCGAATCCAAGCCTCAACAGGAGACCCGTAATCTCGACGAACCGCAAGTTGCGATCGGCGCGACCGCCCAGTACGCGCATGAGGAGTTCCGACCATCGTCGCTCCAGGTTCACGTTGTCTGTGCTGGTTGCGCAACCGATTCGAGGAAGCAATTACTAGCGGTTGCCAAGAGCCTCCCGAGACAGCCCTGGACTCGAATGCATCGGCCGTCTGATAGCATACCGCGACTGGCCGCTGAGCGAGGATAGTTGCAGCCTGCTATGGGCGCCAGCTCCCGAGAGGTCAGGCCGCGAGTTCCAGCGAGAATCGCACCGAGGAGGGGACTTGCAGCCAATTCGTCGAAGCGACGGTGCAATCGACAACGCGGTGCACTTGATGGCTCGCGATGTGGCAAGAGAAACGGTCGTCTGCCACGGTTGTCGGGAGTTCGTATTCATGATGTGGCCCTTCGGGTGGGACGTGCACTCCGCATCAAGGTGCGCCGGGATTGGTGGATCAGACCCGGAGAAGCGCAAGCTGGAATTCAAGAGGCGATTCCGTCACCTATTCAGGGACGCCAGGGGGTCGGGGCGTTAGGGCTTTGTGCCCGTTCAAAGTGGGTAGCGGTGGGATAGATCCCTCACCCTAGCCCTCTCCCAGAGGGCCCAGAGGGAGAGGGAACAGACGGGGGGCTCCCAGAGGGAGAGGGAACCTGGTGGGCCGCGTCGGTTCGCGCTGCTGGATCGGTGAGTGCGGCCTCGCGCAGGTTGACAAGCGCTCGGATGGGGCGTCCGTAGATGGCGAAGAATGCTGCCGCCGCGACGACAACGGCGCCGCTGAGGATGAGCGCGAAGGGGGCTGACACCAGGGCGGCGACGCCGCTGAACTGCATCTCGCCCATCGGCCGGATGCTGGAATGCACCATACTCCATACGCCGATGACGCGGCCTCGAAGCTGATTTGGCACCAGCATCTGCAGGTTCTGCTGAATCGCAACGTTGAGCACTGAGGCGCCCGCGCCGACCACGAATAACAGTGCCATAGAGAGCCAGTAGAGCGGCGTGAGGGCGAAGGCGATCATGCCGCCTCCCATAGCAACCTGGCCCCATGTGATGATGGCTCGCTGGTGGCGCACCGCCGAAAGGTACGCGGCGAGGAAAACGCCGGCCAGGCTACCGGCGCCCATGGCGGACCACATGATGCCCAGCGCGTCTGGGCCCACATGCAACACGTCTTTAGCGATTACGGGGAACATGACCCCAACCGAGTATCCGAAGAACATGTGGAAGTAGGCCAGGCCGATGAGGAAGGCGAAGACGGGGTTGCGCCAGATGAAGCGCACGCCCTCGGCCATGTCGGAGACCATACCGCCGCTCTTCGCCCGCGTGATCGGCGGCACGTGGATCATGGCGAGCATGACGGTGTAGACGGCGATGCCCGCGATCCCGATGAGCATGACACACCCCGCGGCGATGCGGGGAGAACCGGTAGCGCCAAGCGTGAGCGCGAGGAGGAAGCCGCCCACAACTGGCGCGCCGATCCGCGTGCCAGGATGGATGGTCGCGTTGAGCGCGACCGCGTTGGGCATGAGATCGCGAGGAATGAGGTGCGGGAACAAGGACTGCCGTGCGGGGTTCTCAAAGGAGCCGAGCGCCGACTTGATGAAAGCGAGGACGAGGATGTGCCACACCTCCAGCAGCTCTGTGAGGGCGAGCCCGGCGATGAGGCTCAACAGGGCGACGTAGGCGATCTGAACGCCGATGAGGAGCTTTCGCTGGTCGAATTTGTCGGCGATGACGCCGCCGATGAGGACGAGCGCGGTGGCGGGGATCGCCTGCGCGAGGGCGTTGATGCCCAGGTAGACCGTGGAGCCGGACAGCTCGTAGATCAGCCAGGGCTCGAGCATCCAGAGCATCTGCTGCCCGGATATGGAGATGACGAAGCCGATCCAGTAGAGGCGGAAATCGTGGTGCTGGAGGGCAGCGAATCTTTGGTGCGTCATGCGAGAGTCAGTGTAACCGTCGGGGGACCCTCACCCCCGCCTCTCCCACGGCGGTGGGAGAGGGGCAAATCGTGGCGCTCTTTGCGCTGCGCGCTTACGCGTTCGGCTGGTTTCGCTATGGTTCGCCACGCCCTACCAGACGGGTATTGACCGCTCAGGTGGCAGGGGCGAGGAGGGGCACGATCTGGGCGCAGAACTGTGTCGCGGTCTCCTCGTCCTCGGGGGTGAAAGGGCCGCTGACCTTGTTGATGAGCTGAATGGCGCCGAGCACATTCCCACGGCTGTCGATGGCGGGCACGCAGAGCATGCCTTTGGTTCGGTAACCGGTGCGCTGGTCTGTCGAGGGATCGAAGCGTGGGTCGTTATACACGTCGCGAAGACGGAGGGTGCGCCCGGTGCGCGCGACGAAACCGATGACGCCGCGCGAGGTGGGGAGCCGAATCTCCTCACCCACGGCCAGACCCTGTGCGACGCGGCTGAAGACCTCGTTTTTGGCCCGATCGAACTGGAAGATCGTGCAACGGTCGGCGCCCGCGGCCGCACGGGCCTGCTCGGCGATCTCTGCAAGGGCCGCGCTCTGCTCTTCAGATGTCATTCGCTTTGCCTCATTCTTCCGCTGCCGATTATCGGCAGATCGTCGTCACTGGTGTTCGGCAAGCTGGGCCCCTCGCCTGGCAGGACCGACACCCGCGAGCGTCGCCGCCAGGACGGCGACGAGCAAGCCGAGCGCCGCCGATGAGAAGGGGATCGTGTATTCTGGCTCGAATCCGGGAGTGGGCGCGAGGCGCACGAGTATCCAGGAGAGGGCAACACCGACCACGGTCCCCAGGATGCCTCCCATCAAACCCATCATGGCCGCTTCGGCGAGGGTCATGGTCTGGAGCTGGGCGCGGGACATGCCGGCGGCCCAGAGGATCGCGAGCTCGCGCGTGCGCTCCGTAATATTGATCAGCATCGTGTTGGCCGCGCCGAAGGTCCCGACGAGGAGCCCAATCCCGACGAGGCCACCCATCAGGGCGAGCAGGCGCGAGAGCGCCTCAGTCACCTGGGACGAAATCTCCTGAGCCGTGGTGGTCGACATTCCATAGCGCTCGGCGATATCCGCGACCCGCTCAGTCACGCTGCCCTGAGGTTCGCCGCTCTTGGGCTGAATCATCAGCAGGCGAAACGATTGTTGTCCGAAGTAGCGCTCTGCATCGGCGCGACTCATGAGGAGCGTTCCGCCGCCGTCTGCTGATGGGAACCCATGCGCGATGATCCCGCTGACCTGGAATGGCGTGGGGCCGGTCGTGGTCTGAAGTGGAATCGAGTCGCCGACGCTGAGCCCGCGGGCCTGAGCGACGGCATTTGGAACGAGCAACGCTCTGCCGCTCTCCATCGCGGCGATGGCGCTCTGGCGCGAGCCCTGGATGAATTCGACGGCGGGCCCAAATACCTCCGGCTCGACCGAGGCGATGGGCATCAGGCGGGTACCCGACTGCACCGGGAAGAACGCAACCGGGCTAGCGTACTGAACTCCCGGGATGGCACGGAACTGATCGACGAAGACCGGCGGCTGATCTACCGGTGAGACGACGACCAGTTCGCTGGGGATCAACGACTGGGTGAAGCGCTCGCCGGCACGCGTTGAGCTGCTGACGACCGCGGCGAGCCCGATGAGGAGCGAAACGCTGACGGTGAAGCCGGCCACGGTGACGGCGGTGCGTCCGACCTGGCGAGTGAGGTTGCGAGCGGCCAGGCGGATGGCCGGCGAGCCGAATCTGCGGAAGGGGACAGTGACCAGCTTGCTCAGGGCAGGGATCGCGCCCTGGGACGCGAAGACCATGCCGGTGAGGAGCGGCAGGAGCAGTGCAGCCTGAATGTAACGCGCGTTGTCTCCCTGCAACGGCAGCGAGATGGCGGCGCCCGACGCCACGATAAGCGTGACTCCCAGGCCGACGACTTTCCAGGACACAGCCGAATTCGCCGCTCGATCTGCCATCTGAACCATCTCGATCGGATTGCTCCGGCTCGCTCGGAGGGATGGCAGTGTCGTCGACAGGGCCGCGGCGCCAATTCCGATAAGGACGCTGGCGAGGAAAACAGAAAGGGAGAACTCGACGGCTGCGATGGGCACGTCCTGGGTTCGCTCAATCCAGAGCGCCATGCCCTTTGCGACGCCAACGCCCAGGATGGCCCCGACCAGAGAGCCGATGGTCCCCGGCACGAGGCCGTGCTCGAAGAAGTAGAGAAAAATCTGCGATCTGTCAGCGCCGGCGGCCCGCAGCCGGCCGGTCTGCTGGGCCTGCTGGACCACGGTCATCTCGACCGTGTTGAAGATCAGGAAGATAGCGGCGAATAGAGTGGCGGAGCCGAAGAGTGTGAGGGTTGACTGGAACTGAGCCGCCGAGCTTTCGAGCTGGGCGCGGGCGTCCTCGGAGCGCTCGACCACATGTCCCTCGGGAATGGACGCGGAGAGCGCGGTCGCGGTCTGCGCCGCGCTGGCCGGGTCCCGAAGCACCAGTGAAACGCTGCGCACGCGGCCCCGCATGCCGAACGCCTCGCGAGCGGTGTCGAGGCTGACCATGACGAGGGACCCGTAGTTCGCCAGCCCGGCCTCGTCCGGCGCGATGAGGCCGGCGATCCGGAACGTAGTGAGGCCGTCCTGGGTGATCAGCTCCAACGTGCTGCCCAGAGCGAGGCCGCGCTGCTCGGCCCAGGAGGCCTGGGTGATGATCTCATTGACGGGGCCCGGGGCCAGGAAGCTGCCGGCCTTCATTCGATAGCTTCGCACCTGAGTCTCGATGGTCGGCTCGACCGCGACCAGGTCCACGAACCCTCGTTCGCCGCTCACGGTGCGGAAGAAGACGCGCTTCCGCGCGACGGGCGCGGCCAGCGCGACCTGTGGGAGGGCCTGGATGCGCGCGAGGGTGGCCTCGGGGAATCCGGGGCCGCCGACGGTACGGACCTGGAGGTGGGACTTGCCGACGGCAGCGACCCAGGCATGGTCGAGTCCGCGGGCCAGGCCGTCATTGGTGGTCTGCACGGCGCTGACGGCGGAGACGCCGAGGACGACGGAGGCGAGGATGATGCCGGTGCGGAACCGGCTAGAT
>JAERMM010000328.1 GCA_016844585.1 Chloroflexota bacterium | reverse complement strand
GAAGTCTTAACGAAGGCCGATGGATTGAATGGATCTGCAGCCGACCAATACCTACCAAGAACCTACGGGCTCCTTGGTACCGCGTACTTTTGGACTGGAAATCGCGAATCAGCTCGCACGTACACTGTGAAAGCCAGGAACTATTGCGAGCGTATTAACGATCTAGATGGAGTTGCGATTTACTCGAACAATCTCGCCCAAATCGATGGGGCGGCATGACAGGCGCTGCACCCGTCGGCGCCGTGGTAGGCCTGACTTGATTCGAGACGATCGCGAACGGCGCCGCGGGTGAGCGCCAGTCCGTTGATATGGCTGGAGCGCGAATGCGGATCCTGGCAACGGCGGACGTGCACGGCAGCCGACCAGTTTGGGATTGGCTACTGAGAGTCGCTCGGGAACGCGAGGTCGAGGCTATTGTCCTGGCCGGCGATCTCTTCGGATGTCTTGACGAATTCGACACGCCTGAGGAGGCACAGCGGCACGAGGCGAGCCAGTTGACAGACTTGCTCGAGAGCGCTGGACTGCCAGTTCTCTACATCATGGGGAATGACGATCTCGTTGAGCTCAATGCTGGTTCGGATCGGGTTCAGTCGATCCACGGGCGCGAAGTAAATTGTGGACGCTTTGCGTTCGTTGGTTATCAGTATTCCCTGCCGTTCATGGGCGGCACGTTTGAAAAACCAGACGCCGATATCCGAATCGATCTTGCGCAACTACCCGCGCGGTTAGGTCCAGAGACAGTGTTTGTGTCCCATAGTCCCGCCATGGGCATTCTGGATCCCGGCTTTGGAAACGTTCACATCGGGAGCAACTCTCTACGTGAGTTCCTAGACGCGATCCGTGTAGGGCTCACATTCATGGTCACAGTCATGCTGGTTTCGGCCGACACGGCAACCATTTCAACGTGGCATCGGCGGCGCGGATGCGGAGCATGATTATCGATCTTGAAACCCTCGAACATCAGGTGCTTGGATTGGAGCAAACGAAGCTTGTGCAACCGGGAACATAGGTAACCCAGGCCTAACTAACACCGGCTTGCAGCCGGCGGCGGCCGGTGGAATCATGAGCCGCCGCGGCTGAAGCCGAACGTAGACCGACAAGTTGTAGCCAAGGGAGACACCAGTGCCGAACGGGCGTTCAGGCGGCTTCGCGATCAAGAGGATCGACCTCGAACAGCTCTTGCTCTCCGTTCCACCTGTCACGGTCATTGGAACGTGGTTCGCCCGGTCGGGCCCGGTGAGCGCTGCAGAGGCAAGTCACGCCCTCAAGGACAAATCAGGGGAGTCTCTGGGAGTCGAAGAACAAGACCACCTGGACTACATCATCCATGTAGGGGGAACTGAGACGTGGATCTATGTCACGCCAGATACGGCGCTTTACGCAGAGTTGCGACACCATCACAAGCAGTGGCTTGAGAGAATGCATGGCAAGTGAGCCGCCGTCGGGGACGTGCTGACATGCTGGGCGCGATCGCCGGAGACGTCATCGGCTCGGTTCACGAGTACATGGGGACCAAGTCGACTGACTTCGACCTCTTTACCGCCGAATGCAGGTTTACAGACGACACCGTCCTCACGGTAGCGGTCGCGGACTGCCTCATGAATGGTCGGGAGTACGTGGACGCGTTTCACGACTACTTCCTCGCCTACCCGAACGCGGGGTATGGCTATCGCTTCTTTCACTGGGCCAGTTCTGGGAGCCGAAGCCCGTACAACAGCTGGGGCAATGGTTCGGCCATGCGCGTGGCCCCGGTCGGGCACGCGTTTGATTCCTTAGATGACGTTCTCATCCACGCAGCACGCAGCGCTGAGGTGACGCACAACCATCCGGAAGGCGTGAAGGGCGCCCAGGCGACCGCAGCCGCCGTCTTCATGGCGCGGAACGGAGACACCAAGCGCAGCATGAAGAGTTCGCTGGAACACATGTTCGGTTACGACTTGCATCGGCGGCTGGAGGACATCCGCCCGACACACCGCTTCGACGAATCCTGCCAAGGCACGGTACCGCTGGCCCTGATCGCGTTCCTCGAATCGTCAGACTATGAGGATGCGGTGAGAAAGGCCGTGTCGCTTGGGGGAGATGCCGATACGCTGGCCTGTATCGCTGGCGCTGTGGCCGAAGCGCACTACGGCGGGGTTCCCCCTGTTATCGCCGCACAGACCCTGGCGGTGTTGGACGATCGCCTCCGCAGTGTCGTTGTGAAGTTTCGTGAGTGCCACCGGATCGCGGTCTAACGAATCGTTTGCAGCCGTCGGCGGGTGAACGAGTGAGCCGCCGCGGCTGAAACGTGTCTGTCAATCGGTCGAGTTGTAACCATGGTGCATCAGAATCTGACGATCGCAATTGCCACGGTAGGGCTCGTGGCTCAGTCGCTGGCTCCTCGCCCCAGCTCTCCGATGGGAGTCCTCGTCGGGCTGCATCGTATCGGTGCCGAATCCCAGTTTGTCGAGTCCGGTGACTACACGCCCCCCTCGGCCGGGCGGCTTCGGACTGTGTGGGTCCCGAAGGTCTTCTGGACGTACCATGTGAACATGCGGTTGGCTGGACGCTACATTTCGCGCGACGAGCTGATCGAGGCGACCGAGACCTACGAGATCAATTGAGTCGTACCCCGAGGACAAGTATCTTCCGATCGAGGAAGGGGCAGACATGAAATGCCGAGTGTGCGGCAACACCTTGCGTGCGTCGATTACTGATCTCCCATTCAAGGTGAGCGAGCGGACGATCGTCATCCTGAAGGAGCTGCCGGTCGAGCAGTGCGAGGCCTGCAGTGAGTACCTCATCGGAGACGCGGTGTTTGCGAAGGTCGAGGTATTACTCTCAGGAGTCGACGCGTCGGTTGAACTCGAAATCATCCCGTTCGCGGCCTGACACGGCGGCTGGACAAGATTCAACTGTTCAACGGCGTGCACATTGAGCGCGGCTACTCAGGACTCGTCCGGGACGAATCCTAACTGCCTGGTTTCTTCAGCGCCTTGTAGTACTGCTCGATTGGCTGGAAGGGCCCGTACTTGTGCTGGTCCTGCGGAAAGGGATCCGCGTAGGGGCCGTAGCCGTTGTCGATGGGCTTGACCGATCGGTCCGGATAGTCGTTCTCCAGATTGGGCATCTCGGGCCGCGGCTTGCTGTTGACGAACGCCGCCACGTCGAAGGCT
>JAERMM010000099.1 GCA_016844585.1 Chloroflexota bacterium | reverse complement strand
GGGGCGTTTACGGCGTCCGCTTGCAGTCGTGAGCTTTCTCGGTGGCGGACTTGGCGCCCTCCTGCTCCTCAAGACCCCGTCGACGCTCTTTGAGGGCCTCATTCCATTCCTTCTGCTTTTCGCCACGCTGGTGCTGGCGTTCGGCCCCACCGTGACACGCCGATTGGGTCACACAGGAGGCCCGCTTTCAGATGCTCAGCCATCGGGCCATGTCAGAACGCTCTTGGCAATCCAGTTCGTCATCGCGATTTATGGCGGCTACTTTGGCGGTGGCATTGGCATCCTCATGCTGGCGGTCCTGACCTTCTTCGGCATGAAGGACTTCCACAGCGCCAACGCCCTACGCACTCTTCTGGCAGCCAGCATCAACGGCGTCGCCGTCGTGGCGTTCATCATCGCGGGCGCGGTGGCGTGGCCCGAGGCCCTGGTGATGCTCGTTGGAGCCATCATCGGCGGCTACGGTGGTGTCAGGCTCTTTCGGCGCATACCGGGCCCAATACTGCGTCGCGGCGTTATCGGGCTCGCCGCCATGATGACCGTCTATTTCTTCTGGCGAGCGTACCATTAGGATCGAGAATGAGCCGGACCACTCCTACCTGGGTGAGCGGGTCATTATCGGATCAGTGGTGAAACGGCTGATCGAACGATTCTGGAGAGCATAGCACAGGCAGCGACCGGCACATTTCAGGCTCGCCAGATCACCGTTGGCATGGCCGAGGGGGGCACTGATTTCGTCGTGAATCCGGCGTTCGCGTCCGTCGTCGGCCCCGCGGTCGAAGCGGCGCGAGCAGGCGCGTTTTCACGGTAGCTGATGATGCGTAAGCTGAACGTTTGTCGCGTGGGCTCGTGACTGGAGCAGACCCCGTGGGCCGCTACCGAATCTCGACGATGGTCAGGCGACGTTCGCCGGCGGGGGCTTCGACGGTCACTTCGTCGCCCTTGCGGTGACCGATCAGCGCATGACCAACGGGAGACGTCTGAGAGATGCGGCCGAGGCGCGGATCAGCTTCGGCATGATCAACGATCACGTACTCATCCTGCTCACCGTCGGAATCTTTGACGACCACGTGCGCGCCCAGGGAGACCTCGCTGTGGACACCTGTATCGGGAACAACCTCAACCTCTGCGAGGGTCCGTTCTAGCTCTGCGATGCGCTGCTCGAGAATTGCCAGATCGGTTTTCGCGTCCTCATAGGCCGTGCTGTCGCCCGAGTCGCCGTGCGATTCCTCTCGAGCCTGCCGGATGCGTTCGGCCACGTCTATACGCCTGACCTGCGTCAGGTTCTCAAGCTCCGCCTGGAGTCGCGTCAGACCTTCCGGGGTCAATCGAATCTTCGCCATGAAGGCGTCGTCCTTTCTGGTTACCAGTTGGCGGCGCTGAGCTCACCCAGGGTGAACCTCATGCGGGGCGGCGCCTTCAAGCGCGTCAAACGAGCGTGTCGACCCCTCTGGACTGCCGAATTGTACCAGTACACCGCGATCCGCGGGTTACTGGACCATTGCGTAAGCGTGATATGAGCTACGAACCAACGGGCCGGACTCCACGTGGCGAAATCCCATCGTCTCGGCCGTGACACGAAGAGCCTGGAACTCGGCCGGCGTGTAGTACCGAGCGATGGGCAGATGCCAGGCCGACGGCCGAAGGTACTGGCCGATCGTCAACACGTCGACGCCAACGCTACGCAGATCTGAGAAGACCTCGGTCAATTCCTTCTCGCCCTCACCCAGGCCCACCATCACCCCGGACTTTGTCACCAGATCGGGACCCATCCCCTTTGCGTGCCGCAGAAGCTCGAGCGACCGCCGATACACAGCCTTGGGACGGACCCGACCGTACAGGCGTGGCACCGTCTCCGTGTTGTGGTTGAGTACCTCCGGGCTTGCCGCGACAATCGTGGCCAGGGCTTCCCAGTTGCCCATCAGATCAGGGATGAGCACCTCAATAGCGCAGCCCGGACTGCTCTCGCGAATGCGCCGAATCGAGGCGGCGAAGATCGCGGCTCCGCCGTCTGGCAGGTCGTCGCGGGTTACGGACGTCAGTACCGCGTGACGCAGCCCCAGCGTACGAACCGTGCGCGCAACCCGATTGGGCTCGTCATCGTCGACTTCACCGGGCCGGCCAGTTGCGACAGCGCAGAAGCCGCAGGCTCGCGTGCAGGTGTCTCCAAGCAGCATCAAGGTGGCGGTGCCGTGCTGCCAGCATTCGCCGATATTTGGACAATGCGCCTCCTCACAAACGGTGTGCAGCCGCTCCTCGCGTACCAGTCGACGGAGCTGCAGATACCGTGGCCCGCCGGGGAACGGCACCTTGAACCAGTCCGGCCGTCCCTCACGCGTCGGCGGCAGGCTCTTGCGGGGAAACGTGGGCAGGGCTGATCCCCGCTCCTCGCCAGGCAAGGTACTCTCCCCGGTCTCGGTCACGCGACTCGGCTCAAAGCGTCACCCAACTCACTTCCGAGTCGGGATGCCGCCTCCCTCGCCAGGCGCAAGCGCTCGAGCGCTTGCGCGGTGACCTCGGCGCAGTCCGGCGCGGCCATTGTTTCCAGGAATACTCGGGCCTCGTCGGCAAGATCGGCCGAAGTGAGTTGGCTCAGCCCGCTGATGATGCGATGCTTCAGGCCCGGGTCCAAAGGCGCAATGTCCGTGTCCCAACGGTCGCGCACCGCCCGCCAGGCGAGCCCCCGAGCGTGGCGCGTGCCGAGGAGGGACGAGAGCATGAGACCACGGTCCTGCACCCGAATCACTTCGCCGAAGCAGGCGTCGACCGTGCGTCGCGCCAGCTCGGGACGCTCAAAGGCGGTGAGCGCGCCACGGAAGCGAGCCTCCTCCTGGGCGTCCGTCGTCTCGCTGTCTTTCATGCGCTTCAGATACCGCTCGTACAGCGCATCATCTCCATCGACGGCGGCCACCCCCGCTAGAGCGGAGGCGACGTCCGGGTCCAGATGGGCCCTGCTTTCGAGGTGCGCCTCGATTCGGCGACGCGCCTCAGCCAACACGGCCGGAACGCGAGCGACGCGCCCGAGGATAGCCAGGACGCGGGCGCGGGTTTCGCGGTCATCCGCGGACTCGCCCGGCCGCGCGTCCCAGCCCAGTGTGTCGAGCAGCGGGGAAAAGAACGAAGCAACGAACCGACGGAAGGATTCGGTGTTTCCCTCTCCGATGGCATGCGTGTCCAGCCAGTAGAGGCCTTCAGTGATAGCTCCCAGGACGGCGCGGTCCCGCTCGCCGCGCAGTCCACCCAGCAGCGCGAAAAACGGCGCCAGCTTCGCGCGCCGGGCGCGCGTCAGCGTCCACTGGTTCTCGACCAGCATAAGACGCTCCTCGGGCGCCAGCGCGGAGAGGTTTTCCGCCAGAAGCGCGATCGAGCGCTCGTCGAGGTTGTACCGATAGAAGCCGCGCCCGCCCGCGTTTGGGTAGTACCACTGGGCCCCGGGAAGGCGGATGCTGACGCGGTCCGTGTCCATCAACAGCCGCTGCTCGCGGATGCCGTCCGCCGTGCCGTATTTGACGACGACCGGCACCAGCCAGCGCTGATCGGTGGGCTTCACCTCCGGATCCGCGAAGAATCGCTCCTGGCGCAGATCGATCTCGATGCCCCCATCTTCCCCTGACGACAGGTAGTCGGGAGACTCAGCGTTGAGAACCTTGGCGTGGATCACAGGATGGCCGAACTCGTGGATCCAGGCGTTGGCGATGGCGGTCACATCGCGGCCAGATGCCTCGTCGAGTGCACGCCAGAAGTCATCCGCGGTGGCGTTCCCCTCGGCATGACGGCGCAGATAGATGCGGACCCCTTCTTGGAACGCGTCCGCGCTGATGAAGCTTTCAATCATGCGGAGCACCGCCATGCCCTTGAGGTAGGTAACGGCGTCGAAGCGCTCGGAGGCTTGATGGGCGTTCCGAACCTCCATGGAGATGGGGTGCGTGGAGGCGAGCTGGTCGAGGTTGAAGGCAGGCGTGCTCTGCGCCACAACGTCGCGGATGTAGCCCCACTCCGGATTGAGCGCGTCGGTCGCCTTCTCTCCGACAAACGATGCAAAGGACTCGTTGAGCCAGAGGTCGTCCCACCAGGCCATGGTGACCAGGTCTCCCCACCACATGTGGGTTAGCTCATGAGCAACCACGCTGAATACCGACTTCATGGTTCCAGTCGACGCCGTCTCTTCGTCCGCGGCCAGAAGTCTGGTCCGATAGGTGATGGCGCCGGGGTTCTCCATGGCGCCGGCCTCGAAATCCGGTATCCCGATAGCGTCGACCTTGCCATACGGGTAGGGGATCGCCGTGTAGTCCTCGAGCCAAGCGAGCGATCGCACGTGCGCCGTGCGAGCATGCAGGCTCTTGTCAGCCAGTCCAGGGGGCAGCCAGACGCGCACGGGGACCCCGGTAGTCGTGAAGGCTTCCTCGCCGCCTTCATACGGCCCAACCGTGAACGCGACCAGATAAGTCGAAATGACCGGCATCTCAGCGAACCGGGTCAGCTTGCGACCGTCAGGAAGCACCTCCGCGTGCTCTACACGGGCGTTGGAGATCGCCACAAGGCTGGCGTCGTGGATTAGCTCGAGTGCGAATCGCGCTTTGAACTCGGGCTCGTCAAAGCACGGGAACGCGCGCCGTGCATCGGCGGCCTCGAACTGCGTGGCCGCGTAGCGCTCGCCCGGACGAGTGGACCGGTACAGGCCGCGCAAGCCATCGCGGATCTCGCCGACCCACGCTATCTGCAGTGTCGACTCTCCGGCGCCGACGGGGCCATCGAAATGAAGCGTGGCCGTCTGTGCCTCTTCGTCATATGCGACACGCTCGAAGGCAGGACCGCCCTCAATCGTTGCGGATTGGATGTCCAGATCAAGTGCGTGGAGCGTGATTTCACTCGATGGTCGATCCAGATGCAAGGTGATCTGTTCCCGGGCGCTCGACGTCCAGCGCTCCAGATCCAGCTCAAACCGCAGAGCGTAGCGACTAGGGCGAACGCCTCTTGCGAGACGGAAGTCACGCCTCTCAGCAATCATCCGATGTTCCTTCCCGGGCGCACTCGACTAGACGCGAATCGATCGCCTTGGTCCCTCGCGATGCATGTCCATGTCCGCCAGCCGCACCAACTCATCCAAAGACTCGGGCGGTTTTGGGCTGGCGCCAACGCCCACGGAGCACTGAAGCTGGGGTGGGATGTGGCGATTGGCGATCAGACCCGCCAAACTCTTCCGCAGCCGATCGATGATCAGATCGACCGCCTTCGAGGTGCCCCCAACCAGCAGAACAGCGAACTCGTCGCCGCCATATCTCGCCACGATGTCGCTGCGCCTCGCGGATTCCATCAGGGCGTCGGCCACGGCGCGCAGCGCCTCGTCACCGGCCTCGTAGCCCAGCTGGTCGTTAATACCGCGCAGATTGAGCACGTCCAGCATAAGCAACACCAGTGGACGATCCTCGCGTAGCGCCTGCGCGGCGAGCCGCGCGTACTGGTCGTGCAGGACTCGTCTGTTCGCAAGCCCGGTTAGCGGGTCTGGAGCGTATCGCGCCAATCGCCGGTCCGCGTCGTAAAGTCGGTCTGCCAGCGTTCGAGCCAATCCGACTGACAAATCGGTCGAGTCCTGCAGGACGCTCATGAAATCCTCGCGGTGGATGACCCAGCAGCGAGTCGGCTCAATGGCCGTGACCGTGGCAGAACGAGGCTTCGCGGTGAGGACTCCCAGCTCGCCAAACATCTCACCTGGTCCGATCTCGCCCAGCAGCAGATCGGTGATCCTATGCTCCTCCGCCGCCTCCGTCACGCGCACCCGCCCATACAGCACGACGAACAGGTAGTCGCTCCGATCCCCCTGATGAATGATCAGCTGGCCCGGGCGAAACGACTGCTCCTGCCCACGTTCGTGAAGCCTCTCGAGTAAGCCGCGGTCCAGCGAAGCGAACATGGGCGCATTGGCCAGCTCGTCGACCGAGTGACCATTCTGATCAGGAGCGGAGGGCTCGATGTCGATCCAGGCCGGTGCAGGAGTGCCGCGATCGCTAGCCGCGGCGTCGTCACGATCGATGGCTCGCTCCAGCCAGGCGCGGACTCTGGCACGCAGCATGGCTGGGCTGAACGGCTTCACCAGGCAGTCGATCGCCGGCTCAGATGCGCGGAGCGCTAGCTCAATATTGGGGCCCTCGGCCAGGAGTAACAGCGGAAGGCTCTCACGTGCCGACCAATCGCGAAGGCGCTCGATGTGATGCACGCCGCTCGAGTCCGGCAGGTCGGCGTCAACGATCACCAGGTCAGGCGGCGTTTCGCGCGCCTGAGCCAGCGCGACCGCCAGCGTGCCGCTTCGCGTCAGGACGAGATGGTCCTCCTCCAACTGCTGAATGATGGCCGAGACATCGCTCGCGATGCTGCTCACTACCAGGACGCGACGGCCAGCAATTGGACGACGACGCAGCGCCGAGAGATCAGTTACCTCGGGCGCCTGGCCGATGCCGCCCGCCACGTCGAGTATCAGACCCTCGGCGGCCGCGAAAACCTCGAGGCCAGATCCGCGCGCGGAGACGCGGTCACGCGCTAAGGCCTCTAGCTTCTCGATCGAGCCATCGTCTCGGTTGGGGTCATGATGAAACAACGCCAGCCGTCGGGCACCGGCCGCGATAGCTACGTCGGTTGCGTACTCCACGGTGCTGTGGCCCCACCCGATGCGCTGCGGGTACTCCTCCTCGGTGTACTGAGCATCGTGGATGACGAGATCAGCATCCTTCAGGAATCCGATGTGCCGCAAGTCGCCCGGGTGACGGAATCGATCGCCATCGGATTTCCAGAAGGGCTCGTGATCCGTGACGTAAGCGATCGTGGCCCCATCGCCGGTTATGCGATACGCAATGGTGGGAACCGTGTGATTGAGGTGCAGCGTCTCGACGAGCAGCTCACCGACACGGAAAAACCCTTCCCCGAGGTCCGTGAAATGGATGCGGCTCTGCAAGTCACGGAACCGCACGGGAAAGTATGAGTACTGCATCTGCCCCGCCATTGAGTCCTCCAGGCTTCGCTGAAACCCGGCGGGGGCATAAATGTTGAGCTCAGTTCCCGGCAGGAACGCGGGAACGAAGAAGGGAAAGCCTTGAATGTGGTCCCAATGCGTGTGTCCGATGAACAAATGCAGGCGGAGCGCTGACGGTCCGCGTGACAGCAACTGCTGTCCGAGCTCTCGAGCGCCCGTTCCGCAGTCGAGGATGATGTTCGTCCCATCGGCCGCGATCACTTCGACGCAGGATGTGTTGCCGCCGTACCTGACAGTGTGGGAACCCGGGGACGGGATCGAGCCACGAGTGCCCCAAAAGCGCACCTGCACGACCGGATCCTCCACTAACCGTCGGAACTATCCTGAATCAGGCCGACCAGCACATTAGTACAATGGTACAGCTAGGTAGACGAACCCAGCGGCAATGTGGCGCAGTTCTCAGGTCCTACGATTAGACCTTCACGGCGCTGAGTCGAATGGTTGTTCGGACCAGTTGATCGTACTCGTACTGGACAGCCACCGACACATTTTCGCCGTCAAACGAGATCTGCACCTGGCCATCGATCGGCTCGGAGCCGACCCCCACCTCCAGGAAAGTGAGGCTCGATGCCCACGTCCCGTTGGGCGGAATTGGGCCCGTGCGGGGGCTGAGTTGGAACTGGGCACTCTTCGCCTCCATGCCACTCGTCCGAAAAACCCGGATCGATGGGGTAGTCGCCGACGCTCCGACGTTGGCAACCAGCAACCGGATCGGGTGGCGAAGGTCGACGTTTGGCAAGACGTACATCCGTCCTCCGTTGCGGGAATTGTCGGGCGACGATTCTGATTATGGCAGAGGCTAGAAAGACAGACCCTGGCGACACACGCGCGATGAAGTCTTCAGTTTGCACTGAATCGGGTGGTCGTCACAATGGCCCTACACCTTGAGCGTACCGAGACTGATGCTACTGAGATTGATGCTATATTGAGAAGAGGGGTACGGCGTCTCCGCGGCGCCTTTGCCGGGAGGGCGCGATTGAGCGGGAAACTAGTGGCACGACTTGCTGGAGTTCTGGCTGCTCTATCAGCTTCCGCAGTGTTGCTTCTGCCGATTGAAGAGCAAGGGTCGGTCGCGCCACTCATCGCGCGCGCTGCCCCGTCTTCTCAGTCTTTTGGCGAGTTCTGGGTTGCAACGCACTCCCCATCTCAGGCGTGGTCAGCCCCCAGCGCTGATGCCACCGCGTTCGGGCCGATCTCCGTAGGAAGCCCCCTCAAGGTCCTGGCGCCGGGCGAGAACGGGCGCCTGTTCGTGATGAACCCCGCGACGAACAGCGTGGCCTGGGTCGACGCCGCGGCGGTAGGTCCGATCCCAACTCCCACCGACGCGCAACTGGCCGAGATGCTTGACCCCCCAACGCCGGCTGCGTACGAGGCCTGGTGGGCGATGACCCACCGGGACACCACGGCCTGGTCCGGTCCAATGGGCGATGCGCTACCCTGGGGTGAGATCCTGCAGTGGCGCTTTCTGCGCGTCGTTCAGCCAGCGGAGGGCGAACGCGTCCTCGCGGTCGACCCGCGATCCGAAAGCTACGTCTGGGTTGACCTCGACGCAATCGGCGCAGTTGGCCCACCGCCAGGCGACTATTTTGGAGCACCCCCAGCAGACGACGCCACCATCGGTCTGCCCGGTCGAATCGTCGGAACGGTGGATAGCTTTGAGCGGCCGGCGCGGGTCGAGTACTTCTCACTCAACCGCCACACGAACAACGAATCAGTATCTGTGGAAGGTCTGATCGACCGCGGAGACAATGAGCGCTGGTACCGGCTCAGCAGTAATGAATACGTGCCGACCTCTAACGTTCGCCTTCCTCAGCCGCCGGACCGCACCTGGGCGGGCCGCTGGATCGATGCCAGCCTCACGGAGCCGGTCATGGTGACGGCATACGAAGGGACCCGTCCACTGTACTCAGCCCTCGCCGTCAAGGGGGCAACCGCATTCCAGACACCGACTGGGATCTACCAGATCAATCGGCGTGTTCAGAACGAACGGAACTCGCCGAACGGCTACCTGCTCAAGGACGTGCTTTACACGCAGTACTTCACGAACGACGGTGCAGCCCTGCACTACAATTACTGGCGCAGCGACTGGGGATCATCCGGCAGCAAGGGCTGTCTGGGGATGAACCTGGTTGACTCGAAGTTCTTCTGGGACTTTGCCACTGTCGGTACCGTCGTTTACATCCACCAGTAGCGCATAGGGACCATCCCGCTCCTCAATGACCGAACGCTACGGCCGGGTGAGCTCCAAGCGCAGTCGGGCCCGCGGTCTGATCCACCAGGTTGAGGAACTCCCAGATGTACCAGCGAAAGCGGCGAACGCTGCGCGCGTCGGGTAGCTGCGCCTGGTGGGCCTCGATGTGATCGCGGACTGACTGCTCCGCGAAGCAAGCGCGGCGCAACGCGTTCACAGCCAGATCGTCCCAGGGCTCAGAACGCAGTCGCAGCTCTGCCGGGTCCAATGGAACGCGGGCTAGAAGCTCGTCGAACGCCGCCTGCTCCACCGCAAGATCGAGCATCAGCGTGTCCCCAACCGGGTATCGCCACTGGAGCACGGCCTGCAAGATCTGCTCCGCCTCAACCGCCCCTTTTGGCCCCAACTGCTCGCCGTACGCCGGCGCCTGGGCAAGCAAGCTGATCAAACTCATCCTAGCTTGATGGCCGGCGGCCTGAATCGCGCGCGTAGCGGCGATCAAGTCACGATCGTCCGAAGCCCACTTCTCGAGCCGCAAACGCAGCGCAAGCGGGTCATCCGCGCCACCCGGGTGAAGGTCGAGCAGCCGCGGGACGCCATCGTCGGAAAGGCCCAGGATACGGCGCAACGCAGCCCGCGCTCGGTCGACCTCCTCATCTCCATAGAAGCGCGCGTAGTCGGCGCTTCGAACGCGGATGTCTTCCCAGATCTCCTGCATCCAGCGGACGAAGTGCGGCAGCGTCGCGTCGTAGCTGCCGGAGGCCAGGTGTGTCTCCTGCGCAAGCACCTTTGGCGCGTCGTACATCCCGATCGCCGTGCTCAGCGGGCTCATGTCCGGCCGCCGCGCCAGGGGACCAGCCACGGAATAGGCCATCGAGAGGGCAGCCTGGAGCGACCGAAGCCGGTAGTAGCAGCGGGTCAGCAGGTCGCCGACCTCGGACTGCCGCCGCTGCGCCTGCATCCGCGCGTCCGCGGCGCGCACGGCCCGGTACGTCTCCTTCATGGCTTCGAACTCGGGGTACAGGTCATCGGCGGGCACGATCGAGGCGTCGTAGCCGTCCAGGGCCAGGGCCACCGCGTGCAATGCGTTCTCGACCTGCGCCACGTCCACCTCATCGAAAGCAGACGCCAGCCGCGATCTTACGTCTTGAAGACTCAGTGTGGGCTCCCGGTAGCGGTGGTTCGTGACCATGATATGCTGGGAAATAGGTGGAACCTGACCCCACCCCCCGTTGAGGGAGGGTGGGGTCAGGCCTCTCAGCCGTCGAAAGGGAGCGAGGCTAGGCCGGAGGGGCGCCAGAACCGCGGCCGGACTTCGCCTTAAGCTCCTCGAGCTCGCGGTTAACCTGATCCTCTTCCTCCAGCTCACGGAATCGTGTTTCAAGCGTGTCCTGGTCCAGTTCAGCGTACGCCTTGGCGCGCGCCTCCTGTTCTGAAACACGCTCTTCCATGCGCTCGAACTCGGACATGGCGCCGCCGGCATTCACCCCGGCAAGCGTCTGGCGAATGTTGGTCTCGGCCTTGGCGCGGCGACTGCGTGCGATCAAGAGATCCTTCTTGGTCTGTGCCTCGGAGATCTTCGCCTCGAGCTGGCCCAGGGCTTCCTTGAGCTGCTCCACCTGGGCGGCCTGCTCGGTCCACTGCACCTTGAACCCGTCCGCGGTCTCCTGGAAGGTGCGGCGGCGCGTCAGCGCCTCTTTGGCCAGGTCGTCCTGGCCTCGATCCACGGCCATCTCCGCCTTGCGCTGCCATTCCTCGGCCTTCTTCTGATTGTCTTCATAGCGCTTCTGCAGCAGGCGCTCGTCTGCGATGGAGGCCGCGACTTGGGTCTTGACCTGGATGAGCTGGTTCTGCATATCGAGCAGGAGCTGTCGAATGACCTTCTCCGGATCCTCGGCCTTGCTTATCAGATCGTTGATGTTCGCGCGAAGCAGAGTTGAGACTCTATCGAGAACGCCCACGGATTCCTCCCAAAAATTGCTGCGAATCGTTAGTCGTGCGGCTCAGTCTGGCGCTGGGGAGCCACCCGCCCAGCACGCGTTTTGCGGATCTCCTCGAGGCTGCGCTCGATCTCGAGCTCCGCGAATCGCGCCTCGACCGGATCGCTCGGCGGCGATCGGCCGATACGCGGCCGCTCATCATACGCGGCCCGAAGGAGATCGATCTCGAGCCGCATCTCGCCGGCGCGTGCGGTGAGAAGCGCTGCCGAGCGCGCGTGTCGCTCGGACCGTACCCGCGCCGCCTCGACCAGATCCTGGAGTCCGCGCTCCTCGGCAAACGTCGCGCGCTGGCGCCAGCGAGCGACCTCCTGCTGTTCCTGGAGCGCCTGCCGGCGCAGACGGTGCTCGCCGGCGAGGGCAGCCACAAGAGCGGAGTGAGCCAAGCGCTGATCATCACGCATGTATTAGCTCAGCCTCCTCGACCCAGGTTGTTGAACCCTCATCCAACGAGCGAGACCCGATCGATCGCGCGGCCGCGACGAGGGCGGCGCGCGCGTCGGGCTGCGAGGCGAAGCACAGCAGCGCCTCGAAGACGTCCGGGTCACCGCGCATCTCCTCGGCACGCTGGGCGAGCCACGCGCTCAAATCGGCTGACGGCGCCTCGACCATGGACTCGAGTCCCTCCTGAAACCCATCCGGGTCGCCAACCAGGTAGCCGGGATGCACATTGAAGAAACGGGCCAGGAGCTCCCGACTGTGTGCGGTCAGATGCGGCCTGGCCCCACTCTCGATCTGCGAAAGGTACGGGAGACTGAGCGATTCCCCAAGCTCGACACGCATGAGCCGCGCCATTTCGGCCTTGTTCAGCGGCCGCCCAAGCCCGCGAAGCTGCCCCTCCACGGACCGCAAGTGTTCGAGCTTCTCAGCCAGCCGCACCGACTCCCTCAACTATTTGCAATCTGCAAACTATTATAGCGGGTGGGCTGCGGTTGTCAAGGGTTCTGGACCTCACTTCCTGGACAAGTGTGGCGGGATGTGCTGGCCAGGGACCGGGTTGGTGGCGGCATCCTCGAGCGTGAGCGCCTGGCGCCATTCGGAGCGCGGGCGAACGTGGCCGTCGGCTCCAACCTGATCGAGGCCCCAGAAGATCTCCACGCTATTGCCATCCGGGTCCTTGAACTCGACGGCGATCTGGCTGCCTGCTCGCCGGCGGCCGTGGAAATTGATCGGCACGCTCAGCGCCACGAGATGGTCGCGAGCAGCAAAGACCTCGTCGAGCGTAGCCACCTCCAGCGCGAAGTGATTCAGCTCGTTTCGCGGCCCAGTATTGGCGCCACCCACCAGGGCGATTCCTCCAAACCGAGCACCTGCGTGTAAAAGCGCACGGAGGCGTCGATGTCAGTGCAGTTCAGAACGATGTGGCCGATCTTGCGAAGCTGAAACGGCGGCTGTGACCTCTCAACGGCATCGGTCATAGCGCATCTCCCGCGAGAGGTATCCCGTCTCCTGCCAGAACCGCCTCGCGGCTGGGTGGAGTGAATGGTCGCCTGGACGGCAGTATATATACTGAGGCCGCCGATTCCCGAATCCCACCAGGAGATCTTCGATGCTCACCACGCCGATGGGCGACATGATGCGCCGCTACTGGGTGCCGGCCTGTCTCTCGGAAGAGGTATCGGAGCCGGACTGCGATCCGTTTCGCCTGCGGCTCCTCGGCGAGGACCTCATTGCCTTCCGTGACACGGGGGCCCGCGTCGGAGTCATGGAGCAGCTTTGCCCGCATCGGCGCGCTGGCCTATTCCTGGCGCGGAACGAGGAGGGCGGCCTCCGATGCTTGTACCACGGGTGGAAGATCGATGTGGATGGCCGCATCATCGAGATGCCCTGTGAGCCCCCCGACAGCACGTTCAAAGACCGGGTGCGGGCCAAATCCTACCCGGTTCATGAGGCAGGTGGGGTGATCTGGACCTACATGGGACCGCGAGAGCACCAGCCGCCGTTCA
>JAERMM010000098.1 GCA_016844585.1 Chloroflexota bacterium | reverse complement strand
GCAGGCGCCCACGATCGCGCCCGTATGCGGTGGTATCCTGCGCCACGAGCACGATCTCCTGTACGCCAGCAGCCACCAGCTCCTTCGCTTCGCGCAGGACCTGGTCCTCGTCCTTGCTGCGCATCAATCCCTTCATCGACGGGATCGCGCAGAAGGCGCATTTCGCGTCACAGCCGTCGGATATCTTCAGATATGCGCTGGGTCCGCGTCCCGCCCTCCGCGGCATGACGAGGTCTGACCCAGGCACGACGCCATCGCCGATGTAGATGGGCGGCAACAGCGGATCAGCGTCCAGGCGCTCGACCGCGCTGCGAGCCACCCGAGCAGCGCCGACGCTGGCCCTGCCTGCGATGGTATCCAGCAGTCGAGGCATTTCCGGCCAACGATGAACGCCTACCAGTGCGTCGAGCTCAGGGATTTGCTGCGCCAGCTCAGAGGCGTACCTCTCGACAAGGCAGCCGGAAGCGATCAGCACCTGCCCCGGGCGCTTGGCCGCCGCCATCTCGAGAATCGTGTCGACGGACTCCTGCTTCGAGGCGGCGATGAAGCCGCAGGTGTTCACGATCACGGCATCGGCGTGCGCCGGGTCCGCCACCGACTCGCGTCCATCCGCCACGAGCGCTTGCTCGATGCCTTCCGAGTCGGCCACGTTCTTGGTGCATCCAAGAGTCACGACCGCGAAAGTGCGCGGTTTCACGTCAGATTGGGTCAATTTGCCATCCCGATCTGCATCGCCTCCTGGCGGCGCCGCGGCAACCACCGAGGCATCCGCACAACCATACCACGGTCACTCTCGGGCCCACGTAGCGTCTATCGCTTCACCTGAGGCGCCCAGTCTTCCCTGGGGAACGCCGTTAGCCGTAACGTCGACACCACCCGCGTTGCCCACCCGTAGCCGGACGTTCTGGTCGGCCTTTATTGTCCGATCTGTTCCGGCGTCCATAGTTTCCCCTGTAACCACCGGCCGACCATCGGCCCAGGCCTGCACCCAGCTCCGATCGACCACGCGCACGTCGACCACAACCCCGATGACGGGCGTCGCAGTCGGCGCGGCCGTTGGCGCCGGTGACTGCGTCGCAGTCGGCGCGGGCGTCAGCAGCGGAGACAGGGCGCGGCTCTGCGGTGTCGGCAGCGCCTGACTTGCGGACGCCTGCCGCTCCACACTTTGGGCATACGAGTTGTACTGCGCATAGAGATAGGAGAAGAGCACGGCGCAAATGACGATCACGCCAGCCGTCGCCGCGGCCCGCATCGAGACGAACGGCGGTTTGTCGGTCGACTGAATAGCAGGCCGGATCGGATTGCGATCGGTTGCTCGCATCGGAAGCGGTCGAGTCAGGACCTCGGCCGGGTCCAGCCCCAGCAATCGCGCATAGTCCCTGATAAGCGCGCGCGTATATACAGCTGGTGGCAGGGACACAAAGTCGTCGGTCTCCAATGCACTGATGTAGTTCTGGCGGATCCGCAGCGCGCTTTCCACATCCGCGATCGATAGTCCACGCTCGATTCGAGCGCGACGGAGCACGTCACCGAGGGAGAGACTCATCGAGTCCATTGGCTAGCCAGCCGTCGCGTGCGACGCGATCCATGTCCGCTGGGCATCCATGATCATGCCTCGTGTCTCCGCGGATGTTGCCCAACCGACGAGCGTGGCACGTCGACGGAACAGGTCCTCTGCAACCTCACGCAGTGCCGGCTCCTCGGAGACGTCCACGATCGATGCGTACTGGCTCTTCACGTCAGCTCGGACGGCTAGAACCTTGTGGTCCGCGTCCTCACGCAGGAGCGCGCCAATCGGACGAACCGCGATCACGCTTCCTACGGAAGTTTCCCCCTCGCCCACGACGAGCACGTCGAGCTCGCGCAAGTCCCCCCTGGATACCGTGCGTGGAATGAATCCGTAGTGCATCGGAAGTGGGTCAGAAAACACCTCGCCTGTCGGGCAGAAATCGTTTTTCGACGCGTCGAACCAGATGCGGTCCACGGTTCCTTTCGGGTTCTCGATCACTGCGTAGACGAGAACCGGAGGCGCGGGGCCGGTGCCGGCAAAGAGTGAGATCTCCGACGCTCGATTGCTCGCCCCATGGGCCGCCAGCCACTCCGCGATCGATTTCCGATGGCCCTCGAACGCGATCTCCACCGGGACGTCCGTCGGCGCGAACCAGCGAGCATCAGCGGCATCGTCGCCCGGTGAGAGCAATCCTCCAAGCAGGTGCGCGTAGAACACCGCCACGTGAGCAGAGCCGCGCGGATCGCCGTTCCCCGCGAAGATTCCCTGGCAGCCGACAATTCGTACCACGAGCCCGGTTTCCTCAAGCACTTCGCGGGCGGCCGATTCAGCTGCGTCCTCTCCGTACTCCACGAAGCCGGTCGGGAGCGTCCACCACCCTCGATAAGGCTCGTTGCCGCGTTGCACGAGCAGGACCTGCCCGTGCTCCTCGATGATTGCGGCGGCGCCGAGCGCAGGTTTCGCGTAATAGGTCCAATGACACTCGGGGCACCACGGTCGTTCGCGGCCGCCATCCGGCCGCATCGACATGGCGTGTCCGCATCGAGCACAGAAGCGCGGTTCGCCGGGATCCGGCAAGTCCAATCCGTGTACCAACTCGCTCCCGTCTCGGCCTGAGAATCAGGACTATCATAGCTGAGGCCGAGACCTGCTCGGTGCGCGCGGTGACTACGCCATTGGCCGCGCCGCCATACAATGCGCCATGCGGATCTGCATTCTCCGCCCGGCGGCGACCGAAGTCCATTTTGCAACCGCCGGATGACGGCTTATCTTCCCCCGGGCCTGCCAGGGTTCGCTCACCGCTCAGGCAGACTCGCGGGTGAGAGCGCGTTCGACGTCCTGGCTGTCGTCAATCGACTGCGCGCCGAGGGTCGCCCGATCATCAGCTTTGGGATCGGCGAGCCCGACTTCCCGACCCCGCCGAACATCGTCGAGGCGGCCAAGGCCGCGCTTGACGCCGGGATGACGCGGTACGGTCCATCCAACGGGCTCCCAGAGCTTCGCGAAGCGATCGCCTCAGATGTGTCGGACACGCGGGGAATCGCCGTTGACGCCGAACAAGTGGTGGTAGCGCCCGGCACAAAGCCGCTGATTTTCTACACCATCGCAACGTTGGTGAACGAGGGCGACGAGGTCCTCTACCCGAATCCCGGCTTTCCCACCTACGAGTCGGTGACCCGTTGGCTGGGGGCGACACCAGTCCCCATGCCTTTGACCGAGGCGAGCGAGTTCGGCTGTGATCGCGACGCCCTGGCGGCAGCCATGACTCCGCGGACCAAGCTCATCATCATCAACAGCCCGAATAACCCGACCGGCGGCGTTCTGGCCGCGGTCGACCTGGCGTTCATAGCCGAGCTGGCCGTTCAGCACAACTGCTGGGTGCTTTCTGACGAGATCTACAGCCGTCTCGTCTTCGACGGGGAGTTCCTGTCCATCGCCTCGCTTCCTGGAATGCAGGATAGAACGATCATCGTCGACGGCTTCTCGAAGACGTTCGCTATGACAGGTTGGCGCATCGGCTATGGCGTCATGCACCCGTCGCTAGCGAGCGCGATGGCCAGGGTCGAGACGAACGTGGAGAGCTGTACCGCGACCTTCACGCAGGTCGCGGCGATCGAAGCCCTGCGCGGACCACGGGACGAGCCGTTTCGATTCGCCAGAGAGTTTGCCGCCCGCGCAGAGGTCGTCGTGAACCTGCTGAATGGGATTCCCGGGATCCGCTGCGCTCGCCCGCGTGGTGCGTTCTACGCATTCCCCAACGTAAGCGGCGCCTGCAAAAGTCTCGGTTTCGAGACCGCCGACGAGTTCGCGCACGCGCTGCTGCACGAGGCCGACGTCGCGGTACTTCCGCGCTCTTGCTTTGGCGCGCGCAACACCGGCGAAACGGACGAGTATTTCCGACTGACATTTGCAACGAGTATGGAACAGATCCACGAAGGTATTGCGCGAATCAAAGCCTTCGTCGAGCGCGGCCGCCAATGAGTCAGTTCGCACGCACGGGCGCCATTGTGCAGTTGTGAGGCAAGCTCGTCTGCCCCTCTCCCATTGCGATGGGAGAGGGACATTGATGCCCGCGAATGGCGATATTCGTACTATCTGACCCGCTAGTCAGTCAGTCGTGCGAAGCCCCTCGTTAGCTCGCGGTCGCGTTGAGGTTCCGCAGCACCATCTGCAGTACCCCGCCGTGCTTCAGGTAATCCACGTCCACCGGGCTATCGACCCGCGCCGTTACCGGGAATGTGAACGCGCTGCCATCGTTGCGCCTGACCCGTACAATCAGCTCCTGTCGAGGCTTGAGCTCATCATTCAAGCCGAGCACGTCGTAAGTCTCGCTGCCGTCCAGGCCGAGCGACTTCCGTCCCTCGCCGGACTTGAATTGCAGTGGCAACACACCCATTCCGACCAGATTGCTGCGGTGGATGCGCTCGTAGGTCTCCGCGATCACTGCTTTCACGCCGAGGAGCATCGGACCCTTGGCCGCCCAGTCGCGGGAGCTGCCGGAGCCGTACTCTTTGCCCGCGATCACCACCAGTGGTGTTCCTGCGGCGATGTACCGCTCGGACGCGTCGAAGATTCGCATGACGTCGCCGGTCGGGAAGTGAACCGTCCAGTCACCCTCGCGATCGGGTGTCAGCTCATTCTTCAGGCGGATGTTTCCGAACGTTCCGCGCATCATGACCTCATGGTTCCCCCGCCTCGCACCATAGCTGTTGAAGTCGGCGGGAGCTACGCCGTTCGCGATGAGAAATCGACCCGCCGGGCAATCAGGTGAGATCGATGCCGCCGGCGAGATGTGGTCCGTGGTAATCGAGTCCCCAAGCACGGCGAGCGCGCGGGCCCCCACCACGTTGCGCAGCGGCATCGGTTGGTCCGACAGCTCCTGAAAGAACGGCGGCTCCTGAACGTACGTCGAGGCAGCTTCCCACGCGTAGAGGCTTCCCTGGGGTACGGGGAGCCCGCGCCAGGTGTCATCGCCGTTGAACACGCGCTCGTAGTTGTCCTCATAGATGTCCGGCGTGACTACGCGCTCCATCACCTCTCGGACTTCCCGCGGCGTTGGCCAGAGGTCGCTCAGGTATACGGCCTGCTGGCTGGAATCGAGGCCGATTGGGTCGGTTGTGAGATCGACGTCGACCGTGCCCGCGAGCGCATATGCCACCACCAGGGGCGGCGATGCAAGGTAGGCAGCCCTTACCTGGGCATGAATGCGTCCTTCAAAGTTGCGGTTGCCACTCAGAACAGCGGCGACGCTCAAGTCGTTCTCTTTGATCGCCACGGAGACGGGCTCGGGCAGTGGCCCGCTGTTGCCGATGCACGTCGTACAGCCGTAACCAACGACGTTGTAGCGGAGCGCCTCGAAGTACGACAGCAGGCCGCTCTTCCTCAAATAGTCAGTGACGACACGTGATCCGGGCGCCAGGCTGGTCTTGACGTACGGCTTGGGCATCATCCCGCGCTCGACGGCTTTCTTGGCTACCAGGCCGGCCGCGATCATCACCGATGGGTTCGACGTGTTGGTGCAGCTTGTGATAGCGGCGATCACAACCGAGCCGTCTCCGACGACTGTGGCCGTCCCGTCGCCCATCTGGATCGCCGCCGGCTGCGCCTTCGCCGACGGGAACCCGTCGTGGAAGCTCTTGCCGACCTGACTCAACGCCACTCGATCCTGCGGGCGCTTGGGGCCGGCAAGGCTGGGTTCTACCGTTCCCAGATCTAGCTCCACAACTTCCGAGAACGTGGGCTCGGGCGTCTGATCGGTGCGGAACAGCCCCTGTTCTTTGCAATAACGCTCCACCAGATCAATCTGAGCGGAAGGTCGTCCGGTCGTAACCAGGTAACGCAGCGTTTCGTCATCCACCGGGAAGAGGGCCGAGGTGGCGCCGTACTCGGGACACATATTGCTTATGGTGGCCCGGTCGGCAAGGCTGAGGTGGCTCAGACCCGCTCCGAAGAACTCCACGAACGTTTCGACTACGCCGTGATTGCGGAGCATCTCGGTGACGGTCAGAACAACGTCGGTCGCGGTCGCTCCTTCGGGCAATGCGCCATTCAAGCGGAAGCCAATCACCTGTGGCGTCAGGAGATACAGCGGCTGGCCGAGCAGCACAGCCTCAGCCTCGATGCCGCCAACACCCCAGCCGAGGACCCCAAGCCCGTTGACCATGGTGGTGTGTGAGTCCGTGCCGACGAGCGTGTCCGGGTAGGCGACGGACTCCCCATCTTCCTGGCGGCGATGCACGACGCCCGCGAGGTATTCCAGATTGACCTGGTGCACGATGCCCATGCCAGGCGGAACCACACGGAAGTTCTGGAAGGCGCTCTGGGCCCAGCGCAGCAACGCATAGCGTTCGCCGTTGCGCTCGTATTCGTGTGCGACGTTCGTGGTAACCGACGTAGCCAGGCCGAAAGAGTCGACCTGCACCGAATGGTCGATGACGAGATCCGCCGGAACCAGTGGGTTGATCCGCTGCGGATCGCCGCCCAAGCGGGCAACCGCCGACCGCATTGCCGCCAGGTCCACAACGGCGGGGACCCCGGTGAAGTCCTGGAGAATGACACGAGACGGGAGGAACGGAAATTCACGAACGCTGTCCGCTGGGCTCCAACCGGCCAGCGCGCGCACGTCCTCTTCGGTGAAAGCGTAGCCGTCGAAGCGGCGGAGAACGTTCTCCAGAAGGATCTTGATAGTGAACGGCAAGCGGTCGATGTCGCCCAGGCTATGCCTGGAAAGTTCCGCCAAACGAAAATAGGCCGCGGTCCAGCCTGCACCGGAAAGCGTCGCACGCGCGCCGAAAGGATTGCGCTCGACGGCCATCATCGTTCTCCTAACTCTTGGTGTCGGGGGATTCTAAACGGTCGGTTGACCTGTGGTGTTCGCTAGGGGGCTATTCGCGCGAAGGTCGCCATTTCACCCGTAGGGGTCAGGCATGCCTGACCCGCTAGCCGTCCCATTCCATGCCGCGGCCAAGCTCGACCGCTCGCTCGTAGGCCGAGCAGGCTAGGGCGATGTCGCTGAAGCCCCCCTGCGGCTCGCGATAGACGCGAATGCCCGATGGTGGCCTAACGTTTCCGACGATTACCTGCCCAACCTCCACGACGGCTTCGCTGCTCAGCGCTCCCGAATCGATCATGCGAACCAGCGTCCATCGCTCGCTGCCCGGCCCGCGCAGCTCCTGGTCCCGCGACGCAGTGACGATCAGAGAGGCGCGCTCGTAGATCCGCTCATCCAGCTCGGTGCGGGACCCGATGGAAACCACCAGCGCCTCTGGCGGAACCCAGTCGCCGTTCAGCACGGGACCATCCGCGCTCGTCGCGGTCACGACGATGTCTGCGTCCCGGACTGCTTCCTCGGCTGAGGGCGCGGCAGTGACGGGAATGCCGAGCTTCTGGGCGCCCTCACTCGCGAACCGCTCGCGGTTGTCAGCCGAGCGACTGTAGGCAGCGACCAATTCGATCCCGCGCAGGGCACCTACAGTTTCGAGCAGACCCGTGGCCAGGCGTCCCGTTCCAATGATCCCCACGCGCCTCGCATCGGGCCCGGCGAGGTGTCGGACTCCCACCCCAACGCTTGCATTCAGGCGAAGATCGGAGAACGGATAGGCCATGAACGACATGAGCCTACCGCTGGGGGTCTCATAGATGGCGGCGTAGGAGCGGTTCCGCGGGCCCGTGGAAAAGCGGATGCCCATCCGCTCGCGGCCGGGCAAACCGCCGGATCGAACGAAAAGGCTCGCCCCACCGCTCGAAGCGTGCCACGGGGGCCACGGCGCCACAATGCCGTCCGTCTGATCTCGGAACACCTGCTCGAGACAGGCAATCGCCTGATCCAGGTCGAGCAGGTCCTCAACGTCGGCTACGGCGAGCAGGCGGATCAAATCTGCCTGAGGGCAGCGCCATCGCCGCAGAGGCCTTGAACGACCGTGACGAGGTTCGCGATGTCGAACGGTTTTTCAAGGTAGCCGTCGGCGCTGATCTCGCGCGCCAATCGTTGGGCGTTTGGCCCCCCGGTCATGACGACGATCTTGGATGAGATGTGTCGGGCACGCAGGTCCTCTGCGAACTGCCGCCCGTCGAGGCCTGGCATATGGATATCCAGCAGAACCAGCTCGACCGGACTGCGGGCCAAGGCACGGGCTGCCTCGAGCGCCCCTGCCGCCGTCGTAACGGCAAAGCCTTCCTCGCTGAGAGCCTCATGAACCAAACGAAGGATCAGCTCGTCGTCGTCGACTACGAGAACGGAACAATTAGGCATTGGCGCCGGAGCCATTACGCACCACGAACCGAGACCTCCGTTGCGAGTGGGGGACGTGACGGATGTGATACCAGAAAACCTCGTCACAACGGCTCGACAAACACGCTGAATGCACCGCTGTCGTCTCCGGTGCAAGAATGCCGCTGTCTGACGAGGAAGGAGCCTGGCGGCGTCTCCCGCCGGTGGGTGGCTGATCGAGAAGGCTCAGGACTCGGAAGAGCGGACTGACCGCATTGGAGACTTGGCTCTGAGCGAAGACAGCCCAAGCCAGAGCTTCTCTACTGATGGTGCGAGTCGATGAGCAACGCTGTCCATCGCGCAATAACCGGCGCCAATACCGGCAGGCGGGTTGCCAGCCGACAATCCAACGTATGGCAGCATCGGCGCCCACGCCCAGATGCCGAACGAGGTCCCATAGAACTCGAGCGCCATCGTTACAGTGAAGGAGACAGCGTAAAACAGCGGCCGTTGCCCTCGGAACAAGAAGGCGACAAACAGGAGCCAGGTCGCTGCGCCGAGCAGGTCGAGCGTGGGCAGCAGAAAGAGCCCCCGCGCCACCAGCAGCAGCGATCCGGCAAAGACACCCCCGACGACGAGCCGCCTGTGCAGGGCCAGCCACGGCAGATCCGCCACACGAACCGCCAGGAGAAAGAAGATCCCGTGCCCAGCTGGGACGTAGAGGGGCAGGTTGCCAAGCCGGTAACGATAAGCGCCCCACAGGATTGAGCCGACGCACTCGAAGCACGTAGCGACGGCGATCATCGTAAGAACCTGG
>JAERMM010000097.1 GCA_016844585.1 Chloroflexota bacterium | reverse complement strand
CGCAGGCCGCATCGTGATTCGCACCTCGCAGGACCCTAGATCCCAGTACCCTACTCCAGCGTCGGCTCGCACTTTCTTCCCATTGCGATAGAGGGCAACATCGAGCTGCCGATTAGATCCGGGACTCAACAGAGTCAAGTCGTCCAGTCTCCGGGGAAGTTCGCCCTGAACCTTGAGTTCGTGCACGCTGTTCAGCGCGTTGCCAAGACCTGCGCTGAGTTCGCCTACTGTGCTGCTGACCGTCATTCCATAACCTCCATCGTCGACCCATCCGGTCTATAGATATTATACAGATGGATAGTTCGGATGTCAAGAGGAGGATCCGTCCGCCATCGACAGAGGAACCGTCCGCCATCGGCGGCTACCCAGGCAGATCGGACGCGTAGTGTTTCTGTCGTCAGGCATATAATGGCGGCCACTTGGCAGACGCCAGACGGGTGCTGCTGACCCTGTCCGAGGAGTGCTATAGATGATTCACGAATGGGACGTACTGGTCGTCGGCGGCGGCATCGCGGGGCAGATTGCCGCGCTCGAGGCCGCGCGCCTGGGGAAGAAAGTCGCGATCCTATCGAAAGTTGAGCCGTGGCACACGCACTCGCGCAACCCACGCAGCGTGAACCTTTCGGTCGCCAAGGGCGACGATTGGCGTAAGCAGATCGACGATGCCTGGGACGACAGCCACTTCCTGGCCGACTGGGAGCCGATGGAGGTCGTCGCCACCGAGGGCCCCGAGCTGGTACTGCACGAGTTCGGCGACATCCTGGACCGCGACGAGGCCGGGGACATCGCGGCCTACTCGTTCGCCGGCACGAACCGAGCCATCATGGCGGGCCAACACTCTGGGCTTAACTTCATGCGAAAGATGTTCGCCGAGCTCGAGGAACGCGGCGTGCCGTTCATGACGGATCGAACGGTTACCTCGCTGGTGATGGAAGGTGGGCGCTGCGTCGGCGTCACGGCGCTCGATCTGATGGGCGGCCAGGTCGAGGGCCACAGTGCCGCGAACGTCGTTCTCTGCACCGGAGGCCACGGCTTCCTCTGGCAGAACAGCGTCCACGGGATCGAGAACAGCGGCGATGGCCAGGCCCTTGCTTTCCGCGCAGGGGCGTCGCTTCGGGACATGGAGTTCACCTACTACCACCAGGGCTACCTGTACCAGACGCCACACATCATTACTGAAGGCGCCTTTCACCGCGGGCTGCACCTCTACAACAAAGACGGCGAGCGCTTCCTGTTCAACTACGAGCCCGAAGGCGAGTCGGGCAAGATGTACTACACCAAGCGATTCATGACGCTCGAGCTGGAGGCGGGGCGAGGCATCGAGAACAAGTTCTTCTGGGCGGACTTCACCCACCTGGACGAATCGGAGATCGACGAGGTATTCCCCCGCGCACGCAAGGATTGCCTGGACTCGCTCGGCCTCGACATCGTGCACGATCGCGTCCCGATGGCGCCCGGCGTGCAGGCGACGATGGGGGGCATCCGCATCGACCTGCAGGGTCGAACCGGCATCACGGGGCTGCTCGCCGCTGGCGAGTGCGCGAACACCGGGCAGCACGGCGCCGACTGGCGCGTCGGCAATTTCATGCTGGCTGCGCTGATCTTCGGCTCACATGCTGGCAAGACAGCCGCCGCAGAGACCGGAGGTCCCGCGCCAGCCGCGCGAGAGGCGGCCGTCATTGGAGCGGTCCACGACGAAACAAACCGGCTCGCCGGAATCGCATCGCGGACAGGCGGGCGGGCGTTCCACCTGCTGCGCGGTGAGCTCCGCCGCACCATGACCGAACACGTCTCGGTCATGCGAGACGCGGACAAGCTCACACGAGCGCTGGACACCGTCCAACGGCTGAAGACGCAGTACGAGACCGCGTCCCTGGTGTTGGGCGGCACACGCTTCAATCACCAGCTTGCCGAGTTCCTGGGACTGGGCAATATGCTGACCGTCGGCGAGGCGGTGATCGTCGCGGCCCTGGCTCGGACCGAGACGCGCGGCAATCACTGGCGCCGCGACTTTCCGCAGCGCGACGACGTCCGTTGGGGTGTCCACGGCATCGTGTTCGACACGCCTGACGGCCCCGAAATCCGACACGAGCCCGTGAAGCCGGGCGAGCTCAAGCCCAGAGAAAAGGCTGGCATGATCTAATAGGGGGAGGTTGCGAAATGGAATTGCTACTCAGCTCGCGTCAGAACATCTTCCGCGTCCACGCCGAGAACGGCGACGTGGAGATGGAGCCCTGCTTCGTCCACCCGACCGGCGAGTACATCAAGTGCCTTGCTGCCAACGACGACCGCAGCCACTTGCTTGCCGGCTTCTTCCCCGGCGGCGTCTTTCGCAGCACGGACGGCGGGGCTCTGTGGACGAACGTCAGCGCAGGCCTTCCGATCGACAAGATCGTGAACGCCGCCATCGATCCGACCAACCCGGATCGTCTGTACGTGGGAACGAACCCGGCCGCGCTCTTCGTGAGCGAGAACGGCGGCAAGGCCTGGCGGGAGCTCGAGGCGCTTCGAAATCACCCGAATGCCTCGATCTGGAGCAACCCGCGGGGTCCAGCCCACGTTCGTGGGATCTCGATCTCGCCATTCGACAGCCGGCTTATCTTCACCGCGATCGAAGTTGGCGACCTGATGCGGAGCGAAGATGGCGGCGCCAGCTGGGAAGTGATCGGGGGCGTGTGCCGCGACCAGCACAAAGTGCTGCTATCACGGGTGGATCCCAACCTTGCGTTCCTGAGTACCGGCGCAGACAGCGCGCCCTACGATGGGGCCTACGGCTACGGCCTGTTCAGAAGCCGAGATGGCGGCACCAGCTTCGTCAACGTGAACGACCGACTCGGCACGACGAAATCGGTCTACACCGAGGATGCCATCGTTTCGCCTCGCTCGGCTCCCGAAACGATCTTCCTTGCGGTCGGCGACGAGACGCCCCCTCACTGGCGCGGGCCGCGCAAGGAGAACGAGTATTTCGCCACCCCCTCGCGCGAGAAGCGCGAGAAGGGCGCCGACTACAGCATTCACCGCTCGCGAGACGGCGGCGACACCTGGCAGACGCTGGCAGACGCTCAATGGAAGCGGTGGCCTGCCGGCTGCGTTCTTCGACGCCGTCTGGGGACTCGACGCCAACGGCCGAGGCGGTGAGACAACGGCCTGCTTCGGCACGACTGCGGGCGAAGTCTGGACCAGCACCGACGTCGGCGACACCTGGCGCAAGCTGGACCACCAATTCCCGCCCGTCAATCACCTGCTCGTCGTTTCGTAGCTGGCGCCACGTCCGTTGAAGGGTGCTCCTCACCCAACGTTAAATGCGGCGGGGTTGGCCAGAAACTGCCGCTTGCAACTTGGAGCGCAGAAGTAAATCGTGCGACCCTGGAACTCCGCGACGTGGCGCGCCGTGGCCGGATCAACGTTCATGAAGCAAACCGGGTCTACGTATTGCAGATCATCCGTTACCGGCACCGCGTCGGCAATCAGCGGCAAATGCTGGCCAGTTGGCGGCGCCAGAAACCGCTCGTAGACGTGTTCCTTCAGGCTCGGCGATGGCGGCACGATCTGGCCCACCTGCAGCATCGCCTCAGCGTAATCGAAGATCGCCGGTATGAACGCGTCGTCGTTGAGGTCCTTCAGCCAGATCGAGCGCCCAAGAATCTGTAGCAAAGCGTTGTTGCCGAGGGTGCAGACACCGAGACAGCCGGTGAAGCTCAGGTGCAGCCGTGAGCGCAATCCGCGCCGTTCCCATTCCGCCTCATACAGCGAAGCGTTCACGGGAGCGCGCCCTTTCTCCTCCCACCCGCAGCAGCAGTTGCCATTGGCCTTCGAGCAGACGAAGAGCTGCCCCTGGATCTGGAGGATGGGAAATTCTTCACCGCGCGCCTGGATGCGGATCAGCCGCGGCCGCGTGGGCTCCAGAACGAGACGATGCTCATCCCCCGGACTAACCTCGCTGTTCGTCACGGCGGCACGGAGCCGCGACTCGCCCATCGAGTCGTCCGACATCGCCGACCTCCGGGCCTTCGTTGTTCCTCCGCTAGACGACAGCCTCGACCGGGTATTCCTCTTCGGCGAGAATCTCCTTCACCTTGTCGAGCGACAGAGCGGCGTCGTCATAATCGAGCTGCACCAGGTGGGCAGGGATGTCCACGCGGACCGTGCGGACTCCGGGAACAGGCGTGAGTGCCTCGGTAATCGCGTGCTCGCAGTGCTCACATGAGATGTCCGGTACGATCAGTGTTGCCTTAGCCATGATGTGCCTCCTCTTATGGGCTCTATTCGACGATGAGTAGGCCGACCATGCCGGCCTCTTTGTGACCTGGGACAGTACATACGATCTCGTAACGGCCGGAGCCGGGAACGCGGAACGTAGCCTGGCTCGATGAGCCGCCCTCTGCCGCGGTGTGGGCGCCGGGTACACCGCGGGCGGTCCAATCGTGCAGGACAGCGTCGCGATTGGTGAGCTGGACCCGAAGAACCTCGCCGGGCCGAGCCGTTATGGTCGACGGTTCGAATCCAAGGTTCGTCGTGCCGACGGTGAGAGGGCGCGCGCTGGCCAGCTCGGCGGGACTCAAGATCACCGCCTCCAATTCGTCGTGACCCGCGAGCCCCGAACGTGACAGCGAGAGCGCTCCAACCCCGACAACGGCAGCTACCAGAGCGATTGTCACCAGGTAGCTCCAATCCGCGATCCTCTCCCTGAGTGGCGGATGAATGATCTCTTCGGCCGACTCTGGTCGCCTGAAGCCGCGTAGGCGCAGCGAGTTCGTCACGACGCTGACGCTCGACATCGCCATCGCCGCCGCGGCGAGCACGGGGTTCAGCAGCACGCGGAAGAATGGATAGAGAGCGCCGGCCGCGACCGGGATCAGAACGACGTTATAGATGAACGCCCAGAAGAGATTTTGCCGAATGGTGCTCATCGTCCGACGACTGAGCGCGATCGCGGTCACGATGCCGCGCAAATCTCCGCCAACCAACGTAATGTCCGACGCCGCCATCGCGACGTCTGTGCCTGTACCGATCGCGATACCAAGGTCGGCCTGAGCAAGAGCTGGCGAGTCGTTGATGCCGTCGCCGACCATCGCCACCTTCTTCCCTAGAGCTTGAAGCTCGCGCACCTTATCGGCCTTCTGCCCGGGAAGCACTTCTGCGAGGACTCGGCTCCCATCGATGCCAACCTCGCGGGCGATGGCTTCCGCGGTTCGCTGGTTGTCGCCGGTGAGCATCCATACATCGAGCCCCAGCGCTTTCAGCTGTGCAACTGCCTCCGCCGATTCCGGCCTCAGCGTATCGGCGACAGCGATGAGACCGGAGGCCTGGCCATCGATCGCGATGAACATCGGCGTCTGGCCACCGGCTGAGAGCTTCGAGGCTTGCTCACCCAGCCCATCGAGCTGCACGCCTCGGTCTTGCATGAGCTTCGAGTTGCCGAGCAGCAAGCGTCTGCCATCGATCGTTGCTTCGATCCCGTGGCCGGCAATCGCCTGAAAGGCTTCGGCCTTCGGGAGATCGATACCGAGATCCCGAGCCCGAGAAACGATGGCTTCCCCCAGAGGATGCTCAGAGCCCACCTCGGCGGCAGCCGCCAGGCGAAGTATCTCGGCCTCAGAAAGGCCATTGGCCACCACGACAGCGGTCACCGATGGGCGGCCGCGCGTGAGCGTTCCAGTCTTATCCAGAATGAGCGCGTTGACCTTGTGGGCTTGCTCCAGCGCTTCGCCACCGCGGATCAGTACGCCATTTTCCGCACCCTTGCCGGTCCCCACCATGATGCCAGTGGGGGTGGCGAGACCCATCGCACATGGGCAGGCGATGATGAGCACAGCGATCAGCGTCTGGAGCGCCATGGTCATCTTCGGCTCTGGGCCCAGGATGTACCAGGCCGCCGCCGTCAGCAACGCGGCGCCGATGATAACCGGAACGAAATAGCTCGAGACGACGTCGGCCAGGCGCTGAATTGGCGCCTTCGATCCCTGTGCATCCTCGACCAGCTTGATGATCTGAGCCAGCGCCGTTTCGCTTCCGACCTTCATGGCACGAAATACGAACGTGCCGGACCGATTCAGCGTGGCCCCAATGACCTCATCGCCGGGGTGCTTCTCTACCGGGATGGACTCGCCGGTGATCATGCTCTCATCGACAGCGGAGGACCCCTCAGTCAACACGCCGTCGACGGCGATCTTTTCACCTGGGCGCACGCGAAGCAGGTCACCGGCCCGCACCTGCTCGACCGGCACGTCTTCCTCACGACCGTCGCGGATGACTCGCGCTGTCTTGGCCTGGAGACCCATCAGATTCTTGATCGCCGCTGAGGTCTGTCCCTTGGCCCGAGCTTCCAGCCAGCGGCCCATCAAGATCAGCGCGATGATGATGACGGCGGTCTCGTAATAGAGCTGGGGCTGCAGCCCGAGAGCCCGCACCACATCCGGGAAGAGACTCACAAGGGCGGAGTACAGGTAGGCGACACTAGTGCCCAGGGCAACCAACGTGCTCATATTTGTCGTGAAGTGTCGGGCCGCCGCCCAGGCCTCCCGATAAAAACGCCAGCCAGCCCACAGCTGCACAGGCGTCGCCAGCAGGAAGAGTGGAATCGCGAGCTGCGCGTGGCTCCACGGGACCGGTAGGTACATGAGCGCCATCATGCCAAGACCGATCGCCAGACTCACCGTGAACCGGGTTCTCAGGTCTCGGATCTCGCGGGCGCGCTCGTCGGCTTCGCGGTCGGACAAGCCCGTCGCGCCTGGCTGGACGCCCGTAATTGGCAGGTCAGCTTCATCAGGGACAGAGCGCACACCGTAGCCGGCCTTTTCGACTGCCTGCCTCAAGGCGGCCAGGCTCGTCGCCCCGGGGTCATAGACAACCGTGGCACGTTCGGTTGCCAGATTGACGTTGGCCTGGCCAACTCCCGGGACCTTGCCAAGCGCCCGCTCGATCCGTCGCACACAGCTCGCACACGTCATTCCGGTCACGGGGATCACCACTTCGCGGCCCGTGTGTTCTGGCTCCAGGTCGATCGTTCTTGGCTCGCTATTCGGTCTCTGCTGAACTGCCATTGTTGTCGCCCTTACCGGCGCGCGAGGGTGAACAACTCACTCAGCTCGGCGACCACGTCGTCCGCCTTTCCCGCGGCGAAACCCTCCGGTACACAGGCGCTGAGGTGGCCCTTCAGCAACACGTCTTCCAATTTATCGATCGCCCGCTGGACCGCGTAGGTCTGCTTCAAGATGTCGACGCAATATGCATCGTCCTCGATCATTCGGCGAATCCCCTTGAGGTGGCCCTCTATCGTCGCCATTCGATTCAAGGCATCTTTCTGACTCGTTCGCACTGGCCTGCTCCATCCCACCCCCTGGGGGAGGGGTACTGAGATTATACGCACCGGCGGCGATGTACATTCCTCTCCTCGATCGGAACATCTGACGGCAAAGCAGGCAATTGTTGCTCAAGCGCGTGGGGAAAGACCTATCGCCATCCACTAGCCCACTCACCCATTCGGATGAGGCGGCGGAAATAAGCCCTTAATGAGCGGCGTCTTTCCGCTCGGAGCCTTTGGGATGGAGCTCACACGCTCCACCCGCACAGACAACGGCAAGACCCCTTGACTGCCGAGCGCGGCGAGGATCAGGTCTCGTACGCGCAAATCATCCAATGGCTCCACGCCGGGTACGACGAGAATCCTCAGTCCGTCCGGCTCCTGCACCACCTGCCAGCCATCGCTCGGAACGAGGTCCATCGCGTCATGGAAGACATTGGGATGGACCCGAACTACCTGATTGCTCTCGCCGGGTAGAAGAAGGATGTCTTCACTGCGGCCCTGCACCCCATCGATCGTACGAAAGGGCAGATGACAGCCTGGCTCAGTGGCCGCGAATCGGACGTTGTCGGAAATCTCGTAGCGGATGAGCGGTTGGGTCCGACTGAAGAGCACGCTCACCAGGATCTTTTCGCCAAAGGTGCCCGGTGGGACGGGTTGATTCCCTGCGTCTACGTTCTCGACGATGAGCAGATCCTCGAAGACGTGCATGCCGTGATGCGCTGTGTCTTCGGCGGCAATCGAGGCGGTCTCGGTGGAGGCGTATTCGTCAAAGACGACCTCTCCCCACGCCTCTGTCAGGCGTTGCCGCATCTGGGCGGTCAGCACCTCGGAGCTAGCGAAGACGGCGCGGGGATGAATCGTGAGGCGTCCGATGGCCTGTTCGCCAGCGAGAACATTGGCCATGGATGCATAGGCCACCAGAACCTCTGGTTGCCAGCGATTGAGGGCAGCGACGATGTCCGCCAGGGGCTCGGTGGCGTCGAGCCGCAGAGTCGGGAGAAATGGCGTATCCGCCACCCTCCCGACGCGGGCTGAGAGATTGCGTTCGTTGGTCGATGACACGACCGCCATGCGCGAGCGGCCCGTCAGACGGAGCCTCAGCCCAGCCCATTCCCGTGCGCGGGCGAAGGACGCGATGATCGTCGTCCATTCGCGGGGATCGAAGAGGAAGATGCCCGGTGTCCCGGTGCTCCCGGACGTCGTGACGACCTCGTAGCCCTTCCGAAATCGGCCACGGCCACCCGCGGCCAGATGCGCGCGCACATCGGGGAGCTGGACGCGGCGGTCAGTCACAATGGCGTCGAAATGTTCCATCATCATGGACTTGGTGAGGATAGGCAGCTCACGCAATGGAGCATTCGAAAGGCCTCGGTGGAAATCCCGGTAGAAGGGCGACCGTGCGCAGGCCCATTCGCGAAGGTGCGAAAGTTCTTCGCGTTGGAATGTCTCCAGATCGTCGCGCGTCCACTTTTCATGAAGCCGCAGCCGGCGCATATCCTGTAAGACCTTGAAGAGAAGTCTCAGGTCCACTGAATAGCCTCTCTCGCTGGACAACGCCTCGAGCGGCTGTCACTAAATGATCTGTCCCAAGTGGGCGATGACACTAACTGAGGCGCCGTCCGATCCATCGGCCGACTGGCCTCCTCGCCCGAGGAACATGTGGGTGCGTCGACTGCTGGCGCGATCAGCTCCGCGTCAGCACCCAATCGCGGATCTCCGGCATGTCTTGAAAGTGCTCTCGTGAATATGCCGTCGCCTGAGCGATCAGCAGCTGACACTCGTCGATCAGCGTCGACGCTCGCTCCGGCGGGCGCGTCGCGCGTCGCAGCGCCTCGATGCACAGATGGTAGCGACTCATGCCGTTCAACACGACCATGTCGAACGGGGTTGTTGTGGTCCCCTGCTCATTGAAACCACGGACGTGGAAGCGTTCGGCGTTCGGTCGCCCGTGGATGATCTCGTGGACCGCTCGCTGGTAGCCGTGGAAGGCGAAGACGACTGGCTTGTCTGCAGTGAACAGCTCCACGAACTGTGTCTCGTCCATGCCATGCGGATGGAATTCGCGAGGGAACAGGGTCATCAGGTCGACGACGTTCACCACGCGCACCTTCATTTCCGGAACGCGCTGGCGCAGCCAGGACGCCGCCGCCACCGTCTCCAGCGTCGGAATATCGCCCGCGCACGCCAGCACCACGTCCGGCGCCTCTCCCTGGTGGTTGCCGGCCCACGGCCAGACCGAGGCGCCCCGGGTGCAATGCTCGATGGCCGCCTCCATGTCCAGCCACTGGAGCTGAGGCTGCTTGTCGATCACGATCAAGTTCACGTAGTTGCGGCTGCGCAAGCAGTGATCGGCGACGGAGAGCAGGCAGTTGGCGTCCGGCGGCAAGTAGATGCGTGCCACCGTGCCCCGCTTCGAGAGCATGACGTCGATCAAGCCGGGCCCCTGGTGGCTGAACCCGTTGTGATCATTCCGCCAGACGGTGGAGGTGAGCAGAATGTTGAGCGAGGCGACGGACTCACGCCAGGGCAGCGTGATCCCGGCTTCGAGCCACTTGGTGTGCTGCACCGCCATGGAGGCCGACACCATTGCGAAGGCCTCGTAGGTGGCGAAGAGGCCGTGGCGCCCGGTGAGCAGATAGCCCTCGAGCCAGCCCTGACAGAGGTGCTCGCTCAGCACCTCCATCACGCGGCCGTCCGGGGCGACGTGGTCGTCGCCGTGGATCGTCGTGCCGACGAAGCAGCGATTCTCGACCTCGAAGACGTTCCCCAGCCGATTCGAGTTGGTCTCGTCGGGGCAGAAGAGCCGGAAGTTCGCCGGTCGGGCGTTGCGCACGAAGATGTCCCGCAGCAGGGCGCCGAGCTGTCGCGGGGACTCGTGGCGCTCGGTGGCTGGCCACTCTACCCCCACCGCGTAGGCACGGAAGTCGGGGACATCGAGATCGACCAGGAGCCTTCCCCCATTGGCGTGCGGATTGGCGCCCATGCGGCGCTCGCCCCGCGGCGCCAGCTCTGCGAGCTCGGAGATGAGCCTCCCGTTGCTGTCGAACAGCTCCTCCGGCCGGTAGCTGCGCATCCACGCCTCGAGCATTTCAAGCTGCCCCGAATCCGATAGCACGTCGGCAAGTGGCACCTGATGGGCGCGGAAGGTGCCCTCCACCGGGAGGCCGTCCACCTCCTTCGGTCCCGTCCATCCTTTGGGCGTCCGCAGCACGATGGCCGGCCAGCGGGGCCGGCCGGAGGGGCCACGGGTGCGCGCCTCCTGCTGAATGGCGCGAATCCGCGCGTAGCAGGTATCCAAGGTCGCCGCGAATTCCTGGTGGACGCGCATCGGATCATCGCCTGAGACGAAGTGGGCCTCGTAGCCGCTTCCTTCGAGCTGGGCGCGCACCTCGTCGTCGGGCGCGCGGCCCAGCACGGTGGGGCCGGCGATCTTGTAGCCGTTCAGGTGGAGGATGGGGAGCACCGCGCCGTCGCGCACCGGATCGAGGAAGCTGGTGCTCTTCCAGGAACCGGCTAGAGGGCCCGTCTCCGCCTCACCGTCGCCAACCAGGGCTGCGACGATGAGATCCGGATTGTCGAAGCTGGCCCCGAAGGCATGGGCGAGCACGTAGCCCAGCTCGCCACCCTCGTGAATCGAGCCGGGCGTGTGGACGCTGACGTGGCTCGGGATGCCGCCGGGGGTTGAGAACTGGCGGAACAGCCGGCGCAGGCCGGTCGTGTCCCGCGAGACCTCGGGATAGATTTCGGAGTACGTCCCTTCGAGATAGACGTTCGCCACGAGGGCCGGGCCGCCGTGGCCCGGGCCCGCGAGATAGATCACATTGATGTCGTGCGCCCTGATCAGCCGATTCAGGTGCACGTAGACCAGGCTGAGCCCGGGCGACGTGCCCCAGTGGCCGAGCAAGCGCGGTTTGATATGCTCCGGGCGCAATGGCTCGCGCAGGAGCGGGTTGTCCTGCAAGTAGATCTGCCCGATCGTCAGATAATTGGCGGCCTGCCAATAGCGGTGCATCCGGTCGAGCAGCTCGGCGGACAGCGGCCCTTGCGCTGACGTTTCATAAGGACGAGGCGCTGGTCCGTCGGCGCTCACTGCGCTGGAGATGGTTGCATCAAATCGATACATCGCTCGCTCCCCTCGGCCCGATCAGACGATGCGTGTGTCGGGCGATCATCAAATCCTCGTCGGTCTCCATCACACGGACGACGGCCCGACTGCCGTCATGGGAGATGACCGGCGCGTGCGCAGCGTTGCGGTCCAGGTCGAGGTCGATGCCGAGGAATTCCAGGCCCGCACAAATGCTCTGCCGAACGGGCGCCGCGTGCTCCCCAATCCCGCCGGTGAAGACCAGCGTGTCCAGGCCGCCGAGCACGGCGGCCAGCGCACCCAGGAATTTCTTGGCCTGGTAGCAGAAGAGCTCGATAGCCTCGGCCGCGCGCGGGTCGGCGGATTCCCGCTCCAGCAGGTCGCGCATGTCCCCGCTGATCTCTGAGACGCCCAGGAGGCCGGCCTGCTGGTTGACCAGCGTGTTGATCGCCACCGGGCTCATCCGTTGGAACTCCAGCAGGTACAGCAGGACCCCAGGATCGAGATCGCCGGAGCGCGTGCTCATCATCAGCCCGCCGGTCGGCGTGAAGCCCATGGTGGTGTCGACGGCGACGCCGCCGTGCACGGCGGCCATGCTGGCCCCGTTGCCCAGGTGGGCGATGATCAGCCGACCCTCAGCAGCCGCGGGGGCCTCGGCGCGGAGTCGCTGCATGATGTACTGGTACGACAGTCCGTGAAACCCGTAG
>JAERMM010000096.1 GCA_016844585.1 Chloroflexota bacterium | reverse complement strand
AACGGGTCACCCGTGACACCTGGCCATCTGCTCGCAACGGGAGCACCGCTCGATCAGCATTGCGGAACGACTTCGGACCGGTAGATCGATACCGAACCGAAAGAGGTATGACGCTCCATGTTCGCCTCCACCAACGAGCGGAACTCTGGCAGCCTCAGATCTGCACCGGGTGAGGGCGGGGCCGGGTATATGACGACGTAGCGCACCCCCATGCATACAGCCGACCGGATCACCTCTGGGAGGGACACCCCGGCGATCGCGGCGGAGAGGTCGAGCCACTCCTCATACCGTGTCGGATTGGGTCGGTCCGCGAGGAAGTAGAGCACATTCATCCCTGAGTAGATGAGGACCGGCTCTCCAGGCGGGACGTGCTCGCGCAGGAACTGCAGAGTGGGAACCAGCCGCTCCCCCTCCTCACCGGACACGAACACGTTGGCGCGCGCCGGGTCAACCAACACGCGGTCGAATGCGACCATTCGCCCTCGCTCGAAGCTCTGCGCGAGGTCGTAATTGTGGACGAGCTTCGCGAGCGCGAAGCAGCTGAAGATCACAGGCAGCGCCAGGATGAGCGCAGTCCTCGTGCCCCGTAGGGCGAAGGAGGTCCGCGCCTGGCGATACGTCACGTGTGCGCGGAACAGCATATACACGCCAACAAGCGAAAGCAGCCCCGCCATATGAAACACGTAGGCAACCTGCATTGTCGGGTAGAGCTGGAGCACGTTCATGGCGAGGAAGGGCGTGAGTGCGCGGAGCGGCAGACTTGCTCTCTCCGGCGTCGGGTCGACTGATTCAGGCGCGCCTGGCCGTTCGCCGAAATGCAGCATGGCCAGAGCGACACACGTCATCAAAGGGGGTAGTCGAAACGCTAGCGCCTCAACGCCGTGATAGCCCGTCCTGATGAGTGCCTCGAGAGGGACAAACGCCAGAACGACGACGACGGCGGCGAGAACCACGATCACGATCGCGACCGACCAACGGGCGCTGGCATCGGTGGGACGCGGCGTAGCCAGCCAGGCGAGCAGCCCTACGATGAGCGTCGCTCCCGCGACGGCGGCGATGCCGGCGAGTCCGAGCCGCGGGTATGGCGCGTGGGTGAGGTTCACGAACGCGATGGCCTGACTGAAGTTGTCGGTGATGAACTGACCCATCCCCCCGCGCGCTATCACGATCCCAAGCCAGGCTCCGACCGGCACGGCGAATCCGAGCGCAAGGCCGCCTAGGTTACGCAACAGTGTCCCCAGGGGAATCGTGCAGGCGGGAGTCTCCTGCCGAAGACGCCACACGGACAGCGCGCTGAATGCCGCGATGGGACACCAGAATGCGAGCGCGTGGGCGACGTCAAGAAACCGCCAGATAACGAGCAGCGGAGCGGTGGCGAGTGCGATCCAGAACAGAGCACGGATCGCTCGACTTGAGCGGAAGCGCCACCGGTCGAGTCGCTCCGCGGCGAACCCCACGCTCACCACCACTGCGACGGTGGCCCCGAGCATGTAGATGCCGGAGTTTTGCCGTACCAGCAGCATGATGCCGAGGAGCGCGCCGGCAGCGACCAGCAGGGCCCACCGCTTGCTCTGTGCCCAGGCCAGCATAAGCGCAACAACGCCAAGCGTAAGGAACGCAGCGTACAGCGCCGGTGATGCGCTGTAGGCCATGGGTGGCCCGCAGAGGATGAAAAGCACCGCCGCGCCGGCGACCGCCGCGCGAGGCATGATGCGCGCGCCGGCCGTATAGAAGGCGACGAGCGCGAGGAGCCCCGCCGCACCGACCGCGACGCGCGGGACGCGTTCATCCACACCGAAGGTTCCGTACAGCGCAGCAGTGTATACGTCGAGGGCACCCGCGTAGTGGACGAAGTAGTCCACGTGGGGAAACTCGCCCCGCAGCACGCGGGCCCCGGGATTGACGAACACCCCCTCGTCGGGCAGAAAGTCGACCTGATCGTAGAAGAGTGACCAGTATGCCGCCGCTAGGCCAACCAGGAGTCCCAGGAGGAGAGCATCGCGACTAAGCTCGTGAAGTGTCCTAGGGTGCGCGGCAGACATAGACCGTCTGCGTATACAGGCCCTGATCGAACACGGACCGCCGCACAATGCGCAACTCAGACTCGACGATCGCTACCTGTTGGGCGACGGGACGGATGAAGTCGCCCCGGTCGATTGCGAGCGCGAGCCGCTTGGCTGGATTGCGGACATGCGGCGATACGTCGACGATGAGGATCTCGGCACGGACGATCGCGGCGAGCTGGTGGAAAATCGCCCGATTGATCTCGACTGGGAAATGATGCAGCGCGTCAATAAAGATCGCCGTGTCGAACGACTGACGTGGGAGCGGCATGGCGGTAGCGTCGCCGACCACAAACTGCTTGCGCGGAAGGTTACTGTATCGCCTTCGGGCGAAGCGCACGAATCGCTCGTTCAGGTCCAATCCGAGATAGGGTCCGGGCACCGCGGCGGCGTAGGTGCCAGTTCCGCAGCAGACGTCGAGGACCGACACCCGGTCAGTCAGGTGGAGATGCTCTCGGATTGCGGCAAACGTGGGCTGCCATGAACCGTTGACTAGGCGCCGCACTGTGATGAAGATCTCGGGATGATCGAGCACTCGCCGGAGCCGAGGCTGCCTGAGAACAGAGATCATCGCGCGGCAGATGTCGCGGGCTGCTGGCTCGCCGGATCGATGGGCTCTGCACCCAACGGCCGGGCGAGGCAGAGAATGGACACCCCGAATGGGAAGCCACCGAGCGGATAAATGGAGACTCGGCCGCCAGGATCCTGGTAAGCACGGCGTTCGTTAAGCCCGGCTTCGTCATGGTGAAGTCCGAGCGTAATTGGCGATCTCCCTCCGGGATGAAGCGGCGGGCAAGGCGGATGCCCGCGATGATCGGGAATAGAAACGTATTGAAATAGGTGAGGAGCTCCGGCCGAAGGCCGGCGGCGTGCAATCGGCCAGCCAAGTCGCCCCGTGTGTAGCGGCGCCGATGGTGGGAGATCTCATCCTGGGCGCCCCAAAGGAATGAATAGGCAGGCACGCTGAGAAGAACCTGCCCATCGTCCCGGCAAACTCGACCCAATTCGGCCAGTGATCCGACATCGTCATCCATGTGCTCGATGATGTCAAACGCGGTGACGAGGTCAAACGTCGCGTCGAGGAACGGGAGTGCGTTGGCGCTTGCCTGGACCAGCCGTTCGCAGCCACGATCACGGCAGTAGCCAAGAGCGCTAGCCTCCACGTCTACGCCAATCGGCGTCCCGAAGGGCTGCAGCAGACCCAACATGGCTCCGGTCCCGCAGCCGACATCCAGCAGGCGAGCCTGAGGGTGGGCCGCGAGCCTTCCACGCAACAGATCGAGGAATATGCTTCGGCGCCCCAGAGACCACCAGTGGGTCGTCTCGATCTGGCTGTACTCGGCGTAAAACCCACTGTCCATGGCGGGACCTTACTCCATGAGATCGGGGGTCGCACGAGCGGGATCGGTAGGCGACCGCCTTCGAAGTCCATGCAACTCGAGCCACAGACTCCACAAACCGAGCAGGCCAATGCCCACGTGTCGGAGACGGACGCTCGACGTCCCTGCCGTCCGCGGCCGATGGGTTACACCCACCTCGCGCACGCGGAGACCGTGCCGGCGGGCCTTGACGACCAGCTCGGTGTTCACCGAGAAATCGCTGCTGTACAGCGCGACCTCATGGAGGAAAGTGGCGGGAATCAGCTTGAACGCGCACCCGAGGTCACGCGCTCGTGTCCGGAACACGAGGTCGGCCAAAGAATTGTAGATGATGGAGAAGAGGACTCGGAGCCTCGTGTCGTGTCTGCCCACGCGATAGCCAATCACCATGTCTGCATCGTCGTCCTCGATCGGGGCGCACAACCGCTCGATCTGGTCGATGCAGAACTGCCGGTCGGCATCGGTGAAAAAGACCAGCGGGTGCGTCGTCGCCGCGAAGCCGCTGGCGAGCGCTGCCCCGTAGCCACGGTTCACTGCGTGATGAATGACCCGCATCTGCTCGTGCTGGGCGCTCAGCCGGTCAGCGATCTCCGGTGTCGCATCGCGTGACCCGTCGTCGACGATCACAATCTCGGCGGCGCGACGCGAGTCGCTGATCCACGCCAGGATCTCGGCAACGGCTGGCTCGAGATTTGCCTCCTCATTATAGGCAGGGACAACGATGGAGATACCATTTCGAGTAGTCATGATCGAGTTGCCCGCAACCCGAGGCGAGCCCCCAGAGCCGATCCACGCGGAGCAAGAACCGTGAGGACGTAGAAAGTCGCGGCTAGGAGCATCAGATACTGAAATCCGAGCACCATGGAGACGTTCTCGGATAGCCCTCCGACCATCGCTCCGGCAATGTTGGCGCCAAATGCCCAGTCCGGCTCATCGCTCCTGCTGAAGGCGATCGCGAAAATCACGCCCGCGAACAGGATCGGAGCGAATACAAGGAGTGACGATCCCGCGACCTGCAGCCATCGGTCCGTGCCGAGGAACAGGTCCAGTGGGATAGCCACATTGAGCCCCAACGCGACGAAAAGACCGAAGTAGTAGGGCCAGAGCTTCTTCGGCTTGACGCGAAGCACGAACAGGTTCGCCAACAAGATCATAACGAGGATCCAAAAGAAGACGACCGAGTTGACGAACCACGTGCTCCCAAACAGCAGCGCCATCTGCACCACTGCCTTCGTCTCGACGAGCATGAAACCCGCGCCAAGGAAAAACATCCGCCAGTCCAGGGTTGCTCGCCGGGGCCCTCCCTTGGTCCGTGGCAGAAACAAGAAGATGAGCAGTAAGGCGAGGCCCCCCATGATGGCAATTCCGCGGAGGCTCAGGTCCGGAATCGCCGCCTGGCGCAGATAGAGGAACGGCCAATCGTCAGTGACGGAGCGCACGCCGTCCGCGGGGTAGATCACGGAGGCCAGGCCGAACTGATACCAGCTGCCCTGCGGGCCTTCCTGGGGACCCGACAAAGGCCCCTGGGGAGCGCTCGTCGGAAGGCTCGTCCGGACGTCAGCCGGCGGTGTCGTAAAGCCATTTGGAGATGCCGAGTTTGGCGGCCGATCGGCGGGCAGCCAGTAACGCGGTTGAAGCTCGAATGCTCGGCGCAGACGGTCCACGTCGCCGGCGAACATCACATCGAACTCGCCCGTCAGCGAGTCGTCCGGCTGGATTCGCTCCCGATACGGGAGCGCAAGGACCAATGGATCGCTGCCGAAGGTCCTTTTTAGCTCTTGATCGAGGCGCGCGACGACCCATCCCTGGCGGAAGAAGTTGTATGTCACGAAGATACCGTCAGGCTTCAGGCGCTGCCGAATATCGGCAAATGCCTGCTTCGTGAAGAGATAACTCTCGAGCCGAATGCTGCTGTAACTGCTCTGCAGGACAAGGGAGTCCACCACGGCGTACACGACGAGGTCGTACTGACGGTCCGTGGTATGGAGGAAGTTACGACCATCGTCCAGGTGAACGGTGACCCGCGGATCATCGTATGGTCGATCAGGGTGGTCCCGACGGCCGATCTCGTAGATCGTCGGATCGATCTCGACGGCGTCCACGTGCGCCGCGCCCCACTGCAGGGCACGGCTGACGTCGTTGCCCGACCCAGCGCCGATCACCAGCACGTCTGCAAACGGCGCTCGACCAGTGTCTCGATTCAACAAATGAGGCAGCGCGTATGCCGGCGATGGCGAAGTGAGTGGGACCATTCCTTGATGGGTCAACAGGTTCACGGAGATCGCCAGGCGGGGCGGGTCGTAGTCGATTCGATAGTACGGGGACCAGGAGTACTCTCTTACTTCATCGCCCTGGATGATGACTCCAGATTTCTGACCGGTCGCAAGTGCCACGAGCGCCAGTAACGCCCATCGGGTAACCACATGAAGGGACAGAGGGCGCTCTCGAAGAAGGTAGCCGAGCCCCAACGCAATCGGCACGAACCACCATAACGGTGGCAGCTGGAACCACGAACAAATTGCAAACAGGACGATCCCGACGATGCTTCCGGCGATGTTCAGGCTGTACGCCTGCACCCGGTTCGGAACTTGCGTGAGGGCGCGGCCGAGCTCCTGGCCAGGTCCCACGAAGACCAACGCGATCGCCACGAAGAAGAACCCGGCCACAACCTCGATTGGGATGACGAAACTGGCGGCATCCTGGGCGGAATACTCCGCCGCGAAGAAGATCAACTGAGGGGAGGCCTGGTGCCCAACGTCCAGCGCGCGCGACAACGTCTCGGAGAACAGCTCGACGATGAGCGCCGATACGACGGCGAACGCCAGCAGTGATGGTGTCCAATTGAGGCAGCGACGTGGGCGGCTCGCGGCCATGCAACCGACCGACATCCCCAGGAAGGACGCGAGCAGCACCGTATTGGTGAAGAACGCAAGGTAGAGGACTTGCGCGGGGAACCAGCGGATGCAGGCGAGCTCGAGAAAAAGGATCAGTACACTGATGAGGAAAAGATCGCGACGGGCCGTGGCGGAGGTCGGTGGGACTGACCGTGAGGCAAGCGCCGTATGGTTGGAGATCGGCACGCTCCACGCGAATCAAGAGGACATTAGCGTCTATCAACCATACTGGACGCTATCGGGACTCGCAATGGCCGTTCAACACAGTGTGATAAAACTCGCAGGCTAGCTTCTAGCTTGCCCACTGCCGGATTAGGCATGCTCGGGGCCCGAAAGTCATGTTGTTACGACTCCCTGGCATCACCCGCCTCGCAGGTTTGTCCTGGCTTCGGCCCGGGCACGCGTACTGCCTCCTCGCCGTGTCCACGATTGTGTATCTCACGGCGATCATGCCGATCCCCCCGAATGACCTCTGGTGGCATCTGCGGGTCGGGCAGATAATCAGCGAAGAGGCGCGTATCCCGACTACGAACCTGTTTTCCTGGTCGATTCCGCCGGACACGCCGTTCGTCTGGAACGCATGGCTTGCGGAATGGCTGCTTTTTCAGGAATACCGGCTCGGCCACGTCGAGCTCGTCGCTTTCACCCGGAACCTGCTCCTGCTGACGACCCTGGGGCTAGCGGCCGTGGAGGCGCGATGGCGCGGCGCATCATGGCCGGCGGTCACCTTCTGCATCATCCTTTTCGGCGTGATGATGCTGGACAACGTTGCCGTACGTCCCCAGATGTGGGCCTGGCTTCCCTTCGTGGTATCTATGGTGGTCCTCGGCGGGTACGCTCGCGGCCAACTTCGCGCCAACGCGCTGCTCGCCTTGCCAGTGGCGATGGCTTTCTGGACCAACGTGCACGGAACGTTCGTCCTCGGGTTGGCGCTCATCGGCGCCCACTGCGCAGGGCAGGCCTGGGCTGCATTGGTCGGAGAAGCCGACTCGGTAACGTGGGCTCGCGTCCGCTGGCTTTGCAGCGCTGGGATCGCTTCGGCGCTGGCTGCGTTCGTCAACCCGCAAGGGCCCGCAATCTACGATGTCGTCCGAGACTGGGTGCAGACGCCGAGCCAGCAGCTCTCCATCGAAAGCAACCCTCCGACTCCGGTCGGCATTGGCCACCTGGCATTCTACGGAAGCATCCTGTTGCTGCTCTTTGTGCTCGCCCGATCTCAGCGGCGTCCGACAGTGACCGACCTGTTCCTCATTTGTGGGTTTCTGTGGCTGGCGTGGAGCGGGCAGCGGTACGTGTTCTGGTTCGCCCTCGTCGCCATGCCGATACTCGCCCAGCATCTGAGCACCGCCCCGAGGACCGAAGACGCTAGCGGGCGGCGCATGCCGACGACCGTGAATGCGCTGCTCGCCATCGTTGCCGTCGCTCCAATCGTGCTGGCGCAACCCTGGATCCTGACTCGGCTACCGCTGATCGACCAGGACGAGGATCGACGGTTGACAGTCCTGGGGGAGCCACTGCTGTCCGCGGAGACCCCTGTGGCCAGCGCCGAGTACCTGAACGCCCATCCAGGCGGGCGCCTCTTCGCCGAACTTAGCTACTCCAGCTACGTCGTTTGGGCGCTGCCAGGGCGGACTGTCTTCGTCGATCCGCGTATCACTCCGTTTTCCGTTGCCCAGTGGAACGACTATGTCAGGATTGGGGACGGGGTCGGGTCGTCCGACTTGCTCGCGCACTACGGTGCGGACCTCGTACTGCTGAGTAAGAAGTCGCAGCCCAGGCTGTCAGCGGCGCTGGCCGAGTCGCCCGGCTGGGGGCGTGAATACGAGGACAGATGGAGCGAGGTCTGGCGTTTTCAAGCCGCGCGCACTTCGCCCTCAGAGGCCGCACGGTAGACTTGGCGAACAACCGGGTACACCCGTCCATGTCATCCAGTACGGAGCGAAGGGTCCGTGCCTCATCGCCACAACAAACGGATCCTTCTCTTGCGGGCATAAGATGACAATTCGTGAACGCCCACGCTCATGACGGGTGACCCACCAGTTGGCGCGGCAACCGCACCGCCGCTCGTTACTGGCCATGAGTGGCGATGGGTCGGGATTGTCACGCTGCTTCTCGTCGCAGCTACGTTCCTGCCATTGGTTCTTGAAAGAACCGTTGGTCCCCGCGACCGAGTTCACGTTGGGACCTACGTCAACCTACCGGACTTCAGCGTATACCTCGCCGCGATGCATGAAGGGGCCCGCACCCCGAGCTGGCTCGTCCATGACCACTTGACAGCCGAACCGCACCAGCCGGCCCTGATATTTCCGCTCTACGTCGCGATTGGGAAGCTCGCAGCCCTTCTGGGGCGTGACGTGCTCGAGGTGTACAGCCCGATTGAGCTCGCGATGCGCGCGATCATTCCACCAGTCGTGTACCTACTTCTGGCGACGCTCTTGCCGAGCATCCGAGCACGCCGGCTCGGCTTCGCACTATCCGCGCTCGCCGGAAGCCTTGCCGCCTGGGTCGCACTCTTGAACGCTATGCTGGGGACGAATCTTGGCCCAGTGGGAGAACCAAGCGTCTTCCCGTTTTTCGTGTCCGCCCCGCATCTCGGACTGGGGATGGTGGCAACGCTCCTCACCATCTTGTGCTTCATTCAAGCATGCGGGCAAGCATGCGGGCAAGCATGCGGGCAAGCATGCAGGGGGTCGCGGTGGGCAGTCGCAGCGCTGCCATTCACCCTGCCAATA
>JAERMM010000327.1 GCA_016844585.1 Chloroflexota bacterium | reverse complement strand
GCCTCGGCGTTTCGCCGCGTCGACGCGTACACCAGCGCCCGCGCCTCGCCGACGAGCGTGGGCAGGCGATCGTGCTTCTCGAATTCGCCGGACACGGGTCGCACGCGCAGGGTGATATTGGGCCGGTCAAATCCCGCCACGATGAGCCGGGCATCTGTGAGACCCAGGAGGTCGACGATGTCGTCGCGGACTTCGGGAGTGGCGGTGGCGGTAAATGCCGCGACTGGCGGCCGGCCAGGCTGGTCGTCGCTCCGGCGGCACTCCGACGCCGCCATCCGAAGACGCCGGTAATCGGGCCTGAAGTCGTGGCCCCATTCCGACACACAGTGCGCTTCGTCCACCACGAACCGCGCCACGGGCAGCTCGCGCAGGTGCCGGAGAAAGTGATCCGACGCGAACCGCTCGGGGGCGACATAGAGCAGTCGGATCTCACCCCGGCGCGCCGCGGCGAGGATCTCCCGACGCGCGTCGCTCGTGATCATCGAGTGCAGCGCGGCCGCGCGGATCCCGCGGCGAGTCAGCTCGTCGACCTGGTCCTTCATCAACGAAATCAACGGCGAGACAACCAGCGTCGTGCCCGGAAGGAGGAGCGCAGGCAACTGGAAGCCGATAGACTTGCCGGATCCGGTCGGCATCACCGCCAGGACATCGCGACCGTCCAGCACGGCGCGGACCAGATCCTCCTGGCCTGCCCGAAACGATGTGTGACCGTAGTGGACGTGAAGAGCGGTGAGGAGCTCGACCATTGATGCTCGCCGCGCGATCAGCGCACGAACCCGGTTCTCAGTTGCTCTGGTGCTCGGGTCCTTGGGTTCCGGTTCGCGGGTTCACTGCTTCTCCGTTCGATGCCGCGTTCGCGGGCGAGGCTGAGCAGCCGTCATGATGTTTCTCATCATACCAGTGCACACGAATGGCTCGTTCGAATCCTCGACCGTACTCTCGGAAGCTAGCCGAATAGTCCCCATGGAATCCGGTCCGGTCAGGGCGACCAGCCAACGAGTTGTCGAATCCGCGCAGCCTTCTTTGCCCCGAGCCCCCGGACTTGGGTCAACGCGGCGGCCCCGGCGGTGATGACGCCTTCGACCGAGCCGAGCTGGGCCAAGAGTCGAGGGTGATCAACTCCTCGTGGCGTTTCTTCAGCGTCTTGAGCCACGCGAGGCCTTCATTCAATGTGATCTGCGCCATGCCTGTCCCCTCGATCTCCGCGCGTCGCGGGTCCTCTGAGGACGACGACGATGCCATCGTCGTGCGACGACGATCAAGCGAGAAGATCGTGCCAAGTCATGCCAGCCGGATTGGCTCATGGCGACGCACTGGTGAGAGGGGCCGGACCAGATACCGCTTTGGTGTCAACGCGCGTTCCGAGCCGGACCTCAAGTGCACCCCGAATCGAGCCAATCGGGTATCGCCATGAACAACGCGCAGCCTGACGTTACGCCGTCGCCCGAGCGCGCTGGGTGAGACATCTCTGCCCGTACCGGCAGCGACGTATGCATGGGCGCTGTCGCAATTCACGTCAAGTCGAGGTCCTCGATTTCGAAATTACATGTAGGTGTCGTCTCGGTACGCAAACCCATGACTACCGGCACACGGTGAGGGGGAAAGACGCGTGATGACGCTTATAGGAATGGCAGCGACTGGGAGGAAGGATTTCGGACATCACCGTCCGAACAAAGGCGAACTATGACTTCGTTCGAGTCGTTACGAACGCACTTGCGGGGCGAGCTGATCACGCCGGAATCCTCGGAGTACGATGCTGCCCGTCGTCTGTGGAATGGGATGGTGGACAAGCGTCCGGCGGGTATCGCACGTTGCAGCGGCGTGGTCGACGTCGTCGCATGTGTGCGGTACGCCGCCGAACACAACGTGCTGCTCGCGATTCGCGGCGGTGGCCACAACGTCGCAGGGCTTGCCATGTGCGATGACGGTCTCGTAGTCGACCTGAGCCGCATGAAGGGGGCACACGTCGATCCCCGCAGTCGAACTATTCGCGCGCAGGGTGGGATGTGTTGGGGAGACTTCGATCGCGAAACGCACCTCTTCGGGCTTGCTACGACAGGCGGCGCCGTGTCGACGACCGGCATTGCCGGGTTGACGCTCGGAGGGGGCGTCGGCTGGCTCAATGGTCGGTGCGGCTTCGTCTGCGACAACGTGCGCTCATTTGAGGTAGTGACAGCGGATGGCAGGGTCCGGGTCGCAAGTGCCGACGAGCACCCCGATTTGTACTGGGCGCTGCGCGGCGGTGGCGGCAATTTTGGTGTAGTGACTTCGTTCGAGTTTCAGCTGTATCCGATCAGCACCGTCATCGGGGGTCTGCTGGTTCACCCGCTCGAGCGCGGTCGCGACGTGCTGCGCTTCTACCGCGACTACGTTGCCTCTGCGCCCGACGAGTTAACGGTCTATGCGGCGGCTCTGACCACGCCTGACGGGTTGGAGGCACTTGCGCTCGTGCCCTGTTACTGTGGGGAAGATCTGGAAGAAGGGGCGCGCCTGCTCGAGCCGCTGCGCCGGTTCGGACCGCCGATCGCCGATCTGGTCGTGCCGATGCCTTACGTCGTGATGCAGCAGATGCTGGACGCCGCATGCCCATACGGAATCCACAGCTACTGGAAATCGAATTTCATGCGCGATCTCACCGACGATGGGATCGACACATTCGTCGAGTTCGCGCGCGGCAGGACATCGCCGAGAACCATTGCCGTCATCGAGCACTATCACGGACAAGCTCTCCGCGTCCCACCTGACGCGACCGCTTTCGCGCTTCGCACGGAATCGTTCGATCTGGTAATTCTGACGCAATGGGAAGGTGGTGACGCCGAGCCGCACATCCAGTGGGCCCGGAAGTTCTGGACTGCCATGAAACCCTCATCGGCGGGCACCGTGTACGTGAATGCGTTGAGCGCCGACGAGGAGAGTCGCCTTCGCGAAGCCTACGGCGCGAATTACGAGCGTCTCGCGGAGGTCAAAGCGAAGTACGACCCCTCGAATATGTTTCGAGTGAATCACAACATTCGTCCGCTGGCGGCAGCGATCTGATTCTGAGGGGCAGCACGATTCGCCGACTGAAGCGCGCGCCGACCAGGGTGTACGCTGCATTTGCGGCGACGTTCGGCCTCGGGGTCTTGTCGGTGACCGTGTCGAGCACACTTCAGCGTCATCGACAAAGGCGAAATCTG
>JAERMM010000326.1 GCA_016844585.1 Chloroflexota bacterium | reverse complement strand
CGGCATCCCAGAGGACGACGGCCTGCGGTGTCCCTATCATGGCTGGAAGTACGCGGCCGACGGTCAATGCCTCGAGACGCCCCTCGAGCCGGACGGGAGCAAGCTGGCGAGCCAGGTGCGCCTGAACGCGTATCCAGTCCAAGAGCTCGGCGGACTGGTGTTCGCGTACCTCGGCCCAGAGCCAGTGCCGCTCCTCCCCCGCTGGGAGCAGTTCGTCCGCGAAGACGCGTTTCGGCAGATCATTGGCACGATCGTTCCCTGCAACTGGCTGCAATGCATGGAAAACCGCCTCGACACGATGCACGGCATCTTCCTGCACGGCAATTTCTTCCAGTACATCTGGGAGCGCAAGGGCGGTGGAACCGCCGATGACGGCGGGCGCCTGGATCGCTCGACGCGCCGCGCCGTAGCGAGCGCAGAACGGCCTCACGCCGACAAGCTGGTCTTCGAGCGGTACGAGCACGGAATCGAGAAACACGTGCAGATGCCGGGGCGGCTCGATCATCGTCCCCCCGTCGTGTTTCCGTACTCCATCGAGTCGGGCAGCAGCCCGGACACCATCCGACGCGTCTGGCAAATCGGCGTGCCGCTTGACGACACCCACACCTGGCACATCTCGTACTACGCGTACACGCCCGGCCACGGCGTCGAGATCCCGAAGCAGGACACTGTTCCCTTCGCAGCGGTCCCACTGATGGGCGAGAACGGGAAGCCGATCCTGGACTACGTCCTGGCGCAGGACATGGTGGCCTGGTGGTCGCAGGGGGATATTACGGACCGATCGAGAGAGCGGCTCGGCTGGACCGATCAGGGCATCGCCCTGTATCGACGCATGCTCAAGGAGCAGATCGACATCGTGCAGGAGGGCGGAGATCCGATCAATGTGTTCCGCGATCCCGCTCACAACGTATGTGTGAAGCTGCCGAGCTACCCCGGCAACAAGTCCCGCGATGCTGCCTATCGCAACCTCTACCACGAGGGTTACATCGTCGACGACGTGGACCGCTACGCCCCGGATAAGGACATCATCATTGATCTGATGCGCCAGGCATCTGAGGCTCAGGCCGCCGGGCACTAAGCGAGGCGCACCCAGGGCCAGTCTCAGGTTTTTCGCTCTAAAACGGGCCAGACATCGACATCAGCAGGCCCGGCACGGCCATCAAGCGCCGGTTGACGGGGTCCGCGGCCAGGCCGAAACCCTCCATGGTGTAGGCCCCTAGCAGCGGCTGGCTGTCCGCGTCGCCAAAGACGACCCAGGTAGTCTGTTCCTGACCATCCAGGCGAATCCTGGTTTCGGCCATGTCCTTCTCAATACGCCTGCCGTCTGCCAGTACGAACGGGAAGCGCCGCGTTGGCGCAATGCCGAGAAGCGCGAGAGTTGGCGCCGGCACCCAGCTATAGCTGGCACCGGTATCGACGAGCGCCTCGATTGGCTCGAAGCGTGCGCCCTCTGGATGGCCAAGCTCGACGGTGACCCGGATCGTGCCCATGGCGGGATTATAGATCGGACGGGCGGCGCGAGCCCCGGCGGCGATCCTATCCGTGGCCCGCCGACGTCAGCTCCGGCACGAGGGACTCGTCGTCCCAGTAGTGACGCCAGTCCACCGATGCTGGAAGAAGCGCGTCGCTCCGCACCACCAGATCAGGCTGCGCGCTCGGTCCTCGCGCGACGCCCTTTGGGTCGCGTCCTTCCTGCACGTCCCGAATGGCTTGCAGGAGGGCCGCGCGACTCGCCACGATGCCCCTATCTGTGTAGGCAAGATGCTCCTCGGCGCGGTCCTCAATGGGTCCAGGGCCTTCGACTGCGCAAGTGTCGTGCAGAAGGAAGTCGGGTCCGAGACCGGCGAATGCCTGGTCGAACGACGAGCGGTCCTGGCCGTAGCGGTTGGCCCTATTCTTCTTGAGGTGCAGGTCGGGCGTCAGGCTCTTGCTGCTGCCGCGCCACCAGTTGCCCTGGCCGAGCGGCTGCGTGCGGCTGAAGCGGATGAAATACCGCCAGTGGTGCTCGTCGTCGATGGGCACGTGCCAGTTGACGGTATAGCCATCCGTGTTGCCGGTTACGGCGCTGAAGTTCGGCAGGATGAAGTTCGTCACGCGCACGTAGTTGCGCTCGCCCGAAACCGACCGGACCGCGTAGATGCGCACGCCGAACTCGGTGTCCTCGGTCTCAATAGCAGGCTGGCGGCACTGCGCGTTGTAGGCGCGTCCTGATTCCGGCTCGTCAATTGTGAGCTGGTGCAGAAACGAGAGGTGCACCGGGTCGAGGTTGCCCTCGTTGCCCTGCAGGTAGTTGCAGTCGGCGAACGACTTCATGTTGTCGCGGTTCTCGGGCGCAATGCGAACGAACTCGAATGGCGGGAGCCGTGTCGGCTCACCCGGGCCCATGTAGGTGTAGATAATGCCGCCGACTTCCTGGCAGGGATAGGCCCGATGCCTGATACGCTCGTGGAAGGTGCTGCTGGACGGCTCCCCAGGCTGCTCCAGGCAGCGGCCATTCACGTCATACAGCCAGCCGTGGTAGATACAGCGCAGCCCGCCGTCCTCGATCCGACCGTAGCTCAAGTCGGCGCCGCGGTGCGCGCAGTGGAGACCTAACAGCGCGGGCCGACCGCCATCGGCTCGAAAGAGCACGAGATCCTCGCTCAGCAGGCGGACCGTCAGGGGAGCGCCGCCTGGCGGCAGCTCCTGGGATAGCGCAACCGGCTGCCAATAACGCCGGTGCAGCTCGCCGCACGGTGTCCCCGGGCCGGTCTGAATCAGGAGCGCATTTTCCTCGCTAGTGGTCATGGGAATCCTCCGTGCTGCTGCGGCGGTAGAGCGAAACCATTATGCTTCTTTGGTATTAGGCCGCGAGCGCCCTTCGCCGCCGGGAGTCGTCGCACATGTTGAGCAAAGAAGACAACGAACTGCTGTGCCGAGTCGGCCCTGGAACGATCGTCGGTGACCTCATGCGCCAGTACTGGATCCCCGCGCTGCTATCGTCAGAGCTGCCGGAGACTGATGGGCCCCAGCTTCGATTACGGCTCCTTGGCGAGGACCTGATCGCCTTTCGGGCAACAAGCGGCCGTGTCGGTTTGGTAGGAAACCATTGTCCTCATCGCGGCGCCTCCCTCTTCTTCGGGCGGAATGAAGAAGAGGGGCTCCGCTGCGTCTACCACGGCTGGAAATTCGACCTGGT
>JAERMM010000095.1 GCA_016844585.1 Chloroflexota bacterium | reverse complement strand
AAGCAGTCTGCTTGATGCCAGCCGGAACCGGCACTGGCCCACCAGGCGCACGATGAGCCGATAGTCCATGCTCGTGCTCTATCCGGCCTTGTCTAGCTCCGCCCGCTACACGACCGGCGTCGCAGCGTCGGATCAGTTTAAGATCCGGCCGCCTGAAGGCTGAAGGAGCCGACCATCCATGGATGGATGTAGCAATAGAACGCGTACTGTCCGGGTTCCAGCATCGAGGTGTCCAGTGTCCAGGAGTCGCCCTGATTGATCACGAGGTCCGGCGTGGGCGAGGAGTCGAAGAGTGCTCCGGGGGTGATGCTCTTGACGTTGGATTGGCCGGTCCAGACGAGCGACTCGACGCTATGGGGCCAGCGGGCGGTCGCCGGATTGTCGAAAACAATTTGCTGCCCCTGGACTACGGCGAAATGGGTCGGGGCGAACGTATAGCTCCCATGCTGAGCGTTCCCCGGCGGCCTGGACGACGCACCGTTGTCCACGAAAAGGACGTGGAACGCCGGGGGTTGGTCCTGAGCGCGGGCAGCGGTCACCCCTACCATGAGGGCCGCTGATATCGCCGTCAATGTGATGGCAGGTAGGAGTCGCGTGGGTAGATGCATTTGGGTCCCTCCTGGTTGCTGGTCTGGCTCCGACGAGAGCGGCCACGAAACTGGTTACGCACGAGTGGTCGCAGCGGATTGCGCCGCGAGCAGGAATCGACAGACGATCCTTTCGGGGCGGGCGGCACAGAATGGCTCAGGGCGGCTCAGTTCTGGAAAACGACCATCTTGGCCACATTCCACGCGGCGCCGAAGCCGCTGCTCCCTTCGCCACGCGCCTCTCCCGGCTGGAGATCGGCTCGAAAGCGATACAGTGGCATCCCGTTGTACGTGGCCTGGGTGCTGCCATCGTCGCGTGTGATAGATCCCAGCACTCGCAGCAGACCTGGGCCGACGATAAATTGCCCATCCGGGACTACGGGAATCCAGGTCGACGCGCATGAACCCGAGCAGGTACTCGTGCCCGGCTGGTCCGCGTCCCACGTATACAGCGTCATTTCGTTCGCGTCTGTCAGTATGTACCCGAGAGCCGGGCTGCGGGTGATCTGTACCGTCGGCCGAACGGCGCCAGTCGCGGCCACAGGCCAGAGACCGCCGGATCCGATCGAGCCGTCACCCCGCGCGAACTCACGGTCGCGTGAGTAGGTATAGAGCGGCATGTCGTCAAACGTGACCTGGCGGATGCCGTCCGGCCGATCAATGGCGCCGAGGCGTCCGGCTAGCTCCGCAGGTCCTGTCGGATCGCCATCCGCCTCGAATAGTGGCCAGTCCGTTACGCATTCGTCGAAGCAGTTGCTCACTCCAGGGGCGTCGACGATCCAGGTGTACAGCGCCTGCCCGTCACGGTTAGTCAGGATGGGCCCCAAAGCCGGATGCTCCATGATCTGCACGGTGGTTGAGCCTGTGCCCTGGGCGCTCGCAGTGTTCAAGACAAGCCCGGATCCAAGTGCTGCGAAGCTTAGACTGAGCGCAAGCGCGCGGCTCGCGCGTGGATAGCGTCGGAACATGCAGTTGCCCTCCAGGCTACTTCGCTATTGAGGGGTAGTCGTGTGTGGCTACACGCGTTGCATACGCGTGCGAAGGCCACGCGGATTCACCACTATTGCCACGGCGCTAGCTGCTGGTGTCAGGCGCCTTAGAGCTGCACGTTGATGTGCTTCATCTCGGTGAACTCCCAGAGCCCCTCGAGGCCGTACTGGCGTCCGATGCCGCTCTGCTTGTAGCCACCCATCTCGCCGGCGGCGTACAGCTTGCCGAAGGTGTTGATCCACACCATGCCGCTCTTCACCTTCTTGGCGACGCGGATCGCCTTGGAGATGTCATTCGTCCACACAGCCCCGGCCAGACCGAAGACGGTGGAGTTGGCCACGTAGGCAGCCTCCTCCTCGTCCCTGAAGGTCTGAACCGCGAGCACCGGTCCGAAGATCTCCTCTTGCGCAATCCGGGCATCCAGCGGTACGTGGTCGAAGATCGTCGGCGCGATGAAGTAGCCGCGAGCGAGGTCGCCGTCGGTCAGACGCTTGCCCCCGGTTATGAGCTCCGCCTCGCGCTTGCCCGTCTCGATGTAGTCCATCACCCGGTTCAACTGGTTTTCATTGATCACCGGCCCGGCCTGCGTTCCCTCCGTCAGCCCATGGCCGACCCGAAGGCGCTGCGCCATCTCTGAGACCTTTTCGACGAAGCGGTCGTGGATGCTCTCCTCGACTAGTAGCCGGGTGCCCGCGACGCACACCTGTCCGGCGTGGAACATGGATGCCGCGTTGAATGCGCCACGAACGGCGCGGTCGAAGTCGGCGTCGGCGAAGACGATATTCGGGCTCTTGCCGCCCAGCTCCAGACCAACCTTCTTCAGAGTGTCGGCCGCCATCTTCATGATCTCTTTGCCCGTACCGGTGTCGCCCGTGAAGTTGACCATGTCGACGTCCGGATGGCGGACCAGCTCGGCTCCCGTGGTACCCCCCGGTCCGACGACCAGGTTCACGATCCCTCTGGGGAACTCCGGGATGTCGTCGATCATCTTGATGAACTCGGCGGTAGCGCCCGGTGTGGCGCTCGATGGCTTCACGACGATCGCGTTGCCCGCGGCCAGAGCCGGAGCAAGTGGCCGAGTGAGGAGTGACAGGGCCATGTTCCAGGGAACGATGATGGCGACGACGCCCACTGGCTCGCGAAGCAGAATGGCCATCGAGTCCGGTGCCAGCATAGTCGAGCGACCGTAGATGTTGCGGGCGAGACCCGCGTAGTACTCGATGGCATCCGCGCCCCGAAGGATCTCTGCCTTAGAGACGGAGAGCGGCTTACCGCCCTCGCGAGTCAAGAGCGGCGCAAGCCAGTCGATGCTGTTCTTCAAGGACTGTGCAAGCTTGTAGAGGCGGTCGCCCGCACGTTGGGGTTGTCGGCCCAATCGCTGTGCTCGACTGCGTGCTTGGCCGCGGCGATTGCGTCTCGTGCGTCCTCGATGGGTGAGTTGGGAGCGCGATACACCAGTTCGCCGTTGCCGGGGTCGAACACCTCGAGAGTTGCGCCGTTGCTCGCACCGCGCCACTCCCCGCCAATAAAGTTCTGATACGTCTTCACTGCTTCAGCTACAGCCACTATTCCTCCACCTTCGCCTGATCCAAAGGTTGTCACGGTTGTCACGGTTGTCACGGACCCTATTTTTCACAGAAGTGTGTGGGTTAAGCGCGCTCGGGCGTCGTCTGTGTCTCGCCGCCAGCTAGCTGCTAACCACGCAGCTTATATCGCTGAATCTTGCCGGTGGCTGTCTTGGGAATCTCGGTGACGAAATCGATCCAGCGCGGGTACTTGTAGTAGTCGGGAGCCAGCTCCGCCTTCGAGTGGTCCTGCAAAGCGACCACGAGTGCGTCGTCTCCGGTGTTGCCAGGTTTGAGGACCACATATGCCTTGGGCTTGGTCAGACCGTCGGTGTCGTCGCAGCCGACGATGGCTACCTCCGCCACCGCTGGATGGCGAAGCAGCACCCCCTCAACCTCCACCGGCGAAACCCACTGGGCGCCGGTCTTGAAGACGTCATCGGCGCGCCCGATGTAATAGTAGTAGCCGTCCGGGTCGCGACGGTAGCGGTCGCCCGTCTTCATCCAGTCGCCCCGAAACGTATCGCGTGAGCGGTCGCGCTTGCGCCAGTAGCTCCAGGCCATCGACTCGGAGTTGAGAAACAGCTCGCCAGTCTCACCGTCGGGAACACTTTGCCCATTCTCGTCCAGGATCCGGACGGCGTAGCCGTCTACGATCTCGCCGCTCGATCCAGCACGGACCCGCCCCGGCATGTTCTGGATGTAGATGTTGCCGTCCTCGGTCGAGCCGATTCCGTCGAGGATCTCTATGCCGAACGCATCACACCAGCGCTGGTAAATGGCCGCGGGAAGCATCTCCCCCGCCGAAACGCACATGCGCAGAGACGATGTATCGAGGTCAATAGTGCCGGCCTCTTGCTGGCGCAGGATCATGTTGTACAGGGTCGGCACGGAATAGAACGTCGTGGGGCGATAGCGCTTGAGCGTGCTCGCAACAACCTGTGGGCTCGACGCGTCTGGCACCAGGACCATGGCGGTGCAGGACATCAGCGGCATCCACAGAGAGTTGCCGAGCCCGTACGAGAAGGCCAATTTGGAGGCTGAGTAAGTGATGTCCTCGGCCATTGGCTGCCACACCTGCTCGAGCCAGCGGCCGGCGCAATGGACCTGGTCGCGGTGGCAGTGCACGACGCCCTTTGGCTGGCCGGTCGTGCCGGAGCTGTACAGCCAGTAGCATTGGTCGTCCTTGCTGGTTGGCTCAGTCTCCAGCTTGTCTGATGCCGCTGCGACTTCGGCGTCATATGAGTGGTATGCCACCGTTGACGTGGGACGGATCGCTTCGTCGCCGACGACGAAAACGTGCTTGAGGTACCGGCGCTCTGCGGCGATGCCCGCAACTGTGGCGGCGAACGCTGCGTCCACGACGATGGCTTTGGCGCGAGAATCGTCTAGGAAATACGCGATCTCTGACGGTGTCGAGATCACGTTGATCGGTACGGGCACCGCCCCGAGCTTCATCGTGCCGAGAAACGTTTCGACGAACTGCGGACGATCAGCAATCAGCAGGACGACACGGTTCTCGATCTCGGTGCCTCTGGCGCGCAACATGTTGCCGGCGCGGTTGCTGCGCTGTTGAAGCTCGCGATAGGTAATGGCTTCGTCGCCAAAGTAAATAGCGACCCGATCACCGCGGCCCTGGTCGACGTGATTGTCGACGAGGATCGTTGCCATATTGAACGTGTCAGGCACGTCGTAATCGATCTTGACGCGTGTTATCTCAGCGTGCATATAGGGCCTCCGACAGAACGGTCATCCTGGCAGACTGGCGAAGAAGCCGTTTTTTCGAATGGCACGGGCCGTTCGCGCTTCGCCCCGTCAGGATGACTTGGCTTTTATGACACGGATGCTATCTCGGGAACCCGTCCCAGCGCCGCTCCTTGCGAGCGAGGTACTGCCAGGCGCGAGATATGTTCTCGGGATGATAGATGTGCTGACGCTTCTCAAGCGCTTCCTCATCAGAGGTGCACGGCACGTTCTGACCTACGCGGATGGCCGCTGCCTGCGCCTCAGCGGCTTTGGTGAGCAGCATCGATGCCACGACAGCTTCCTCGACCGATGCCGCGGCTATGGCGATGCCGTGGTTCTTCATCAAGAGCGCGCGGTGGCTGCCCAGCGCCCGCGCCACGGACGCGCCCTGGTCGCGGGTGACGATGAGATCCGTCATCTCCGAGAAGATTGGGATGTCGGGCGGGTAGAAGTAACAGCCCTCATGAGTGACCGGGCGGATTCGGTGGCCGCTTGTTGCGAGCACGGTGGGAAGCGTCGGGTGCGTATGTACGACCGCGTTGACGTCCGTTCGCGCTCGCAGGATCTCGGCATGAATGGGGAATTCGTTGTGCCGCTGGCGCATCCCAGCGATCTTGGTCCCTTCCAGGTCGAGCAGGACCAGATCATCGGCCGTCATCTCATCGAGTCCAATGGCGGCTGCTTTCATCCAGAAGCGCCCAGGATCGTTCGGGTCGCGTAGGGTCAAATGGCCCCAGATGACGTCGCTGTGGCCCTCCATCGCGAGTATCCGACATCCCAGGGCGAGCTTCGCTCGAAGCTCATAGTCGGATGAATCAAACGGCAAGAGGGTCTCCTATTTGAGATGCCGCGGAGGCGCGCACGAGGCTACATCCCTCGCAAGGGGCGCATGGCGCGTCTATTCTAGCCTGAACTGCTCGGGTCGTTCTCGGCGCCGAATGAACGCGGGGAGAGTAGAAAGCGATGCGTGTGCATGCCCACCCACGACTTTCGTCCGGCACTGTAGTCTATACTGACATTGCAGGCGAATGGTCTTCGGAAATAGTGAATATCTGCACGCGGAGTAGTGCTATGGTTGGATCGAACATCGAAATCAGGGCAAATGCAGTCTATACGCTGGCTGAAGTGTGCCAAATCTTGCGAATCAGCGATGCGACGGCTCGCCGGTGGCTAAAGGCCGGTAAGCTTCGCGCGGCGCGCGTTGGGCGAGCTTACCGAGTGCTGGGAAGCCAATTGCTTGATGCCCTCGATCAGGACCGGCCTGATCGTCGCGCGTCCTAGTCCTAGTGTCCGCGCCCATAACGTAGCGGCCACAGAGGCGGGCTTGCGCGCCGCGCGCTCGCCCGCTGCTTCATTCCTCCAGTCCGCAACGTACCCGGCAGTCCGTATTCTGATCATCGGGATCGCCCTGCTCTACGTTTGTGAGTTGCTGGTCCACGGCATGGTGAGCGCGGTCTACCCATATGACCTGAACTATGCCGAGGGCTACATTCTCAACGACTCCCTCCGCCTGCTGCGCGGGGAGGCGGTTTGGGCTGACATTACCCAGTTCCCCATGGTCCGATCTCCCTATCCACCGCTCTACCTGGTAGTGGTTGGCCTTCTGTCGTTCGGGAATGGCTCGTTCGTGGCTGCGCGCACGATCTCGCTCGCCGCGACGGTGGCGATCGGCCTGATGATCGCGTGGAGAGCGCGGGAGATCGGGGCGCCCTGGCACGGGGTGGCCGCGTCCGCAGGGCTCTGGTTCGGTTCTACTTTTGTGTATCAGTGGGCGCCGCTGGCTCGGGTCGACGTGCTTGGCCTGGCATTCGCGCTCGCTGGCGTCCTCACCCTGGTAGACTCCCGTTCTCCCACCTGGCGACGGATCTTGTTGTCGGCCCTCTGCTGCGCCCTGGCGCTTTGCACGAAGCAGACGCTTGTCGCCGCGCCGGTGGCAGTGACCCTCTGGCTAGCGCTCCGCCGCGATTGGCGTGCGCTGCCGTTCGCCGCCCTGGTCGGCGGCGCGGTCGGCTTCGTCACGCTAGCGTTCAACGCGTTGTCGGGCGGCCAGTACGTTCAGCACGTCATCTTCGGGAACGCAGCCAACCCATTTGATTTTGGCCGCGTCGCCGAATGGGCCTGGATGTTCGCAAAGTTGAACGTCTTTGCTCTTGCGCTAGTGGTTGTTGCCGTGGGTGCGGCGCTCGTCCGATGGCGCAGGCATCGTAACGGCGTGGCGCTCATCTGGGTATATGCCGCGACAGCCCTCGCGACCATACCGTCGGTCGGAAACGTGAGCAGCGACGTGAACTACTTACTCGAGCCAACGGTCGCGCTTGCTTTACTTGTCGGTTGGGTCTGGCGCGAAGCCATGTTATCGAAGGTAACCCCCCACCCCGCCGCTTCCCTGGGCGCATCGGTGCTATGCCTGGCGCAACTGGTGTTGCTGGTGCACATCCCGAACGGCTTCATGAGCCAGTACCCGCCAGGACCGGCCAAAGGTTCGACGCCCGTGGCCGAAGACGTGCGCATCGGCGCTGAGGTCGAGGCGATAGTGCGCGAGGCGGCGCCGATGGCGCTCGTGGAGCCGGCGGGGTTCTCTGTGCTGGCTGGCTCACCCGTGTGGATTCAGCCGATCGATCTGCGATCCGAGAAGGCGCTCGGACGCTGGACGGCTGAAACGCTTGTCGACTCGATTCGGCTGCATCGGTGGCGAGTCGTGGTGCTGAACTACAAGTTCCTGCCTGATGAGGTCATGGATGCCCTGGAACGAGAGTACCGGCTCGATCGAGGGCTCGCCAGTCCCAACGGTTTCTCCTATTTCGTATACCGACCCGGGGACATTTAGGAGTCTGGTGAACTGACACGAGGCCGCCCGTGAAGCCGGTGGTTGCGCCCGAAGCTGATTGCTGTAATCTGTGCCGAATAGCCTCGGCTATCGGGGAAGAGATGTCTTCGTTGGTTGGCCTCGGAGATGCCGTCGGGAACCGGGGCTCGAATTGAATCAGTCCGCTTCGACAGGCTCGGCACCGGTCTACCTCGACCACACCGCGACGACCCCGCTGGCCCCGGGGGTGTTCGAAGCAATGGCGCCGTATTTCACTGAGAAGTGGTTGAGCCCCTCGGGTCTGTACCGTGGGGGCCGCGGCATGAAGCGCGAGTTGGACGATGCACGGAGAAGGGTCGCAGCCGTGCTCGGGTCCGAGCCGGCCGAGATCGTTTTCACCAGCTCCGGGACTGAGTCCGTAAATCTGGCGGTGCGGGGCGTCGCCCTTGCCAGCCAGCATCGCGGCCGCCACATCGTCACGACGCAGATCGAGCATCGGGCGGTGATCGACACCGCGAAGCATCTGGAGAAGCAGGGGTGGCGGGTGACGTATCTGCCGGTCGACGAGCACGGTCTGGTCGACGGCGACAGCCTCGATGCCGCAATCTCCGATGACACGGTACTGGTCTCGATCATGCTGGCCAACAATGAGGTCGGCACAGTGCAGCCGGTCCGCGAGCTGGCTCGGCGCGTCAAAGCCCGCCGACCGACCGTCGCGTTCCACACCGACGCGGTTGCTGCTGGCTTTTTGCCGCTCGACGCCGGCGCGCTCGGTGTGGACCTGCTGTCGCTCTCGAGTCACAAGGTTGGGGGCCCGAAGGGCGCTGGATTGCTGTGGGCGCGGCGCGGCGTGCTGCTCCAATCGCTTCTGACCGGCGACGACCGCGAACGCGGACGACGCTCCGGACAGGAGGACGTGCCCGCGATAATGGGGATGACGCGCGCGCTCGAGCTTGCATTGCCGACACACGCGGAGCGAGCTAACGCGGTGGCCGATTTGACGGCTCGGTTGATTACCGGCATCTGTGATGGGGTTCCAGGCGCGCAGCTCACTGGGCATCCTACGGATCGGTTGCCGCACATCGCCAGCTTCTGCTTCGAGAGGGTAGACGGCGAGGCGCTCTTGCAGGCGCTGGATGTCCAGGGCATCCTGGCGGCTTCCGGCTCGGCGTGCTCCTCCGCGACGCTGGAGCCGTCGCACGTTCTCAAGGCGATGGGGGTACCGACAGCACTGGCGGAAGGGAATCTGCGACTCAGTCTGGGTGTAGAGAACACGGAGGCTGAAGTTGCTCGAGTGCTCGACGTTTTGCCGCGCGTCGTCGAGCGGCTGCGGGCGCTGCGGAGGTGAGCGATCTATAACTCGAGAAGCAGCCGCAAACGAGCTTCGACCTGTTGAAGCGTTCGTGAAGTGACCCAGCCCCAACGCTCTACGAAGCGCTCTTTCGCCGCGGATCGGAGGGCCTCGCAAAGCACGAAGCTGGGAGCGCGGACGCCGCCTTCCGGCGGGGCGATTGCGACGTGTAGGGGCAGGTTTCTCCTTCTTGTGGTGAGGGGCACGATGACGGCAAGCCCGGCTCCGCTCTCGTTGAAGCCGTTTGACGAAATCACAAGCGTCGGGCGGCGACCGCCCTGCTCGTGGCCCCTAACGGGATCCATGTCAACCAGCCAGACTTCGCCCCTGACCGGGCTAATCTCCCTCAAGTCTGGTCCGAAAGGTCGTAGGGTTCGTCCTCCAGTCCGTCCATGAGGGTGTTTTCCCAGAGGCGTAACTCATCCTGATACTCTTTCCATTCCTCGGGGTTGGCCCGCATCTCAGCATATGCCTGGTTCGTCTCACGCCAGAATTGTTCCCGACGGTAGGACTCGACAGCTTTGGCCAGCACGTCCTGCATCGATTCGTTCGTCTTCCCCGCCAGCTCCTTGACGATCGCCCGGGTTTCTTCGCTCAAACGCACGGTGGTTCCGGCCACGACCTAGACCTCCGATAAGCATGCAATTCAGTCTACTACTCAGTTTACTAGAATGTATGCAGAACGGGATGCACTGTGGCGAAACGAGAAGCAAAGTGGTTGAACTGACTCCCAGCGGGACCCGGGGTACAGGGTTGTCAAAGCTGCCGCCGCTGCTCCGGAGGGCCGTGCTCGGCCTTATGCTCGTCGCCATGCGGCTGGGGCGTGCACCGTTGATCTTCTTGACGACAGTGGGAGCGAAGTCCGGCCGCATGCGCCGGGTTCCCCTGCTGTGGTTCTCCGATGGCGCGGATGGGTGGCTTGTCGTGGCGTCGTACGGGGGCTCGGCAAGGCATCCCGCCTGGTATGTCAACATGGCGAAGCGCCCGGATCAGGTCTGGATCGAGGTAGCAAATCAGAAGGTTCGCGTTCGCGTGCGTCCCGAGTCCCTCAAGGGGGTTGAACGGGAGGCGGCCTGGTCGCGAATCGTGGCCAAGACGCCGGCTTACGTCGGCTACCAGGCGAAAACCGACCGTGAGATCCCGGTGATTCGGTTGCGGCCGGAAACGGACGAGGGCCGATAGGGCGTCGTCATGTCCGATAGGGCGAACGTTCTTCAGTGATCAGTGGCTGACGTGTCAGAGGGCGCTGCGGCTCTGGCCACCGTCAACGGCGATGCTGGCGCCAGTTACCAGACTGGCGCGTGGGGAAGCCAGAAACGCCACGACGGCGGCGACCTCATCGGGTCGACCGAAGCGGCCGAGTGGCATCTCCTCGCGAATGAAGCGGGCGATGCGCTCCGGGTCCGAGGAAAGGCGTTGGGCCCAACGTCCGCCGGGAGACAGAGTCGAGCCGGGCGCCACGCTGTTGACCCGGATTCCCATCGGGGCCAGCTCGCGCGCCATGGTCTTTGCGAGGCTCATCTCGGCAATCTTCGCCAGGTGGTAGGGCGCGCTGTACGACGGCGCCTGGTCCGGGAGGGGCGACGCTTCTCGGCCGTAGAGAGACGAGATCATGATGATCGAGCCGCCGCCCTGCGCAAGCATGAGCGGAATGGCTGCGCGGCTCGCGCGAATCGCTGGGAACACGTTCGCGTCGATGGCGCCCTGCCAGTCTTCGTCGGTCGTGTCGAGGAATCGGCCTCCTCGGCCGCCTCCAACGCAGTTCACCAACACGTCGACACGCCTCAAAGCCAGGTGTGCCTCTCCGACGAACCGCTCTGGGCCCCCCGGCTCCATGAAGTCGACAACGATGGCCGCTACCCTGGCGCCGAGGTCGCGGATCTCGTCGGCCGCGGCAGTGAGGGCGTCGGAAGAGCGGCCAGAGATAGCGACGTTGCAGCCCTCACGCGCGAGGGCGATGGCGACGTGCTTCCCGATGCCCCGCGAGGACCCGGTGACGAGAGCGCCCTTGCCGGCGAGTTCGAGGTCCATATGCGGTTAAAGACGACCGGCCGGGGGGCTCACGGGTGGAAGAGCAGAAGAGCCCTCGTCTTCAGCATTCTGGGGCCCGACCGTGAGCACCTGCCGCCCCCCACGTGGTGGACCTGAGGGGACTCGAACCCCTGACCTCGCGGATGCGAACCGCGCGCTCTCCCAGCTGAGCTACAGGCCCGAACGCGCTGATAGAAAACGGCCCTCGGCGGGCCGATAAGAGTATATCGCCTACATCATCCCGCGGGTTCGATTCTCGGTCCACACGTCGACGACCACCATCTCGCCAGACTTGGCTGCGTCCACCGCTTTCGCAAACGTCGGCGTCAGGTCGCCAGCCTCCTTTACGGGACCGAAGCCGGTGGCGCCGAAGCTTCGCGCCAGGCCTGCGAGATCGATCTCTGGCCGCTCCATCCGCATCGCGATCCATTTGTTTTCTGGCGGTCGCTCGCGGATCTTCGCGATGTTGTCCTGATGATCCTCGTCGTTGTAATACGAGCGGTTGTTGTTGATCACCCACAGGCCAGGCAGGTGGTAGTGCGCGGCGGTCCAGAGCGCCTGGCAGCCGGATACGTACTCGCCATCGCCTGTCATGGAGACCAGCAGTTTGCCGCTGTCCTTCATGGCGAGCGAGACGCCAGTGAAAAAGCCAGGGCCGGTGCCAACGGCCCCGCCGCCACCGCCGCCGAGGCACCGCTCTGAATCGGGGATCTCGCCGATTCCGGGCGCCATCGTGCGGAAGCGCGGTGACGTGTAGAGGAAGTCCTCATTCCTCACCACCTCCCACAGCTCGGAAGAGAGGCGCGCCTCGGCGATCTGTGGGTGGTCCCATTGCGACTCGATGTAGCTACGCTGTCGGGTGCGCAGCCGCTCCTGCAGGTCGGCGAGGTGACCGCGGCGACGATCGATTCGACTCCGGGCAGCGG
>JAERMM010000325.1 GCA_016844585.1 Chloroflexota bacterium | reverse complement strand
TGACGGCGTCGACGCCGTTCAGCACGCCCCCCGACGCGGACAGCGCCGCGTCGAGCGAACCGGCGGACGCGAGCGTGTCACCCGTGCTCAGCTCTGTGTCTTCCCGCCGAGGAGCAACGCGCCAAAGAGATTCTCGCGCGACACGTCGACAAGGACTGGACGTTGTGCGACGCCATCTCTTTCGCCGTGCTCGACGCTCGCCGCGTACCGCGTGCGTTCACGTTCGATCATCATTTCCGGCAGTACGGGCGGGTCAACGTGCATGGCCTGGAATAAGGCTCGGTCGCTCGCGCAGCGATCGACTGCCTCAGCGAACAGGTGCGATTGGCCTCTACGTGGGACGCTTGGGCGAAGCGAGCAGAAAAGGCTCGTCGCGCAAGACGCGGCTGAGCTGCGCCTGGCGCTGACGCCAGACATCAAAGTGCCTCGCGATCGTGTCCAGCAGTTGGGCCTTGTGCGGAGAAGCTTCCCGCGTGGCCGCCCGGCTGAAAAAACCGGCGCCGAGTTCGCCGTACCAGCGGATGTTGTGCCGCCGGCGCATCTGATCCTCGAAGAATCCCGCGAGCACCAGACACTGGGCGCCGGCGGTCTCCATCATCAGGCTGTCGGCCTGCAGCGTCGAATCCACGACGAAGTGATCGAAAATCGCACTGAGGTTTGCCGGAGTCGAGAGACCGACCGTGGCCTGCGTTGATATCTGGGCGTAGTGAGCCAGCACACTGGCGTTGTAGAGGAGTTCCTGTTGATCGACGCCGGCTCCGGAGACATCCTTCAGGCGCTGGAAGAAGAATTCCAGCGCCTGCCGATGATCGGTCGCGAGCAGCTCTCGCAGTGGGCCCATTCCGCTAGTACATCCCTCCGCCCATGCCGCCGCTAGGCGCCGCGGCCGCCTTGTGGTCGTCCGGCGCATGCGAGATGACCGCCTCGGTCGTCAACAGAAGCGACGCGATCGACGCGGCGTTCTGCAGTGCCGAGCGGACCACCTTGGCCGGGTCGATGACGCCGGCCTTCACGAGGTTCTCGTACTGTTCCGTCTGCGCGTTGAAGCCCTCGTCACCGTCCATGTCCTTCACGCGCTGCACGACGATGGCCCCCTCGTGGCCCGCGTTGGTCGCGATCCAGCGCAGCGGCTCTTCGATGGCCCGAATGATGATGCTGACGCCGAGTTGCTCGTCGCCGTCGAGCGTGAGCGACTGGAGCCCTTGCGCGGGCCCGGGACCAGGGCGTTTCCCGACAAGGACGTTTCCCAATAAACAGCGGCGGCATTCGACGCTATCCATCGCGAACTGATTCCTAGGGACCGCATCTATTAGTATGAAACACCCTCTCAAGCCCTGGTGTGGAAGTGGCGGGCTGGCTCAGCTCGATTCGGTGACCCTGACGAAGAGTCGGTATACTTTCGTGAGGCACCGGAAACCGGGTTGAAATCTGGGCGTCGACGCTCTCTCCTCAAGGGACCAACGTTCTCCGCCAACACGACTGGGGTCCGATGATCGTTCTCGGCGCCAGTGCCGGTATCCCTCCGGGCTACTGGTCGTCTAAAGAGAGGCAACTCGCCGGTAGGATCGGAAACGTAGCAGGGCTTGCCTAATTTAGCTTAGCTATAGCTAGGAACTATTTCCCAGTAGCCCGCCTGCGCCGCTTTCCGCACGCCAAACCGATTCAGTGGAGGCGTACCCTCGAGCACATCGTGAATGTCCCGAATGACTTCAGGTGAATCGATGTGCGGTGCATGGCGGGACAGACCAGCGGCGACGTTGGACGCATCGATGACTTCAAGCCGCTCGCCGGCGGTGGCCACGCTTGCAGCCGACGCGCCCGCGCGGCCAGCTCGGATACTTGCGAAGAGCTTCTCGGCAAACCATAAGGCGCGATCGTTTCTCGAGTGGTAAAGGGTCACTCGATTGCTCGCCGACAGCACGTCGTCGACCCGTTGCTCGAGGAACTTCTGATCAACGTCCGGCTCCACGAGCACTAAGCGTCCGAGCGGCGTCGCAGCGATCTTGCAATATGTCTCACCGAGCGCGCTCACGACGACCATGTTGCCATGGCTGTGGGCCAGCAGGTCCATCGTCTTTCCCCTAGTGGCGTCAGCGACGATGTGTAGTGCGTCCAGGAACGGCCGCTGGCTGTTTCGAGCCTGATTCTCGTCTGGGGTGTAGGCGATAGTCGACCCTTGGGAAGGCCACGAGAACAGGACGGGCACTCGTCCTAGTTGTTCGAGTCGGATCAGATAGTCCCCGAGCGTGCATGACCGCAGGGGCTCGTCGAAGTCATTGGCATAACCGTGCACAGTCAGGAGAGCGCCGTTTTTCGCAAGTGTTCTGACTGTAGCCTTGAAGTCAGCCTCTCGCATCTCTGCAAGTCTGCGCAGGATGGCTCTACGAGGTCTCTTGCGCCTCCCGAACACGCCGAACGTCATGATGCGGCAGGCTCGGCGAAGCATTCCTTCACGGCTCTGGCCACGGGTCAGGTCCACGACGGACATGTCCGCAATCGCATAGTGCATCGTGTCGCTGAACTCATTGCCGAACGCACCCACGACGCCATTCTCGTCGCTCATGACGGGCGCGCCGACCGACCGGTTCGTTGCGACGGCGACCTGCATGTCATAGTAGGCACAGTAGCTCGACTGCTCGCGCGGAGTCTTGAGTCGAGTGATGTGCACGCCGAGCACGTTCAGCAAGGCCTGCAGTTCCTTGTCGTCGGCCAGGGCCCGCTGCAGCGGTACAGCGCTCGGAGCATCCGCAGCAAACCCGAGCTCAAAGCACCCGTATCCACCGGCGACCAACGAAAGATCGACTTGATGCTTTTGTCTGGCGTAGTCGACGAACGACTCTACAGCCTCAAATGAGACTTGCTCGGGCGAATCCATCGTCGTCAGGCGCAACTCGACCGGAGACGGCTCACCGGGCACCCAGGTATGACGTTTCGCCAGCGATGCCATCCGGTCGAATGTCGATTTGAGTTGCTCTCGGCTCTGATGCATGGAGGCTCACGTGGGGTCAGGCCACGCGTTCGCGACGGTGTGGCGCAATTCTATCCAGACGCTGAACTGAGCTCAAGGGCCCGTATCACAGACGGGTGCTTAACGGGAATGGGGGTCGCGGCCCGGTACGTCGTTGTACGCCTCGCTCGGGTCGAGACCAGCGCGGATCGTCGTTTCGAGTGTCAGGACTC
>JAERMM010000094.1 GCA_016844585.1 Chloroflexota bacterium | reverse complement strand
GATCCGCGAATCGTCCATGTTCACGCCGTTCGCGGCAAGGATGCGGTTCAGCTCATCGATGAAACGCCGGCGACTGGCGCCATAGCCACCGGAGAGGAGCACCTCTTCGAGCTGCTGAGGCGACTCGATGCTTTCGCGAACGATGAGCACGTGAGACGACTCGTTCGTGGAGAACCCGGCGATCATGCGGATGTCGTCGCCGCCCAGGTAGGTCTTGTAAGCCACGCCTCCCGCCCAGAAGTCCGGCTTATGCTCGGACGGCTCGAACGAGTAGTGGATGCTGGGGGCAAGGTCTTCATCCGCCAGGAAGCCACGGTCAATCGCAACGAACAGAGGCGCGAAACGAGGCGCGGGGCGTGGTGTTGATTACGTTTGAAAAGGGACCCAGTTTACGCGTTAAAAGGGACCCACCCCCTGGCAGCATCGCCCTCGCGGGAAAGACCGCGAGGAGACGACGGAGGAGATGCTGACCATGGAGGGATGGGCCACGATTCGCTACTTGCACGCACAAGGCAAAGGGATCCGGGCGATCGCGAAACTAAAGGACAGCTTCCCCAAGGTAAGCCGCAGCCCCTTGGAGCTACGCCGCCAGGTTATGGACAAATACCGCTCGATCCTGCCGTTTCCACCGACGTGACGAAGCCGCCGTAGCGGAGCGAATCGAGTTGCCGGTGCGAGTCCGGTCTGATGAGCCGAAGGGGAGGTGGCGGCTGGGGGGGCCAACCCATGGGGAGTGAGTTAGCCTTCTGCGGCGTCATGTCCCACCCAGGGCCTCTCGCACTTTCGTTGCGAGAGCGAATGGAGTAAACGGCTTGGCCAGGAAGACCTCCGAAGGGTCCAGCGTCCGCTGATGGATGCTGGCCGCGCCCGAAAATCCTGACATGTAGAGAATCTTGATGTCCGCGTTCGTCGCCATGAGACGCGTCGCCAATTCGCGCCCGCCCATTTCAGGCATCACCATGTCGGTCAAAAGCAGATCAACGTGCGCCGGATGAGTGGCGGCGGCGGCAATGGCATCGGCTCCGCGGCTTACTTCGACCACGGTGTAACCGAGCGACTCAAGCACGGCACGAGCCAGAGAGCGGACCGCCGGCTCGTCCTCAACCAGTAATACTGTCTCGTCTCCCCTGGGGATCTCCTCCACCACTCTGGCAAGCGTGGATGTCAGGGGAAGGTCTAACCGCGGCAAGTACACCTTGAAGGTGGTTCCCCGTCCCACTATGCTACAGACGTGAATATCGCCACCACTCTGCTTCACAATGCCGAAGACCGTGGATAGGCCGAGCCCGGTGCCCCGGCCGACCTCCTTGGTGGTGAAGAACGGCTCGAAGATGTGGCTCTGGATTTCGTGATCCATCCCGAAGCCGGTATCCGTTACGACAAGAAGGACGTAGGGCCCGGGTGTCGCATCCAAGTGCTGACTGAGGTACGTGGAGTCCAGCTCGACGTTCGCGGTTTCGATCGTCAGCTTGCCGCCGTCGGGCATAGCGTCCCGAGCGTTGACTGCCAGGTTGACGATGATTTGCTCGATCTGGCCCGGATCAACCATCGTCGCACCGAGATCGGGCGCAAGGTTCGTCACCAAGTCGATGTCCTCACTAATAACGCGGCGCAGGAGTTTGTCCATGTCGGCAACGATGGTGTTGAGACACAGCAGCTGCGGACGGAGAATCTGCTTGCGACTGAACGCGAGCAGCTGGCGGGTTAGCACGGCGGCTCGGTCACCGGCATCGGCGATTTCATGAACCAACTCGCGACGTGGATCATCTTCGGGCAGGCTGTCCATGACGAGGCTGCTGAACCCGATGATCGCGGTGAGGAGGTTGTTGAAGTCGTGGGCAATCCCGCCGGCCAGGAGGCCAACTGCTTCCATCTTTTGCGCCTGACGCAGCGAATCCTCGGTCTGCGTGCGGTCAGTAACGTCCTGCGCCGTACCGGCCATGCACACGACCCTGCCGTCGCGGTTGAGCTCCGGCACCGCTTTACTTTCGATCACGCAAGAAGTGCCATCGGGGCGACGGAAGCGTGCCTGATAGTCGAATGGCACGCTATCTCGGATCGATTGGGCCACCAGCTCTTGCACCGATTCACGGTCATCCGGGTCGATCTGCTCTACCAACTCCGCCCATCTGACGATCGGGATTGCGTGCGGCTCCAAGCCGAAAACGCGATAGAATTCGTCCGAACCGGATACCTCGTCGCTCAGCACGTCCCAGACCCAGTGGCCGAGATGGGCAAGACGCTCAGCCCCTTCCAGCCGCTGCTCACTCTCGATCAGCATCTTCCGCGCTCGCTCTCGGTCGGTAATGTTGCGAGCAATGCTGGATGAGCCGACGATGGCCCGTTCGCCATCCTTGATGGGCGACACCTTCAGCGTGACATCGATCAGCGAGCCATCTTTCCGCACCTGGACGGTGTCGAAGTGAGGAACGCGTGTGCCCGCGGCGACCTGCGCGAGAATTGTCGAGGCCTCTGACTGCCGAGATCCCGGCGCCAACAGGGAGATCGGACGCCCGATCATCTCAGAAGCGAGGTAGCCGTACAGACGCTCGGCTCCTCGATTCCAGCTCGTGATCAAGCCATCGGTGGTGTTGGCGAAGATGGCGTCGTCGGTGGAATTAACAATGTTTCGATACAGCGCCTCGCTTGCGCTCCTGGAAAGCTCGGCCGCTCGCGCCTGTGCAAGCCAGCCTGCCTTCTCGATTGCCGCGCGAGCGGCATGCCCCAAGCGAGCGAGCCGATCTTTGATCAGGAAATCAGCAGCCCCAGCCTTGAGAAGCTCGCCAGCGATCTCGTCGCTGATGCTTCCTGAGACGACGATCGCAGGTATGTGCAGGCCGAGGCTGCTGACACGATCGAGAGCTGCCGGTGCGCTTAACTCGGGGAGCGAGTAGTCGACGAGCAGCAGGTCCCAGGCTTCCTTTGTGAGCGCGGCCTCGAGGTCCGGCATAGTCTCGACTCGGCGCGTTTCAACGACGCCAAACTCTCGCCGGAGCTGGCGCTCCACAAGCTCGGTATCACTCGGATTGTCCTCGACGACCAGGACCCTCAACGACTGTTCTCTCACGTCGCGCTCCACTTCACCGTTTCACCCCGTAGGGTCACGCATGCCTTACCCACAACGACGCATACGCGTGTGTCGTCGAGCGGGGAAGGCTCCCCCACCCAGCCGCTCCCACTTCGGTGGGAGAGGGGCAATTCTCCGCGCTTACGAATGGCTATCATCATGCAAACTGACCCACTAGACGACAGGCGCTTCGTTCAAGATGCTCCAGTAGTAGCCAATCTGCCGAATTGCCTCGGTGAACTGGGCGAAGTCGACGGGCTTCACGATGTAGCTGTTCACTCCGAGGCGGTAGCTCTCGACGAGATCGCGCTCCTCGCGAGAGGAGGTCAGCACAACGACAGGAATCTGCTGAGTCCGCTCATCAGCTTTGATGCGTCGAAGCACCTCGAGACCGTCGACGAGCGGCAGTTTCAGATCCAGAAGCACCACACGCGGTGCTCGCCGCCCAATGTGGCCAGCCTGCTCGCCGTTGCCAAAAAGGAAATCGAGGGCCTCGGCGCCATCACGGGCGACGTGAATTCGGTTGGTCACGTTGTTGCGCTTCAGCGCGTGCAGGGTAAGCTCGAGGTCGCTTGGATTGTCTTCCACGAGCAACAGCTCGACGACAACGTCGTTAGCCTCGTCCATTGTTTCCTCCCAAGGTGAACGAGAAGGTCGCGCCTTTGTCGATCGCAGCCTCTGCCCAGACGCGTCCTTCATGTCGGTGGATGATGCGTTGCACGATCGCTAACCCGACGCCGGTCCCTTCAAACTCCTCACTGCGGTGGAGCCGCTGGAAGACGCCGAAGAGTTTGCCGGCGTACTGCATATCGAACCCCGTCCCGTTATCCGTTACGAAGTAGGCGACCTCTCCATCGACCACACGACTGCCGACCTCGATCTCCGCCCGTTCGCGCCGACGCGTGTACTTCAAAGCGTTGCCGAGGAGATTGCTGAACACCTGGCGCAGCAGAGACGGGTCCGCCAGGCAGGACGGCAGCTCGCGGATGGAGACGTCGATCTGCCGTCCGTCCTCGTGTTGCATCAAATCCGCGAGTACGCCCCGTGCAATGCGACCCGGATCGGTGGACTCTTTGGCGAGTCCCTGCCTGGCGAGCTTGGAGAACGCCAAGAGGTCATCGACGAGCGCGCCCATCTGGAGCGCGTTCGAGCGGACCAGGCCAAGGTATCGTCGGGCCTCGACCGAGAGCTCGGACCCGTGGTCCTCCTCCAGGATGCGAGAGAAGCCGTCCATTGCGCGAAGCGGGGCGCGCAGATCGTGCGAGACCGTGTAGCTGAAAGCCTCGAGCTCCTTGTTGGCCGCTTCGAGATTGATCGCCGCCTCAATGCGCTCCTGAACCTCACGTTCAAGGAGGTCGGCCCTTTGACGAAGCTGCTCATCATCCTTTTTTTCCAGAGCCTCGGTCATCCGGTTGAACTCTTCGGCCAGAGTCCGCAGGTCTGATGCTCCCTCGGGTCGAACGCGAACGCTGAGGTTGCCCTGCGCTACCCGGGCCGTGGCACGAGACAGCGCACGCAATGGCTGCAGGAGACGAATCGCTGTCCACCCACCGGCAACGCCCAACATCAGGGCGAGCGGCACTGCGATGGCGGCTGCTCGGCTTGTCGCCAGGTTGACCGGGCCGTAGATTGCCGCGGTCGGTGTTGAAATCAAAACGCCCCACCCGGCTTGTCGCAATGGGGCGTAGGCGATCAGACGGTCGCCGTCGCCTCTTGGCATCGTCTCAATCCCCGTCGATATCGCCCCGCGCCTGTGTGCGTCCGTCGCCCACGGACCCTCATCTGATATCGGCGCCAGTGCCTTTTGCGGGTCGGAATGAACGGCAGTGACACCTGAAGGTGATACGAGGACGAGGCGTCCTCCTTCGCTGGCGCCCGGAGACCGCATCTCGGTCGCGAGACGACCAAGGTCGAATCCGACGACGAGAACCGCGTGAATCGCCCCGTCGCGGCCGTAAATCGGAGCGCCGACGGCAAAGGTGGGAGCGACCGGATTCGCTGAGAGAAAGGGATTCGTTACGCTGGCTCGCCCGGTTCGCAACGCCTCCACGAAGTACTCTCTATCCGCAAAGCTGAGCCCGTTGGTGGCTGGATTGAGCACATTGGCGCGGGATCGGCCAGCCCCGTCCAACAAGCCGACGTTGATAAAGCTGGGCACCTCCTGGCGGAGGAACTGGAGCGCAGCGACGATATCCGGGGAATCCCAGTCCGCACGTTCGGCGGCAGCTCGCACCGTGGGCCGGCTCGCCACGGAAGAAACCAGGGCCTGGGCAGCATTCAGGTGTTCATCGGCGATGGCCGCAGCCGAGTCGGCGATTGCAATCTGCGCGCGCTCGAGCTGGGCGAAAGCAACGACCTGGAGCTGCCAGGCGACGACGAGGACGGCGGTGATCCCGGTAATCAGGCCGGTCGCCGCGATGAGGGGGCCAATTCGGCTCGCCAGGGGCAGCCGCCGCCACATATCTGCCATACGGAGAGGGGGGGCCAATCGGAGATGAAAGCTCGCGGGGCGAAGACGCGCTGCGCCAGGATTGGCCGGGAACTGGTCGGTAGTTTCCACTTTGTTGCCCGGTGGTAGTGCCGAGCGGCCCTGGGGCCAAAGACGACCGGCCTACCTAGCCCCTGCAACTAGCGTATGCAACCAGCCTTTGTTGCCGGGTTGAAATATTACCGCAACGGTACTCATTTAGTCAACTATGAGACTAGATGCCTATGAGGGCGGCAGGGGGCTGAGCACGATGCCCGATTGCACGGCTCTTCGCTCTAAAGAGGGAGTGGGTGCGGATGAGCGAGGTGTTTCGGCTTTCGGGAGGCGACGTGGATGCGCACGTGCAGGGGTGGCAGCGGATGCGGGGTAGGAGCATCCGGGCGACGATCCACTTCACGTGCGGGACGATGCAGCTCCAGACGGTGCGGATTGGGTTGAGCGACAACCGGCAATTGTCCGCGGTGGCTCAGGAGCTGGCGTAGCGGACGGGCGACGTCAACATGACGGGGCACCTGATGAACCAGCTCGCCGGCCTGGAGCGGAAGCTGGCGGCACAAGCCGAGCGAGTCGACGACGGAACGGCAGAGCCGACGCTGCCGCCGCCCTGGCAACCATCGGAGCTACTGAGCAAGGGCGAGAGGGCTCTGGCGGCACGGGACACGTTTGTGGATCGGTATGCGCGGTTTGCGTGCCGGCGGACGGATGCGCCGGCCTGCTTCCACGAGGCGATGGGGCTAGTGGCGCTGAGCGTGCTGGTGGGGCGGCGGGCGGTGCTGCGACTGGCCAGCGGGGAGGTGTATCCATCGCTGTGGGTGCTGATCCTAGCCGACTCGACGTTGTATCGGAAGAGCACGGCGATGGACCTGGCGCGCGAGCTGGTGGAGGGGTGGACCGCGAGCTGCTGGCGCCGAACGACTTCACGCCGCAGCGATTCGTGGCGATTCTGGCGGAGCACGACGGCTCGCCACTTCTGTTCATGCGGGACGAGTTCAGCGGGTTCTACGATGGACTGAACCGGCTGGACTACATGGCGGGGCTGAAGGAAGACCTGTGCAACGTGTACGACGGGCGGCCATTTCGGCGGGAGCGGACGAAGCCTGCCACGGTTGCGAGCCGGAAGGCGAATGAGTGGCGGCACGAGGTACGCGAGCCGTTTCTGTCGCTAGCGGTGGCGACGACGGAGGAGCGTTTTCGCGAGGTGGCGCGGGCAGGCGAGGGCGGCATCGCGCGGCGGGCGGTGATGCGGACGCTGAGGGCGACGAAGCGGGAGATGGATGAACTGGAGGCGACGCTACGCGAGCGGGGCCAGCTCATCGTGGCGCGGGTTCGGGTGAATGGGGGTGAGAGCGCGGTGTATCGGGCAGTAGGGGGCTGAGAACGGATGAAATCGGCGGGCAAAAGTGTGAAGAGGGACACAAGTTCGGTTGTGGCACGGAGCGATGACGTATACTCTCCACAGCCTAGCGCACTAGCTAACTAGCTAAGATGCGCCAAGCACAATTCGGTCGTAGCTTTCTCGGTGGTGGCCGCCGATTCCGTTCTCACCGCGGGTGACCACGACACGACGAGCGTTGACTTCTACGGTGGAATTCGGTTGGACCTGCTTAGATCAGGCTGCTTTCCTAGGTGGAGTCGGACCGCCATCGCAACGGCGATCAGCGCTGGAGCAGCCAATTCTTGTCGCTAGGGAGGCCAAAATGCTCCGCAACCTGGTGCAGGGATCCAAGGGAGCAGCGTCGGAGGCCCGAACTCTCGGCCAGGGAATGGTGGAGTATGGGCTGATCATGACCCTCGTGGCGGTGGTTGCCATTGCCGGCCTTGTCATCCTTGGCCCGAAGATCGCCGAGATGTTCACGTCCCTCGGATCAAGCGTCTAGGGTAACCCATCATTTGGATGTTGCTATGAGGCGAGAAGAGCTGGGCATCGGATTTCTGTTCGACAGCATTCGCGATGCGGTCATCGTGGGCGACGCGACCACGGGGCGCATCGTGCTCTGGAATCCCGCGGCGGAAGCCCTGTTCGGCTACTCTGCTTCCGAGGCCGTGCAGCTACTCGTCGAGGATCTGATGCCTGAGAGGCTCCGAGACCAGTGCAGGGCCGGGATGGTGGCGTACGCGGCGCGCGGCAATGCCCCCGACGTCGAGAATGGCGGGCTGCTCGAATGGACTGCAGTGCGAAAAGATGGCGAGGAGTTCGCTGCTGAAATCTCCCTGGGCCCGGTCCGGGGCGGTAGCAAGGAGGATCGCCTGGTGGTCGCTATGGTCCGTGATATCACGCGGAGGAAGGACCTCGAGCGGCAGCTCGAGGAACGCTCCTTGAGCGATGGCCTAACCGGCATCGCCAATCGCCGCCGATTTGACGAAGTCCTGGAAAAGGAATGGCGTCGTGCAACGAGAGAGCCAACATCCCTAGCTCTCCTGATGATCGATATCGACCATTTCAAAGACTACAACGACGCTCTTGGACATCTTGCGGGTGACGACTGCCTCCGACAGGTGGCCCAAGCTCTCGAACACACGGTGAGGCGCGCCGGCGACCTCGTGGCGCGTTACGGAGGCGAAGAATTCGCGGTGCTGCTGCCGAACACCTCCATGCCCGCGGCCTGTGACCTTGCGGAGAAGATGCGTGCAAGAGTCGAGGATCTCCAGATCCCCCATACTAGCGGACGCCCCTGTCCATACCTGACCGTGAGCATCGGGGTCGCCGTAGTCGAGTCCGCGGTGGGAGACGTCGCCATCGACCTTATTAGTGCGGCTGATGACGCCCTTTACCAAGCCAAGGGAGAGGGTCGAAACCGGGTGAGCGCAACACAGCTCAGTCGGTTGCGATCATTCGATCGACGGACTGACGAACCCGGCTGGCGAGATCGAGGCCTTCGGACGGCATCGTAGGCGTTCACAGAACGATTGGCACGCGAGAGCTGCGCGAGGGAGAGCCAACCCGCGTGGTGGACTGGGAGCGACGAACCCTATAAGCGGAGTTCCCGACGAAGTGGGGGAGAGCGGAGCGGGAGTCGGAGCGGCCCATAGTACTGGAGAAGCGGGGTAATGCCCGTGGAGGGAAGGGGCCGCACTTGGTCGGTGTGCTGGACGGAGGGAAGCACTGGTGAATGCGGAGGCTAACGACACCCCAGATAAGGTGCGAGACCTTCAGAGGGCACTGTATCGGGCCGCGAAGGCGAGTACGGCGCGGCGGCTCCACGCGCTCTACGACAAGGTGTACCGCGAGGACATCTTGGCGAGGGCATGGTAGGAGGTGAAGGCGAACGCGGGGACGGCGGGAGTAGATGGGCAGACCACCAGCGCCATAGAGGAGCAAGGGGTAACGGAGTTTCTGGCGGAGCTGGCGACCGAGCTGAGAGAGGGACGATATCGCCCGCAGCCTGTGCGGCGGGTGATGATCCCGAAGGCAGACGGGCGAGAGCGACCGCTGGGGATACCGACGGTTCGGGATCGGGTCGTGCAGGCAGCAGCGAAGCTGGTGCTGGAGCCGATCTTCGAGGTGGATTTTCGGGAGAGCTCGTACGGGTTTCGGCCGAAGCGGAGTGCGCACCAAGCGGGTGAGCAGATACGGCAGGCGGTGAACCGAGGGGCGAGCTGGGTGATAGACGCCGACATCGAGGCGTTCTTCGACCGAATTCCCCAGGCGAAGCTCGTGGAATTGGTGGAGAAGCGCATCAACGATCGACGGATGAGTGCAGCTGCTCAAAGGGTGGCTGCGGGTCGGCGTCTTGGAGGGAGGGACAGTAGTCCCGAGGGACCAGGGCGTATCCCAGGGATCGCCGATCTCCCCGTTGTTGGCGAACGTGGTGCTGAACGAGCTGGACAAGCTCTGGGAGGACCACTGTCGCCACCTGGGCCAGTTGGTGAGGTACGCAGACGACTTCGTGATGTGTCGAACGGAAGGAGCAGCCCGAGAGGGGCTTCGGCGGGTGGGGATCATCCTTGCTCGGCTGGGGCTGACGCTGCACCCCGAGAAGACCCGAGTGGTCGATCCGAGTGGTCGATGTGGGGGACGGACGGGCGGGCTTTGACTTTCTGGGATTCCATGGCCGCAAGGTTGAATCCTGGCGCAGGCGAGGGAGGAAGTATCTCTGGCGCTGGCCCAGCCGTCGGGCGATGCAAAAGGCGCGGGATCGCATCAAGGCGATCACCGCGCCGAGGCATCGGCTGCCGGAGCCGGTCGGGAAGCTGGTGGAGGAGTTGAATGGGTTCTTGCGTGGCTGGGGGGGCTACTTTCGGGTGGGCAACTCGGCGCGCAAGTTCCAGCAAATCGACGACTACGTCCGCGAACGGCTGGCGCTCTGGCATAGCAAGAAGACGGGGCGGTCTGGGCGCAACTGGGAGCGCCACCCGCTGGCGTATTTTCGGGCGCTCGGGGTCTATGAGCTAACGGGGACCGTCAGATGGTACACGGCAACGCCGACAGCGGTGCGATGAACGACCTTGGAGAGCCGTGTGCGGGAGAATCGCATGCACGGTTCGATGAGGGGGGGCTGGAAACGGAGCCTGAGTCTTGGGACCGCAGCGCCTGCAATGAAGTGCGTGGACAGCGCCAGACTCTCAAGTGCCACCGCGCCAGTCCCCTACTCTACCTGCCGTTCCGGCAGCAGAAACCAGAGGTGGGGAGACTGGTGCACCAAACCCCGGGCTCGTGGGAGGCACGCTCGGCCCCACGGGAGCGAAGAAGGCGAGCGCAGGGCGGTACCGTCACGCCAGGGGAACTGAAGCGTGGCGGGAAGGGCGGCAGGGAGTCGGAGCGCCTCATAGTACCGAAGAAGCAGAAGCGGGGGGACCGACCTGGAGGGACCCCGTGGAGGGAAGGGGGCGCCGTATCACGGAACTTCTGGAGGAAAGATGGCGGACATACCGAGGCCCGAAGCCATCTCAACGCGACAACGGAAGATAGCGGAACTGGCGCGGGTTGCGCCTGAGCTGAGTATCACTTCGCTCAACCACCAAATAGGACTGGACTGGATGCGAGAAGCGTATCGACGGACCCGCAAGGACGGGGCGGTCGGGGTGGACGGGCAGACGGCGGAGGAGTATGCGGAGCACCTGGAGGAGAATCTGCAGGACCTGCTGAACCGAGCCAAGTCTGGCCGCTACCGAGCGCCGTCGGTGCGGCGGGTGCACATCCCCGAAAGGGGAGGGCAAGACCCGACCGATTGGGGTGCCGTCGTTTGAGGACAAGGTGCTGCAACGTGCGTGGTCATGGTGCTGGAACCGATCTATGATCGACTGGGTGGCGCAAGGCCGTTTCCCGGTCGGCATCCTGATCAGCTCCAACGACGTCAAGGAGGCGATCGACCAGGGGCTGCCGATCGGCGCGGTCGACCCCCACCAGTTCCGCGAGGGCGCCCCCATGGTGTGGGCGGCGGAGCGGTCAGCCTGGTGGAGGGCGGGCCGAATCCCAACGCCGGCAAGGTGTTCGTCAACTGGCTGCTGTCGCGCGACGGCCAGATGTCCTGGCAGGAGCACATTCGCGCCGGGTCGCTGCGACTCGACGTCCCCAAGGATCACCTGGACCAGGACACGCTCCCCAGGCCCGGGCTCAGGTACATCGACGCTTCGAACGAGGAGTACGCCGCGCTGTCGAGCAGCGAGATCGTGCCCCTCATCGAGCGCACCCTTCGCACGGAGTGGGTCGCTAGTGTAGTGCGTCAAGCGAATCGTGCTTTATCCCTGCCGAGTGAGCGGGTCTGGAATTGCCTAACTGAGCGCAGCAAAGGCGCGATGATAACAGCCCCGACTTCCGGCGACCTACACTGGGATGGAGGCGCTCAACTGAGCAAAGCGCGCACACGATCGTCACCCGACCACCTCATCCACCTGAGCGAGGAAGGCCTGGCTCAGAAAAGAGGCCGAGCGCTCGTGCCGTTCGAGGAGACGATGGTGTTGGTCACTCCGACTCGAAGCCGCCCTGAACCTTGAGGGTGTTGCTGTTCTCCGTGACGGTGCGCACGACGTTTTCGGGGACGCCGCCCGCGATTTCGGCCTCGATCTCCAATGTGACGCGCACGTTGGCGCCGACGAGACCGGCCAGGTGGGCGATGATCTCTTCGGCAATCTTCCCCGCGTCGGAGCTGACCCGCATCGAGTTGAGCGCGACGGTGCCGTGAAATCGCTTCGGAGTAGCAGCCACCTGGCGCCCGTCAGGTTGCGGGTCCCTGCTATCGGTGCTTCCGGCATCATCGCGAGCGCCGGGCGTTGGGGTAGGCTCTCCGGGCCTGGGCTGAAATGAAGGCGCAGTCGGAGCTTCGGCCTCCTGCTGTTTAACTGCGGCCTCAGCCTTCACCAGGAGACCGGAGAGGTTGTCGTCGGCGAGCGCCACCAGCTCTCCACTCCGCAGGCCTCGGTAGCGACCGGCGGCCTCATCGAAGCTGTCGGCGTAGGCGAACGAGTCCTGCCGCCAGAGCATGAGCCCCAGTCCGAGGCGGATCGCGCCGATGAGGACCTCCGACCCTCTCAGGCGCGGCAGATACACGTAGCGGGCGAAGTCCTCGGCAAGCTGCTTGATCTCGACGTGGTCGCCGCGCCAAAGCGGCACGCGGTCCAGCTCCATCTCGAGCCGCGTCCCGGCCATCGCGGTGATGAGCAGCTCGTCGTTCCGCAGCTTCTTGCTGGCGCGCACTGCCAGCGGGTCCTGACCGGAAAGGCGAAACGCCTGAAACTCCAGCGCCGCCTGGGGTGAGCCCTGCGTCGGCACGATGAGCCACTGATACGCCTCCGGGATCCGCGCGGTCACGGTTCCATCGGCCGTGTTTTGCTGGGTCTCGGCCTGACGAACCTGGTTCGGGGTGAGGTCCAGCGTGTTCTTTTCGTCAACGATGGACCGCCAGGCAAGGTAGCGCCGGGCCCCCTCGTCCAGGTCCTGGAGGCGCGCCTGGTCAACAGCCAGGAAGACCAGCGTGTTGCGATACAGACGAGGGGAATTGCCGCGCGTCTCGAAGATCGCCTTGACAGCGGCCTCTGCGGCGTTGCCCGCCTCCCGGCTATATGGGTACTCAGGCCCGAGCACGACGAGGCGGGCGTCCATGTCGTCGGGCACCTCCTGCCCCGAGTGCGGCAGCGGGTGAACCCGCTTGAAATCACCCATCTGATGGACGTTCGCCCGCAGCCGTTTGTCAAGCTCCTCCGCCACCTTGTCTGGATTGCGCCTCAACAGCTCGGCGCGGTCCTCCGCCAGCTTGGTGACGGTGGGCTGGGTTGAATACCAGTAGCGCGCGCCCTCCTCGTAGAGGTATGTTGCCGCGGCACTGAGCCGTCGAAGGGCATCTCGAAACACGGCCGCCGACTCCCCTGGCATGACGCAGCCGAGCCGCACCTGGCGGTCCTCGATTCCGCGATTGGCGGCAGTTGCTGTCGGAGCAGAACCGATATACACAGTGCGGGCGACGCGCCGGGTGGCGTGGAACTTGCCTAGGTTCGGCACCTCGCCATCAATGCGCAGGGGCAGAGCATTGGGACCGTCCACGTCCTTCTCGATCACCGGCACCCAGTTGTCGGAGAGGTAACGGGTCAGCTCGAAGAGCACCCGCTGATCGTCGATGGGCACGTTCCCGGGCATGATCAGCGGGTTCCGATCACCGCGCTCCCACAGGCTGTGGATCACGGCTGCCATCAGCCGTAGAACGCCCCTGGTGCGCTGGAACTTCACCAACGTCGACCAATCGGTGTAAAGGCGATCGAACAGCTCGGGGTGGATCGGGTACGCATCCCGCAAGCGCTTTTCGTAGCCGGGGTCGCGGCTCTCGGGTGGGAACTCCTGGCTCTGGGTGCGGTACTGGTCGGCGAAGGCGCGCGCAACGGCATCGCGGGCGACGAACTGTTCCCGATCGATCAGCGGCTCGAAGAGCCGCCGCCGCACGATCTCGAAGCCTTCTTCGGCGCTGGCGGGTCGCCACGATGCCTCGACCCGCCCAACCGCGTTGCGGAGTCGATCCAGGGCCGCTCTGCCGCGCTCGCCGCCCACCTCGACGTCGTCGGCCATCGCGTGGGGCGAGGCGGCGCTATCTGACGCGGGGAAGGCTGATCACCAGCATGCACTGCCTCGCGGCCTTGGCGGACTCGGTGAGGGCCTGGGCAAAGGTGAAGTGCGTCTCGAAGCTGCCGCCGGGAAGGTCGGCGTCGTCATGGAGCTGACGAGCGTAGGCGACCCACTCGTCGATCAGGATGAGGCACGGCCCGTAGTCATTCATCAGCTCGCGGAGCACGTCGCCGGGGCTGGTGGCGCGCTCGTCGTCGGCCTGCACACGCTGGAAGGCGCGCTTCGCCTCCTGAATTCCGCCGGCCTCCTCGCCGAGCTGCCAGGCCAGCTCGCCCCAGATGGTGCGCACCACGGTGCCGTCAGACTTGACGACCGGATTGCCGGGCGAGACCTTGTTACCGACGATGACGACGCGGTTCACGCGTGGCAGCTCGCTTACGCCCGCCTCATGGAGCAGATCGCCGATGCCCAACAGCTCGCCCGCTGCTGTGCCCGAGAAGAGGTGGTAGAGGGCCAGCATCGAGTGGGTCTTGCCGCCGCCAAAGTTCGTCTGGAGTTGCACGACCGGATCGCTGCCCTGGCCGGTCAGGCGCTGGGTCGCCCCGATGAGAAGCTGCCGCAGGCTGTCGGTGAGGTAGGTGCGGCGGAAGAACTCCGCCGGCTCCCGGTACTCGTCCGTTCCCTCACCGATGCGCACCTGCCACAGGTCCGCGGCGAACTCCGCCAGCTGGTAGCGGCCGCTCGCCACGTCCTGGTGGGGATTCACCACCTCGCGCCAGGGCTTGAGCGATCCGGTGACCTGACTCTCGACGGCTGCGCCCGTGGCGCGTCGCCGCTCGGTCCGCCCCTGCTCCTCGAAGATGAGCCGCCGCAGCTCCATCTTCAGCTTGCCAACCTCGTCGGCCTGAGACGCCGAGACGGCGGTGAGGAGCCGCTGCGCGGAGTCGAGCGCGCGGTCGGCATCGTCGCTGGAGAATGCTTGCTGGTGCGCCCAGTTGTTGCGGTGGTCGCGAAGCTCGCTTACCAGGCTACGCTCAGCCTGGCCGAGGCTCTTGCGGAAGACCTCGTTCCACTGCTCCCACATGAGTCGCAGCAGCGGGGCAACGTCCCACTCGGCGATCGGTTTGCCCACGAGCAGGCGATCTTCACCGGCGAACGACAGGATGGCCAGATCCATGCCCAGTCGTCTACGTGTTCACACGGCGAGTGATTCGAAAAGGCGTCGCCGATCACAGCCGTTCCCACTCCTCACGGGTGACCTCGGCCTCCCGTAGCAGACGCGCAAGGAAGTCGAGCCCGATGTCTCCCCGATGCGGATTCGGAAGGATGAGGCGGACATCCCCTCGCTGCATGAATTCATGACGGCCCCCAGCGTAGGGCCCACCGAACCCGAGAAGGCGCAGGTATCTGATGAGCTCCGGCCGCTTAATCGGGCCGTAGCGGGGCATCAGGCGACTTCTGTCACCGTTAGATCGATGCCATCGACGATGGGGACCGGTAGTTGGCGGCGCAAGCTGAACAGGACCCAGTCTTCGAGCGCGCTCTTCAGCTCGGCCCGGCAGACCTCCTGGCTCTCCCCATCGGCCCACAGACCCTTGAAGTTTGGGATATGCCCCCACCAGGAGCCTTCGGTGGACTGTTCGTACTCGGCGTGGCGCATCGCCGCTTCAAGATAGTAGGTTAGCATCCGCACCCTCCGGTGAGAGAATAGCCACCGCTTCGCTGGAGGGCAAGGCCGTCGTCAGCCAGCCCTCGCGAAATGAGTCGCCTCGCTGCCTGATAGCACGACATCATTCGGCCACAGGCCCGGGGAGATCGTCCAAGGGGATATCTTGAGGCGGGATCCATTCAACCCGGCCATTGCGCCACACGGCCACAGGATTGCCCGCACGTTTGTGCTGTAGGAGGGCTTCGCAAACGGCCTGGCGCATCGCGTGCAGGTTTCGCGGGATGTTCGCAACGCGCTCATTCAGGATCTGGTCCGCGACCTTCTGCTCGATCACCGGTGCCTCCAGCAAGATTGTCCCAGCTCTCATGGTCCGCGATTACGACATTGGCCCCGGCGTCCCGCGATGCAATCAACCGTGGGCCACGAGCATCCGAGTTGTCGTAGAGCTGCCAGGCATCGACTGCGTCCTGGTAGATGCCAAAGAAGTTTCGCAGACCGGCGGCAAAGCGTCTCCGGACCACGTCCTCACCCACGTTGTGACCGCCAAGGCGCACGCGCGCCGCGACGCGCGCAATAGCCAGTTCGGGGCTGGGCAGGGACAGAAATGCCAGGTGCGTTCGATAACCGGACGCGCAAACCCTTCCCAGCCACGGAGGATAGCTGCGCCCGGCCAGGGTCGTCTCGAAGGCGAAATCCGCTCGCGCTGCCGCGAGATGCCTGATGCGGCCAAGCATCACTCGCCCAGCGGCCAGCGCGACCGACTCCGGCCGAAACGCCGACAGCCCCTGTGCGATGGAGTCCGCGTTGACGAATTCGGACACGGCCAGGGCGCCCTGCAGCAGGTGGGTGGCCGTCGTCGACTTGCCAGCGCCATTCGGGCCAGCCACGACGACGACAAGGGGTGACCGTCCGCCGCCCGCTGCATCTACCGAACAAATGAGGCCTGCTCCAATTGCGGCCCCGACTTGTCGATGTCCCGCGCAAGCCGCGTAATCTCGGGCCAGCTCTGCACCAGCCCGTTGTAGGAGAGGGCCTCTGGGGCTCGCTTCTTGCGCTCGCAGATGGTGTAGAGGCGGTAGGCCAGCTCGCGAGCGACCTCGGCCTGGCTGCCGAGCTTTGCCACCAGAGCGCCGGCCGCGCTCTCGCCACCCGCTTCCAGCACGCGGATGAGCTGGTGCACCATCTCCCAGACAGTGAGGCGACGGTCGCGGCCCGGGTCCCAGTCCGCGGGCAGCTCGGAGGGCCTGAGCAAGCGAACCTTCCCTGCGCGCGAGGCCAGGATGCCGGCCTCCTCCATACCGCCGACACTCGTGTTCTTGGACTTGGAAAGCTGCTCCGCCGTGCCGTAGTCGCCCTCGACGAAACCGAACTGGTCGAACCACGTTACCGCCCAGCGAGTGTCGGAGTCGAAATCGCCGTCCTGCTCGGCCAGCACCTCGTCGAGCGTCTGGTTGATGAGAGAAAGCGCCTGGCGAACAGTGAGCTCGTTACCCTCGGCATCAAGCACACTGGCGTAACGAGTGTAGACCGCCATGCCTGGTCCGATGGCCGCCTGCGCCAGGTCCACGGGCGCGATGTTGCCGCGTTGCAGATGGGCGAGCGCCACGGGGAGCTCAGCCTTGAGCGCAGTGAGGAACTCGCGGCGCGTGGCGATGAGCGCGTCGACCACGCGCGGGCGGCAAACGAGAACGATGCTCGAAGCGAGCGCGCCAATATGTTTCTTGAGGGCTACCGTGAGTTCGGTTCGCATCGGCCAGGTGCCGCTGATTGCGAAGCCGGCCCGGATCACCGCGTCGAGGAAAGTATCCCATCCGGTGCTGGCGGTTCCTTCGCCACCGTCGCTCTCGGACTGCTTGAAAGCGTAGTAGATAGTGACCGGGAAGGCCGGGTGCGCCTGTCCCGGGAGGCAGTGCATCGCCCGTGTCATGCCGTCGAGAAAGAACGCCTCCGCCTTCTCCTTGCTCCCGTGGCGATGGGGCGTGGCCACCAACTCCTCCGCCTTGGGCACGGCGAGCGTGGCGAAGAGGTCGGGGTAGACAGACTTCAGCGAGCGGCGCAGCCAGACGTAGAAGAACTCCGAGAGGTCCGCGTAGCCGATGTTGTCGTAATAGGGTGGATCGGTGGAGACAACTTTGCCAGCGCTGAGAGCCTGGTTGGAGGCATTCTGCTGTTCAGCCTCTGCGGAAATGCCGCTCAAAAAATTATCCAGCACCTCGCACAGAATGCGCAGTACCGTAAATATCTCCACCAGCACCTGCAAAAGGATTGGTTTCGGCATAGTCCCACACCATCGGGAGAGCCTGCCTACCAAATGTGCCGCGTAGGCGGTCCATCGGACTCTCCCAGAAGCAAAGCGAAGAATTGCGGTCAGCTGTTTTGCTCACGGCAAATGACAAATACACTGACACCGCGTCGGAATAGGCGGCAGCCCCAGTGCCGCCGTCGCGCATGGGCTTGGCATCATCGTGCAGGCCGGCAACCAGCGCGTCGCGCTTCACCCGCTCGCGCGCTTCCTGCACGAGGTCGGAGAACGTGGTTAGCGCCACCAGCTGACGTGGAGTAAAGAGGTCACCCCAACGGCTAAGCCCGTAGGGCACGCATGTGCCCCCAGTCAATCGCGCAGGCACGTCGCCTTCGGGCTTCCACTCTGGTTTCGCCAGGCGCGCGACGGCCTCCATCGCCTCGGTCGGCGGCAGATAGACCCGCCGGCGTTCACCCTCGGCGACGATCGCCATGAGGCGCGCGCCCATGCGTCCGGCCTTGCCCTCGGCCTTGATGTAGTCGCCCGAAATGGGCGCGCCAGACATCAGACACCGAAAGTTCGCACGCGGGAGCTTAGTGCCATTCTTCACCGCTTCGGCGTCCTTAGGATTTCCCACCATCACTGTGAACCTGTAGCCGCCGCTCTCGATCACCGGCTCGACGTACGCCTCTTTGCCTGGCTTCGTGGAGAGTATGAACGTGGAAGCGAGCGGCACGTCCACCTGTGCGAAGGCCGGGTTGGGGCTCTTGACCGTACGAGCCCAGAGCCACGCGATGACAGTGAGCTTGCGACCCACCAGCGGCTCAGGTCGGGCCGCGCCTGCGCCATTTCCTCCGTGATCTCGATCTTGGGGTAGAGGTGGCCGATGCGCTTCTCCGCCTCGTCTCGCATCC
>JAERMM010000324.1 GCA_016844585.1 Chloroflexota bacterium | reverse complement strand
GAGGGCCCACCCCGGCGCAGCTTCGAGCCGCCTCAGCGTGACGTCGGCCGGCCCGCGCTCCACATTAGCGCTGCTGGGCCCCCGAAGACATGAGCCGGCTGCCTCAGGACCAGGGTGCCAACAGCGGGGAAATGGGACATTGCGTGACCCACGCTCGTCGTCTACCCTGTTCGCTGACGGGGGACCAGCCGGGGCATGACCAGCGGTCCCAGGGAGTTTCCGCTCTCGTACGCGATGCGGTCGGAGGGCCGCCGGCGCGGACCCGCGCCCACGGTCCACGAGCCGGGCCAGAAGGGCACCAAGCAGCTCCTCGCGCAGTACGGTGACCGCCTCATCTGCGTGCGCTGTCGCCACAGCCTCGCTTCGCCCACGACCAGATCCTCGGGCTACGCGTCGCCTTTGCCGACGTGGCCCTGCGCGACCGGGTGAAGCAGGCCGGTGGAACCTGGAATCCAGAGCGAAGGGTCTGGCAGTTGCGCTACGACCGCGTGGTCGCGCTCGGCCTGAACGGCCGCATCGTCGACGAACTCGCATCCAACAGTGGATGCCAGGGGTCGAGTGGCGAGAATCTCCATGCAGATGCCCGGGCGACATTCAGGTAGAGATGCTCGCATCCACTGTTGGATGCCGGCATCCCGTCGCAGATGACGGTGTTGCAGTCGAATACTAGTTGGGCTGACCATAGGAGGGACCCGTGAGTCCGGCGGACGAGACGAAGAGCCTGTTCTTCAGTTTTGCGACGCCTCGGGACCTGCTCGACAAGGCCCGGCGGGAGCTAGCGCGATTCGAGGCTGAGCCATCCGCGGACCACGCGTTCAACTTCTTCGTCACTGTCTACCACGTCCGCGACTGGGCGGCCGCTCAAGGCATCCCTGTAGCGGAGCTGAACGCAGACCCCGATTTCGACCTCTGCAGGCTCGCCTGCAACCAGGGGAAGCACTTCCGGTTGACTGGCAAGACGCGAAGTCGAGCGGTTGAGCGGCAGTATGAGTCGCACGCGGACGTGGCCTTCTCTGGCCCACAGGAGTACGCTGTTTTCGCCGACGACGCGCGCGTGGACGTCGCCTCGCTCGGCCACCGGGTTCTGGCCAAGATCGCCGCGCTTCTCGGCGGGTAGTAGATTGGGGCAGCCCAACGAGCGGATGGAGCTGACGAAGCCTGAGCGTAATAGCTTCGCAGCTCATCCGCGCTGTTGGGCGGAGATGCAGGTCTCAGTGTCGCGACATTCACTTGAGTTGCGCTGGAGGAGGTCATGGTCGATCTTGTGAAGTCTCGGCGAGATGAGATTCTGTCCGTCGCCCATCGCCACGGGGTCACGCGGGTCCGGGTATTTGGGTCAATGGCCCGGGGCGACGCAGGCCCGGCGAGCGATCTGGACCTACTTGTGGACGTCGGACCAAGGACAAGCGCGTGGTTTCCAGGAGGACTTGTGGCTGAGTTGGAGGCCCTGCTGGACCGACGCGTTCAGGTCGTGACGGAGCGTGGCCTGGACCAGCTCCTCCGCGATCGTGTTCTCCAGGAGGCGGTCCCCCTGTGAAGGACGACCGCGTCTACCTTGGACACATTCTCCGCTGCATCTCCAGGATTGAGGAGTACGTCGCCGGGGGCCGAGAAGTCTTCTCCTCCTCGTCTCTCGTGCAGGATGCGGTGCTGCGGAATCTCCAGACGATGGCCGAATCCACGCAGCGGCTCAGTCACGCCGCCAAGGAACGACGGCCCGATGTCGACTGGGTAGCATTGGCCGGCCTTCGCAACGTGCTCGTTCATTCGTATCTGGGGGTCGATCTTGATCAGGTCCAGCGCGCGCTGGAGGAGGACATGCCTCGGCTGAAGTCTGCGTGCGAGGCGATTCTCGAGGCACTGGGAAGAACGGGCTAAGGTGGCGATCCGCCCAACAACCGCGTACAGCGGCCGAGGGCCCCGTGCGCACGAGGATGAACACGAGACTTGCAGAGCGGCCATCGCCGCTGATGCAGTTCGTTGGGCGGCGGACCAAGTGAAGGGGTCGTGATTGCGCTTCGAATAGGATCCAGGGAAGGCGCCGGAGAATCTCGCCAAACATGGCGTCTCGTTCGAAGAAGCGGCAACGGTATTCCGCGACGCCCTGTCGCCGACGGGCTCAGACCCTGATCATTCGTTCGAGGAAGAGCGGTTCGTCACCTTCGGCATCTCGACAGGCGGCCGCCTTCTGGCTATCGCTCACACCGACCATGACGATACAATCAGGATCATCAGTGCGAGGCCAGTGACACCGAGCGAGAGGACTATCTATGAAGAAGCCTAGCCGAAAGCCGACTGACGATCTGCGGCCCGAGTGCAAGCGCTCCGACTTTGGGACGCTGGTTCGCGGTAAGTACGCACAGCGGCTCATGGAAACCACGAATGTCGTCGTTCTCGATCCACAGGTCGCAAGAGCCTTTCCGACTGATCGAGCCGTCAACAAGGCACTTCGAGGGCTGCTCCGAAATCGCAAGCCCTCCGCTCGCCCAACTACCCGTTCAGCACGGACGCGCCGCGAGCGGCGCGCCGGTTGACGGTACGTTGACCGACAGATGAAAAAGGAGCCGCCGCCGATAACGCGTTTCAAGAACATCGACGACCTGGTCAAGGGTAACGGTGACATCACTATTGGAAGGGTCGGTCCGGTCCAATGCGCCGCGGTTGCCGCCGACGGCGACCAGCAGTTCGCGATGCTCGTCCGTCGCCCGAGAGAAACCTTGGATGAGCTTCTTGCGCGCCTCGATGCGGCAATCGGAAAGGCCTGGGACGAACAGGAGTACATCGACGAGATCAATCCCTAGCAGTCATGGTCGGCGGAGGGGGGCCATGCGTGGTGACCTTGGGCGAGACGATCGAGGCGTATCTGCGTGAGGCCTTGAAGGAGTTCGAAAAGGAGGAGGCGACACACTACGTACCCGCCAACGTCCGACGCGATATCGTGGCGGCGACGCGCTTCGTCGACTTCCTGTTGGGCCGCTTCAATGGTAAGTCGTGAGACCGGCTCGGTGGGGCGAACGGTCTAACAGTGGATGCCGGGGGTCGAGTGGCGAGAATCTCCATGCAGCTGCCCGGGCGACATTCAGGTAGAGATGCTCGCATCCGCTGCTGGATGCCGGCATCCCGTCGCAGATGACGGTGTTGCAGTCGAATAGTAGTTCGGCGCAGGAGGAGAAAGGGAAACGCAATGGCTAGAGGAGT
>JAERMM010000093.1:456-9594 GCA_016844585.1 Chloroflexota bacterium | reverse complement strand
CCTTCTAACCGCGATGATCGATCTGACGAGCCACTGGGTCGGGATCGCCGCACTGTCGATCTTTGTGGGCGCCTACGTGCTGGTCATCCTTGAAGAGCGCCTCGCTCTTCGCAAGTCCATACCCGTCCTTGTCGGTGCAGGCCTCATCTGGGTCCTCATCGGGCTCGCCTATGCGCAAATGGGCGATAGCAGCACCGCCGCGGAAGCAATTCGGCACAATCTCGAGGACTACGCCGAGTTATTCCTCTTCCTGATCGTGGCGATGACCTACGTCAACACGATGCAGGAGCGGGGCGTCTTTGACGCCCTGCGCCGCTGGCTGGTCGGACGTGGGCTCTCTCTGCGGGCCCTCTTCTGGGTCACAGGCGCGCTTGCTTTCATCATCTCCCCTTTCGCCGACAACCTGACGACGGCCCTCGTGATGGGGGCGGTCGTCATCGCCATCGGCGCGGACAACCCGAAGTTCGTGGCCCTTTCTTGCATCAACATCGTTGTGGCAGCGAATGCCGGTGGCGCTTTCAGTCCGTTCGGCGACATCACCACGCTGATGGTCTGGCAGAAGGGCCTGGTTTCATTCACCGGGTTCTTCCCGCTGTTTCTCCCATCCCTGGTGAATTGGCTGGTTCCCGCCGCGGTGATGGCTGTGGCAATCGAGCGAGGTCGACCAGAGATTCAACGTGAGGACACGCGTCTCGAAGCCGGCGCGCTCATGGTCGTCGGGCTCTTCATCTTCACGATCGGAACCACCGTCATGCTCCATAGTTATCTGCACCTTCCGCCCGCGGTCGGGATGATGCTCGGGCTGGGGGTTCTGAAGCTCTACAGCTACGGATTCAACCTGCACTCTCAGCAGCGGCGACTCACGATCGACGAGCTAGACGACGTGTTCGCCCGTCCCATAGGGCTCGTGAGCGTCGATGATGCCGAGCCATTGGAAACGGCAATTGAGCCGAGCGGCCCGACCCGAGTGGCAAAGCCGCTCCACATCTTCCAGATGCTAGAGCGAGTCGAGTGGGATACTTTGATGTTCTTCTACGGGGTTGTCCTTGGGGTGGGCGGGCTCGGCACCCTGGGGTATCTCGCCCTTTCCTCACACGCGCTCTACGATGGACTTGGGCCGACGACGGCGAACGTTTTGGTCGGCCTTCTCTCCGCGCTCGTGGACAACGTCCCCGTCATGTTTGCCGTGTTGCGCATGAACCCAACGATGTCCGTAGGAGAATGGCTGCTCGTGACGCTGACGGCGGGGATCGGTGGATCGCTGCTGTCGATCGGAAGCGCGGCTGGAGTGGCGCTCATGGGCCAGTCCCGTGGGTCGTACACGTTCATGACACACCTGCGTTGGACCTGGGCCATCGCACTTGGGTATGTGGCAGCCATTGCCACTCACCTGGTGCTGAATCGCCATCTCTTTTGAACCGCGTCACACCGAACCATTTCAGAGGGTTGAATTTTCGGCGGCGCTAATGCATGGCCAGGGGCGACGTGAGTTAGCGCATGTCTTGAATCGCCTACGGAAATCGTGCATAGTAATAGATATTAGATGCCTGTAGATGATGAAATAGAAAGGGGTCATGCAATGAACGAATGGGAGGAGCTAGTCGGCCACGATGCCGACGACGTCCTGGGCCTGTTGACAAGTCAGTACGAACAAAAGGGGGTCCAGCCGCTCTCAATAGCCAGGTTGGCAACGAAACTGGGGCGGACAAGGGAGCGTGTTGGCGCAGCTCTGACTTTACTGGTCCTCGTCAGGAAGTCGGTTGGTGTCGCCGGAAGTCCCGAGCGACCATCGTTCTTTCCGTCCCCGGCCTAGCAAGGGGCTTCGTGTGCTCAGATCATTCTGAGCACACGAAGCCATCCGAATGAAGACGCTTCGCCTGACGAGCGGGGCGTCTTTTTCGTTGCCCATCGCCAGGAAACGCGAATGGCGAAAACGCTCAGATATAGACTTTGCGCATGGACGCGCTGACTCTCTTCGGCTTCGTGAGTGTCGTAACGATGCTCACATGCTATGCGCTCGAGGAGCGATCCCCCGTATTCGTTCTCGTTTTCGGGATTGCCTGCTGGGCATCGGCGGCCTACGGCTGGATGGCGGGTGCATGGCCCTTTACGCTGGTTGAGCTGGTGTGGGGAGTCGTTGCTCTGCGCCGATACGCTGCACGAGTGAAGGCCGCCCGATGACAAGGCCTCTTGATCCAAGCCTTCGAGAAGCATTCGCCTACTGGGTGCGCCTCGGCTTCATCAACTTCGGTGGGCCGGCGGGGCAGATCGCCCTCATGCACCGCGAGCTTGTCGACCAGCGCCGTTGGGTCTCCGAGGCGCTCTTTCTGCGCGCACTCAACTTCGCCGCGATGTTGCCCGGGCCGGAGGCCCAGCAAATGGCGATCTACTTTGGCTGGCGGATGCACGGCACGCTCGGTGGCATCATCGCCGGGTCATTTTTTGTTATTCCCTCAATACTTGTCATGCTGGGACTCAGCTGGTTGGCCGTGGTCGGGGCGCAGATCCCGTTGATCGCTGGGCTGCTCTACGGCATTCAAACCGTCGTGATTGCGATCGTGGTAGAAGCGGTTGTACGGATCGGGAAGCGGACGCTCCGACATCCGGTCCTCTACGCGTTCGCTGCCGCCGCGTTTGTCGCCCTCTACTTCCTCGACCTTCCATTCCCTCTCGTTGTCATAGGCGCGGGGCTGCTGGGAACGGTCCTCCACATGCGTTGGCCTGCGCCGTTTCAATCGTCACAGCATGGAACGCCGCACGCCGCAGACGACCCCAAACAGGTAGTGGATCCTCCCCCGCTGCTGACGCACCTGATCAAAATAGGCGCAATCTTTTTTGTGCTCTGGGCAATCCCGGTAGGCGCCCTGGTCCTGTGGGCAGGACGGGATAGCGTCCTGGCGCAAGAAGCCCTCTTTTTTACCCAGGTGGCTTTCGTCACGATCGGTGGCGCCTATGCGGTTCTTAGCTACATTTCAGACGCCGCAGTCAACAATTACGGCTGGCTCGACGCCCATCAAATGGTGCAGGGCCTTGGGCTGGCGGAATCAACTCCGGGGCCCCTCATCATGGTGACTCAGTACGTCGGGTTCCTGGGCGCCTGGCGTCTTCACGGCAGTCTCGATCCGTTGGTAGCCGGCGTCGCTGGTGCACTCATCACGACCTATGTGACCTTCCTGCCGTGCTTCATGTTTGTCTTCGCGGGAGCGCCGTACTTCGAGGCGCTATCCGGTAGTCGCGCCCTGCAGGCGGGTCTGACCGCTGTCACCGCCGCGATCGTCGGCGTCATTCTGAACCTTGCGGTGTTCTTCGCGATCAAGGTGCTGGTTCCGGAGGGCCGAGCATTCGACCTCTACGCGCTCATTGTGGCGATCGTTTCGTATCTCGCATTGTGGCGACTGCGGATTCCGGTTTACCATCTGGTCCCAGCCGGCGCGCTCGCGGGCACGTTGTGGACCGTCTTACACACGCAATAAGCAGCGCATGATAGCCGACCCTCAATGCAGGGTTGAGGATCGCCATCTCGAGGGCTCCTCTTCGTCGTCGCTCAACCAGCGCCGGCCCACCCGGGTGCACCACTGCCACCCCAGGGCGAAACCGATCAGGCCGGCAATACCCTGGACAAGGGGACGGCTCAAATCGGGCCAAACCACGGCAGCCACCGCACCACCCAAGAGGCCCAGCACGCCGCTGCTTCCCATAACAGCGAGATATACGCTCGCTTGAGCGACCCGCTCCTCGAACGTGGGTTTGATCTGGCCGGCTGACTCGACCTTCGGCACTTTTTTTGTGGCTCCGGGTCGCGACTCTTGCCGCCACCCGAGCCAATTCTCGCGGTGCCCTGCTCAACACAGACTCAACAAATGCCGAAGGGTGATCAATATTTCCTAAAGATGGCACGGCTCCAAGGAGGTCAGACCGGCAGCATGCTGAGGTTCTTGCCGCCATTCACGTCGCTTCGCCGAGAAGCCTGTAGCCGACACCGGGCTCCGTCACCAGGTAACGCGCCTGGGATGGACCAATCGAAAGCTTGCGGCGTAAGCGGGCCACGTAGACGTGGAGGTAGTGTGCTTCTGAGGTGTATTCAGGCCCCCAGACCTGCTGCAGGAGCATCCGATCGGTGAGAACTTTGTCGGGATGCGTGATGAAGGCCTTGAGGAGATCGTATTCCGTTGGGGTGAGGTGCACCTCGGTCCCGCCGACCGAAACTCGACGGAGCTCTACATCCACTTGCAGGTCGGCGGTGCGAAACACCGGCTCGCTGCCCAGGACTGGATGTGCCGCGTGTCTCAGAGCGACGCGAATACGCGCGAGCAGCTCTTCCACGCCGAAGGGCTTGGTCACGTAGTCGTCGGCCCCTACGTCCAGGGCAGCTACCTTGTCGCGCTCCGCGTCTCGGACGGAGAGGACGATGATCGGCGTGTTGTCAAGCGCTCGTACCGCGCGAACGACGTCCACCCCTCCCATGTCAGGCAGCCCGAGGTCGAGCACGATGATGTCCGGGCGGCGCGCGCTGTATCGGTCCAGGGCCTCCTGCCCAGTCCCAACTGCCTCCACGTCAAAGCCATGCCCCGTCAGAATCGTGCGGATGGCACGAATCATCGCCGGCTCGTCGTCGACGACAAGAACGCGTGCACCTGAGGCTCGACTCACGCGGCTTGAGACCCAGTGCTATCTGTTTGCCGCGGTCCCTGCAGCGGCAGGATGAACGAGAAGCGAGCACCGCCGCTGGGTCGATTCTCCACCCAGATTCGTCCGCCGTGCGCCTCGACGAGACCCCTGGCGACGGCAAGGCCTACGCCTGCACCCGGTCGCGACTGAGGCCCCGTGACTCGAAAGAACGGATCAAAGAGGCGCGGCAGGGCAGCCTCGGGTATGCCTGGCCCGGAGTCCGCCACTTCCACAAGGATTTCGCCGCCGTTCCGCCGGGCGCTGACGCGGATCTCGCCCCTAGCCGGGGTGTACTTCGCCGCGTTCTCGACGAGGTTGGAGAGCACCTGGTCGATGTGTACGTAGTCGAGCGGCGCTGGAGGTAGATCGCCGGGGACGTCGATGACCAGCACGTGCTGGATCGTGACGGGTCGCAGGCGAAGGAGCACGTCGTCGACCAGGGACGCCAGATCGTGCCAACTCCTCTCGGGCTTCAGGTGTCCGGCTTCGATGCGAGACAGGTCGAGGAGATTGCCGACCAGGCGATTCAGACGCTGCGCCTCCTGCTCGATGGCTTCCGCGAACTCCCGTCGTTCAGCCTCGCTCCACGTGACGTCGGTCTCCTTGAGACTACCGGCAGAGGCGATTATCGAAGCGAGCGGTGTGCGCAGATCGTGAGAGACGGCATTCAAGAGCGCGGTCTTCAGCTCATCGGTTGCCCGAAGCACTTCGGACTGCATGGCCTCTCGACGCAGCCCCAGCCGTTCGACGGCGGCACCCAACTGCGTGGCGACCACCGACAGCAGGCGGTCGTCGATACTGCTCGACGGTGCAGCCGTCGCCTGACGCATCAAGAAGATCGTGCCGTATCGGCGACTTCCCGTCTCCACGGGCACTTCGAATAGCCGATGCGGACCAGTTGAGCGCTCCGCGTGAGGCGCGTGTGGCGGTACCACACGCACCCAGCGCCCAGGCGATCCACGCCGCGTCGTGCTGGGCGATGCGCCCCTGCCAAGGACTCGCTTGGAGCCCGCCACCGCGGAATCGACCGTCGCGATGGCCGTCGCGTCACCGTCCCCCACTCGTGTTGGCTCATCGTCCACATCGATCTCGATGACCACGGCTGCCAGGTGCAATTCCTCTCGCAGGCGTGCTGCGACCACGCGCAGCGAAATTTCGAGCTCCGTCTCGCCGAGCAGGCGCGCTACGTCGTAGAGGACCACGGCTTCACGCTCGCGCTGCTCCGCCTCTTGCGCTCGACGTCGTTGGCCTGCCGCCAACTGCCCAGTGACGACTGCTGTCGTCAAGAAGAGCAGCAATGCCACCCACTCCGCCGGGTCCGCGACGTAGAGGGTGTGCACCGGCTCGACGAAGAGAAAATTGAACGACAGGAAGGCCGCGAGGCTGGCCAGAATCGCAGGCCCGCTCCCAAATATGCTTGCCACGGCCAGCACGGCGATGAGGTACAGGAGCGATACGTTGGCGATGTGCTCGTGCTGCTCCAGCAGATCGATGACGCCACTCACGATGAGGACGGCGAGCACAGCGCTGAGGTAACCGACGATCAGCCGGGTGCGAACCGACCATCCGTCGCGAAACCTCTTCGCTACCCGCTTTAAGGTAATCCGCGCCACGTTCCAATTAACTCCATTGCCCCAATCGGTCGGCACGGCGGTCGGGCCGATCGATTGCAGGCTATGGCCTGAGCGCCAAGGAAACCCAGGCTGCCCCGCCGCCACGGAATCGTACTACGTGACGGGTCTACCGCTGGACGGCTGGATCGGCGGCGAGCGATTTGTTGAGGGGTTGTTGACGCAGCGCCTTCTGCACCACCTGTGCGAGGTGCAGGGGCTGGCGGCCCGTTCCCTGCGCTATCTGCCCGCGGCAACTGAAGCCGTCGGCGATGACGAGCGTAGCGTCGTCAGCATTGCGGATCGCCGGCAGTAGCGCGCGCTCGGCGATGCGCATTGAAACCTCGTAGTGCTCGCGCTCGTAGCCGAACGCGCCAGCCATGCCGCAGCATCCTGCGTCAGGAACCTTCACGTCGATCCCCAGCCTGGCCAAGAGGCGCATGTCGGGCCCTGCTCCAATCACGGACCGCTGGTGGCAATGAACGTGAAACAGGGCATTGCGGTCCAGTCGTGGAAGCTCGAAGTCGGGCGCGTGGCGCTCCAACAGCTCCGCGAAGGTGAGGCACAACTCCCCGAGCCGCCGGGCGTCCGGGTCCGTCGGAAACAGGTTGGCCAGCTCGTCGCGGAACACCGACAAACAGCCAGGCTCCAGCACGACGATTGGCGTGCCGGCGGCAATTTGTGGCTTCAATATCTCCATGATTCGCCTCAGCATCCGCTTGGCCAGGTCCAGGCGACCGTAGTCGTAAAGCGGGCGGCCGCAGCACAGCCACGACCCCGGAATCTCCACATGGAAGCCGGCCGCCTCCAGCACGTCGACGGCAGCCTGGGCGACCTCAGGATGAAAACTGTTGTAGAAGGTGTCTGTCCAGAGCAGGACTGGTCCCTTAATCGCCCCCTCACCCGTCGCCACGCTGCGCGTGGGCGTCGGCCTCTCCCCCGATGGGGGCGAGGCGGGATGCTTCCTGAACCAGTCAACAAAGCTCTGGCTGGCGAACGCTGGGATTTGTCGCTGTGGGGCAATACCGGCCACGGCCTTCGCGATATCTCGCAGCAAGGGCGTCTGGGTCGCAAAGTTGGCCAGGGCCGGCGCCCATCGGGCGATCCTGGCCCACCACGGGATGAGGCCAAAGGTGTTGGCGGCCATTGGGCGCCGCTTGCCCTCGTAGTAATGGGACAGGAATTCCGCCTTGTAGGTCGCCATGTCCACGCCAGCCGGGCACTCGCTCTTGCAGCCCTTGCAGGCAAGGCAGAGGTCGAGCGCTTCTTTGACCTCCTCCGAGTGCCAGCCATCACTCAGGGAGTCGCCGCGCAGCATCTCGAAGAGCATGCGAGCGCGGCCTCGGGTCGAGTGCTGCTCCTCCATGGTGGCGACGTAGCTCGGGCACATGAGACCGCCAACCGTCTGTCGGCAGTTGCCGATGCCGATGCAGCGTTCGATGGCTCGCGAAAAGCTGCCCTCGTCGTCGGCGAACGCGAAATGCGTTGCCAATTGCTTCGGATGGTAGCTGGGACCCAATCGAAGGTTGGTGTCCAGTGGGTAGGGGTCGACGACTTTGCCGGGGTTCATTTTGCCCGCGGGATCCCAGATGGTCTTGAACTCGCGAAACGCCCCGACAATCTCTTCGCCGTACATTCGTGGCAGCAGCTCGGCCCGCGCCTGGCCGTCGCCATGCTCGCCGGAGAGGGAGCCGCCGTAGCTCACCACCAGGTCGGCGGCATCCTCGACAAATGAGCGAAACTGCTTCACGCCGTCGTCGGTCTTCATATTGAAGTCGATGCGTGTGTGGATACAGGCCTGACCGAAGTGTCCGTAGATACCGGTGGTCAGCTTGTGTCGGTCGAGAAGCGATCGAAAGTCGCGTAGATACGGCCCGAGCCGGTCAGGCGGGACGGCAGCGTCCTCCCAGCCCTCATAGCAGTCGGGCTGGCCGGGGGCCCGCGACGCAGCGCGAGGCGCCGACTGGCGGATCAGCCAGGCGGCGCGGGCCTGTCGTGGATCGTCGTAGATGCGCGAATTGGGCGGGTTTGCGCTTTTCGACAGCGCGTCCGCGGCACGGCGAGCCACGACATTCGCCTCATCGCGAGTCTCGCCGCCGAACTCTACGAACAGCCACGATCCGCCATCTGGCAGAAGCGCCAGGTCGTCGACGAACATGCCGATGGCGCGCATCGCGTCTACGAGGCGGTCGTCGATCCCCTCGACAGCGAGCGGGCCCTGGGCAAGCACCTCCATGACGGCGTTCCCGGCCGCGTACACATCCGGATATCCGAGCACCAGCAGAGAACGACCCGGGGGGCTGTCCACAAGGCGCAGGGTCGCCTCGAGCACGGTCACGCACGTCCCCTCGGTTCCCACCAGAGCGCGGGCAACGTTGAAGCCATACTCGGGAAGCAGGCGATCCAGGTTGTACCCGGACACACGCCGCGGAATCTGTGGATAACGCTCGCGAACCAGACCCGCGTAGCGGTCACGCAGATCACGGAGGCCGCTATAGATGTCGCCGCGACGCCCGCCCTGAGCGATGAGACTTTCGAGGGTCGCATCGTCGACGTCTCGCACGCGGAGGCGCTCGCCATCGTAGGTGAGGACGTCCAGCTCGATGACATTGTCGTCCGTCTTGCCACCCGTGACGGAGTGCACGCCGCAGGAGTTGTTGCCGATCATGCCGCCGAGCGTGCAGTGGTCGTGAGTGGAAGGGTCCGGCGCAAACGTCAGGTGGCGCCGCTCGGCAGCGTTCCTCAAGTGGTCCAGCACCACGCCCGGCTGCACGCGCGCCTGGCGTCCGTCGGCGTCGACCTCCAGGATCATGTTCATGTATTTCGAGCAGTCGAGGACGACGGCGACGTTGCAGCACTG
>JAERMM010000093.1:0-451 GCA_016844585.1 Chloroflexota bacterium | reverse complement strand
CTCGCGGCAAACCCCGACGGCAGCCACGACGTCGGCTGCATCCCTCGGCAGGACAACGCCGATCGGTACCTGGCGGTAGTTTGAGGCATCCGTCGCGTAAAGGGCTCGGCTGCCGGTATCGAAGCGCACCTCGCCGCGCAGGTTTCGGCGCAACTGGCGTTCGAGAGCGGATGCGTCGACTTCGGTCACGAGCACTTGCTCTCCCACAAGCGGGTCGCTCTCCGCCTGGGTCGGGGTCAGGGCCGGGGCTCACGTACGTCCGGCCGAGTTGGCTCCGGATTCTACGGCAGGCGAACCCCGCAACGGGCGATTCGCTCTGGATGGGCGGGACCGAGCGGAATTCGACGTCACGCGCCCCGAAATGAATTGCCAACGCACGCAACATGTGATACGTATGGACATGAGCTGTGGCCGTACGTCCACAGGGTGGCGGTCCGGAACCGAAGGGGGT
>JAERMM010000092.1:10348-23780 GCA_016844585.1 Chloroflexota bacterium | reverse complement strand
GCGGGGCTTGACGCCGCCCGCGCAGGACCTTAAAGGAGGGCGCAAATGGTAGCAATTACATACAGACCCTCGGGTGCGGCACTTGCAGCAGAGACGAAGCCGGAGTGGGAAGACTTCGTTCACACCGGGCCGGGCACGCTCGCGGGGCGTTACCTGCGGATGTTCTGGCATCCGGTCTGCCGCGCGCACGACGTCAAGCCAGGGTGGACGAAGCCCATCCGACTCATGGGCGAAGATTTCACACTCTATCGAGGAGAGAGCGGGACACCGCATCTGGTCGCATTCCGCTGCGCTCACCGGGGGACGCAGCTGACGGCGGGATGGGTTGAGGGCGACGACCTGCGCTGCTACTACCACGGCTGGAAGTACGACGCGACTGGCCAGTGCATTGAGCAGCCCGGGGAGCGAGAGCCGTTCTGTCAAAGGATCCGCATAGCGAGCTACTCGACTGAGGAGTACCTTGGGCTGATCTTTGTCTACGTTGGCGAAGGGGAGGCCCCCGTCTTCCCACGCTACTCCGAGATCGAGCGCGAAGAGGGAGTGCTAGAGAATTGGCTCGAAGAGCTGCCCTGTAACTACTTCAATCGTTTGGACAACGCAGCCGACTCGGTCCACGTACCGTTTGTCCACAGCAACCGCAACGGCAAAGGCGCCAGAATCCCTATGAACCTTCAGGCGCGCGAGACCGATTATGGGATGACCTGTGAAGATCACTCCGAGTCGAGAGTGGCCCGCGATCGATCTGGCTGGCAGCGGCGACCCAGCATGTTCCACATGCCGAATATGAACCTCATGGATCTCGGGCCCAAAAACAAGGCGCTGGAGATAGGGTCCCGCACGGCCGTGATGTGGCGAGTGCCGATCGATGATGTGAACCATATCGTGATCGGCGCGCAGCGGGTGAAGGTGTTCGGGGAGAATGTTCAGACGTATCTGGAGCAGCTGGAAGAACAACAACTCCAACATGCAGACTGGCGAGATCGCCGCCACCCACTGGTGGGACTCCTCCAGCGTGCAGGACTCAGTCGTCATGCTCGGGCAGGACGTCTTCGCCCATCGCGACACAGAGCATCTGGGCAGCTCCGATGTCGGGGTCATCATGATCCGAGGGCTCTACCGACGCGAGCTTCGCGCCCTTGCCGAGGGCCGGCAACTTAAGCAGTGGGCAGGCCCGTCTACCCGGGACGAAGGAAGGCTCAGCGCCCAATGACACGACGCGAACTGGCTCCCCTGTTTCTACTCCTTCTCACCGCTGTCGTTGCCTGTGGGCCTCCTGCTCCCAGGGGCGGCGACGGAACTCAACCCCCTCCGGGCGCATCGAGTAGAAGCAGCGGAGCGGCTCGCACGTTGGTCTATGCCACAAGGACCGAACCCGGCACCATCGCACCGAGGATCATCGGGCAGGCTGGATCGACGCTCGTTGGCATCCAGGTGATTTTCAACGCCCTGGTCGCATACGTCGACGAGACCGCGACCGCACGCCCGCACATCGTCGAGAGCCTCCCGTCGCTCAACTCGGATTCCTGGCGGGTATTTCCTGACGGCCGCATGGAGACAACTTACCGCCTCAAGCCCGGTCTCCGCTGGCACGACGGCACGCCGGCGAGCGCAGGGGATTTCCGCTTCAGCTGGCAGGTGTACACCAAGCCCGAATACGGCATTTCGGGGGCGCCACCGTTCCATGCTATTGACGAAGTCGTAGCCGTTGACGAGCGAACGGTTCTCATCCGCTGGAACCGGTTATACGCCGACGCCGCAAGCCTTGCTGAAAGTCACGACGAGTTCCCGATTGTGCCTGCGCATATCTTGCGTGAGCCCTTCGAAACGCTCGACGTGGACGCGTTTGTGAACCTGCCCTTCTGGAACCGCGAGTTTATTGGTTTGGGGCCCTATCGGCTCGATCGCTGGGAGGCTGGATCGTTTCTCGAGGGCGTAGCCTTTGATTCCTACACCCTTGGGCGGCCCAAGATCGAGCGGGTAAGGATCGTCTTCATAGAGGACTACAATACGACGCTGGCAAATCTCCTTAGCAATCAGGTGCATGTAGCGACTGACAATTCCATCGCACTGGCGCAGATAGACGTGATCAAGCGTGAAGCGAGTGACCGATTGTCTTTATTAGCCGATAGTGGCGGCGCTTGGCGTGCGACAGTTTTCCAACTGCGGCCAGAATATGTCAGCCCGCAGTCTCTACTGGACCATCGGGTTCGTGCGGCTCTAGCCCACGCGTTCGACAAAGATACGCTGAACGACGGCGTGTACTTTGGCCTCTACGGCCCAGCGGACTTTATGGTCAACTCACAATCCATGTTCGGCCCGGCGATCGACCGAGGGACCATAAAGTACCCATTCGACCCGCGACGAAGCGAACAACTGATGAACGAAGCTGGCTTGTTCCGTTCCGCTGATGGCTTCTACGCCAGCGACCTGGACGGGCGCTTCACGGCTGATTTCAAGAGCACCGCCAGCGGAGCGGATGTCACGGCACTCGCCGCGATGGCGAGCACCTGGCGGCAGCTCGGGTTCAACGTTCAGGAATCGATTGTTCCCGTGGCAGAAGCACGCAACGCGGAGCTCGGGAACACATTTCCGGGTATGTTTACGAGGACAAGCAACTCAAGCATCGCGGCGATACCTGGCTTCACCACCGCAAGGATCCCCCGACCCGAGAACCGCTGGATCGGGCCCAACCGTGGTGGCTGGTCCAGCGCAGACTTCGATCGCGTCGCTGAGCCTTTCACAACTACTCTGGATACTCAGGCACGCGCCGACCAGGTCACCCAGATGGCGAGAACCTTCACCGCGGAGCTTCCGGTGATCTCACAGTTTTTCCTCAATCGGCCCATACCGTACCCGGTCGAACTCCGAGGGCCAAAGCAAGGCCTCCCCGTTGAAGCGAACTGGAATTACAACATTCACGAGTGGGAGTTCAGTTGAGTCAGGTTTCGAGTGGGATGATGCCTCGGCAGGCGGCGCTCGCCATCGGTGACTTGCTCGATAGGTGCGGCCAGATTCAGGCAGGTCAGCACGTGCTCATCGTGGCTGCTTTGGATGGACTGCACGGAGGAGAGAATCTCGTCGACGAGCAGGCTGTGTCGTGGGTCCAGGCCGGCGTCCAGCAGCGCGGGGCCTACGCCAACGTCCTGTGGCTTGACATGCCTATCCGCCCGGCGCGGATCTGGAGCCCCTCCGGCAAGATCGACGGTTGGAAGCTCCCCCCGATTCTCAAAGCAGCCCTGGCAAGCGCGGATGTATTCATCAACTTCTGCGTAGATCTGTCCTTCGAGGAGGAGCTGAAAGAGGTTCCTGAGCTTCTGGCTGAACACAACGTTCCCATGGTGCGGAACATGGCAACCACCGCGTCACTCCTTTCAAGCGTTTGGGCCCAGACTCCGTATGAGCTGGTCTCTGAAATCCGACTGCGGGCGGCTGCCAACCTGCAGCCCGGCGCCCATTGGACAATCACGCACCAGAACGGAAGCCGTCTCGACGGCACGCTTGGCCCCGCCACGTCTGGCGGTGGCTATGGCGAGGCTCGGACCGGCTACCGTCCATTCCCTGAAGGAGTGCTTCCAAGGCTCCCGATACGGGATGTGGAAGGCGAGGTGGTATTCAGTTCAACGAATCCGATCTGGGCTCGACACATTGGCATCCCAACGGAATTCTCTGCCCCGGTGCACGTCACCATGCGGGACGGGTTCATCAAGGACTTTCAAGGGGGATCCGAGGCGGCGGAGCTCCGCGACTTCTATGCCACTCTAGCCAAGCAGTTCGGTGAGGAGACGTATCGGGTTCGCCTCATGCATGGCGGCGTCCATCCGCATGCGCACGTACGACGGGATCAGTGTCCGTCCGACGCCTACCGCACGTTCATCGAACATCACAATTGGAACAGCATGCACGTTCACCTCGGCGATGCTCGGAGAAATCCGCAGTTTCCGTACAACCCCCACGTGACCGCCGAACTGCACGGCGCGACCGTGCAGATCGGCGATACCTACCTCTGGAAGGAGGGGCGCCTGGTGTCTGCCGACGACCCGGCGGTTCGAGCAATTGCCGACCGCTATCCTGATCGCCCCGGACTCGACGTCGACAATTGGTGAGTACGGCCCAGCAGCGCTAAGTTGTTGTGATACGAGCCGCGGCATAACCGCGCGAGGCAGTCTTCACTGACGGCCAATAGTTGTGGAGGACGAATGGCGAGCTACTACGAGACGTTCTACGACGACTGGCTCGCCATGGGCGAGCGGATGCAGCGAGCCTACGACGACTCACCCATCATTGCGCGGGATCGGGACATCCCCTGGGTGCGAACGGTGCAGGACGCCAAGGTGAAGCTGATGATCGCCAACGAGCTGGGCTTCCCGACCATGGGCAGCGTGCTGACCAAGGGGGAAATCCCAACCGGGTGGCACACAGGGGAACACCGGCACGGCGAGGAATCGATTCTGATCCTCGAGGGCGAGGGATTCAGCATCGTCGACGGCGAGCGATTCGATTGGCACAAGCACTCGGCTGTTCAAGTCCCTTATCGCGCGGCCCACCAACATTTCAATACCGGCGCCGAGCCAGCTCAATACCTGTCGGCGATGTGTCTTCCGCTGGAAGCCTTCGTACATATCGCAGGCGTCGAGCAGCTTAGCGAGTGCGGCGCAACTGACCCCGCAGCGCTCGCTCGACTCCCACGCGAGGTTGCACAGTACCACTCGAATGGCCGCCGAGTCGCGATCCACGTCGAAGACTCAACACCCGGGACCGGGCGACAGCTAGGGCTTGCCGCCTACCCGAACCGCAACATGCCGTCGAAATCCCTGGTGACGGACAAGAATGGGTTCCGCGAGCCGCTCAGTGTGGCAATGACCCACATCTTCGAGGATCCGCCCGGCTACAAGAGCGGCAGCCACAAGCACCTGGAGGCCATGCTTTACGTGCTAGAAGGAGAGGGCTACTCCGACGTGCGTGGTGTGCGGGCCAAGTGGGTGCCGGGTGACGCGTTCCACGTTCCGCCCTCGATGGCGGAGCATCAGCACTTCAACGACTCTGGCCAGGTCGAGCGAATGGTTCGGATTGGCTTCGGGATTCGCTCCTGGTTCACTTCTATCTGGCCCGAGGGCTACACAGTGGAACGGACCTACGACAAGGATGGCAAGCCCATTCTTCCCGGTGAGATCGAACGGGTCCGCGAGCGATATTAGACCGAACTTCCAGCGCCCGGCGTCTCAGAACCACATGGAGCCGACCAGAGGGGTGGCCCTCACCCCGTACTAACTGATGTAGTTCGGATGAGGTAGCGTGATGCTGGCGCCGTGCTTGGCGCATTCTTTTTCGTACAGGTCGTAGATAGCTGGGTTTTCGCGGTCGTAGGGGATGCCGCGCACTTCCTCCTTCGTGTTCCAACCGCGCCCTTCCTCGGGACGCCGTGTATCCAGGTCACCGAGGCGGAATGCCATGTAGCGCGCTGGAATCGGGCTGGTATTGAAGTGCTGGTGGTACTCCCACTCCTTCGGCGAGATCACCGTTCCATCTCGCCAGTCAACGCGACGCGGCTCATCTTTGTCATCGAACCACATGAGCGAGTAACCAGTGCCGTCCAGAATGATGACGTGGGCGCCCACCCCATGGCGGTGCGCCTGCTTGTACGCCCCCGCCGGAAACTGGCTGCAATGGCCAACGCTCGAGTTCGCGGCCAGAATGAACTGCATGCCCGTTGTGCCCAGGCCGCGCGCGGCGGGCTCGAGCTTGAACGAGCGTATATCTGGAATGAAGTTCGTCTTCCAGAAGCCCGTCCCCTCGGCGCTATCGAGTTTCTGGCCTGCGTCGCTGAAGTAGTCGTCCTGCCCCGCATACCGCTCTTCGAACACGAACGGATTCTCGAAGACGAACTTCGGGTTTCGATACATGTTGATTGCCATGGGCGCCGCCGTTACCGCGAAGAGCCTCGTAGGGCGCTGGCCGTCGAGGTTGAAGTGCTGGTGCATGCAATTGATGGGCGGAGCGAATATGCTGCCTCTTTGCCACTCCACGGTCTGTTTGGGACCACCTTCCTGCCAGAAGGTCGTGGCGCCCCGGCCGTCGACCACGTAGATCGATGCCTCGAAGGCGTGACGGAGCACATTGGTCTTGCCGCCAGGGGCGAGCTCGATCAGCCAGCCGTCATCCTCTTCCTGGTCTGCCAGACTGATAAGCGCGCCCTTCTGCCCCACACGTGGCCAATCGGCCACCACGGTGGTGTGCAGATCTTCGACGTAGGACCCGTGATACACCGGGACGCCTTCGCCCCGCTGCCAGCGCTTGTAGGCTGTGTTGCTCCGGTTTCGGGTCCGAACCGCGCCCTCAGCGTCTGGGTTCAACCGCGTAACCTCCGTCTGATATTGGTTAGCAGAACGAGTTTACCCCATCAGCCCGGTGCCGCTGACGCCTATGGCATGACGGGAGCACGCACGGCGAGGATCGCGTACATACCTTCGTCGTAGTGCACCATTCGGAGGTCGCCGTCGCCCTCTCGGGCCAAACACGCCACCTCGTAAAATCCCGGCGGCAGGGTGGCGGAGAAGCTCATGGCCTCTCCGGCCTGCACCTCTCCCGAGCGTCCAAGGATTCCGTCGATGGACGTCAGCTCGTCTGCGCGTTGCCCGGTCCGCTTGAGATCGAGCATCTCGTGGAAGCGGCGCGTGTCGCGCTCGTCGATCGGGTAGATCCACATCTCGTGCTTGTATTGACCGCTGAGGTTGACCGCCTCGATGCGGACTTCGCCCGCCGGGATGATGGTGCGGTCCATCAACAGGTCGAAGTCGCTGAGGTAGGCGTGGATCAACGTTGCGTCGTCGTGACCCGGCTGGGCAACGGCAATACTCGATCCTGAGGCCGCGAGTAGGAACGCGGTGATGACGAGCGCTTGAGAGATCTTCCGGGCCGACATTGCTGCCTCCTCCGAGATTGGGTCTGCTGCCCCTTCGCACTATTTGCGACCGTTACTATGGGCTTTATAGCAGCATGATGCAGGCCAATCTCAGGCAGTCTCTGCAGAGCTTTTAGGTCAGGTACCCCTTCTCCCGCCAGTAGGCCTCAGCGGCCGGGTGCAGCGGCGCGTACAGCGGCCCCTCCATCGTGTCTCGACACATCCGATCCAGCGGCAATCCACCGTCCCCCAACGCCGATACCGGCCCTGGCGCGTAGAACGGTATCTTGTCCTTCCTCGTGTCCAGCGCCTCACAGAAAAACCGCACCCACTCGTCCGACGTGCTCGCTAGCGTGTACACCGGCCACCCACTGAAGTCGATCGTCTGCACACCCGTCTCGGTTATCTGAGGGTACAGCTCCTTGTTCAGCGGCACCCGCTTCAGCCCCATCGCATCCACCTTCTTGGCGTGCTCATCGTCAAACGACAGGAACCTCATGCCCAGGTCCAGCGCTTCCACCGCGTACATCGGCATGGCCTCATCCCACACCGCGTCTACTTCGCCGCTCTTCACGAACGGCATCCGCACGTCCGGCGTGCCCTTGTCGTGGCGCACCTGGCCGCCCCAGCTCACGATGTCCGCAAGCGTGAAGCCGTGCGCTTTCACGATCTCGTTGACGATCACCAGGGACGAGTGATCCATCTGGCCACGCAGGGAGAGCTTGAGCGGGTAGCGCTGCTCCTTCACGTCGGTGAGGGTCTTCAGCCCGGTGCTGGCGTTCACGGCGAAGCCGAGCTGGTCGAACTGCGGGAGCACCGCGATGGTGCGAACCGGGACCGGCGTGGTGTACGGGCCAAGGCCGCGGATGGCAAGGGCCAGGATGGCGCCGGGATTGACGATGGCGAAGTTGACCTCGCCCGACGCGACCTGGTGGACAACGTGTGCCGAGTCGCTGCCGAACAGCGTGAAGGCCCACTCCTCAGCGCCCTGGGCGCGCATGTGAATGAGGGGCTGCTTATGTGGCCAGGCCGACACCGCCGCCAGCTCGGAGGCCACCTCCAGCATCAGCCGCGCCCGCATCGATTGCGGCGCTCGCAGCGAGTACTTTTGCGTACTGTCGTGCCGGTAGTAGCCCCTGTTCTGTTCCTGCATCTATCCTCCTCGGTTGCAATGAGCGGCGCCCCATCGTCTGCTCCGGATCCCGCCCAGTATAGAGACCTTCCGCGGTCCAACGTCAATGGATAACGGGCTCGCGTATACACTTGGTCCCTGACTCCAACAGAAAAAGGGGTGGGTGACAGCAGGACACCTGGGACACCTGGCGGTTCTTGGTGTCGGTCGCCTTCGCCAAAGCGGCGATACCGGCCTCAACCTGGTCGACGCAAGGAGGGCTGCGTGTCCGACAACATCGTCGACGTCGAGACGTTTGGCGTCTGTCTGCCCTATCGAAAGATGGTCGCGTTTGGCTCCGTAACGCAGGACGCCGCGTCGTACGTGCTGCTGAGGCTGCGCACCGAGTCCGGCGCCGAGGGCATCGCGGAGGCGGTCGCGCGCCCGGAGCAGTCTGCCGGCGAGGACGCTGGGCTCGTCCGACACGTGATCGACGTCCTCTACAAGCCTCTCCTCATCGGAGCGGATCCCATCTGCCACGAAAACGTGCTGCAGCGGATGGAGAAGATCCCGAGCAACCGGTCCGCCAAAGCGCTTATCGACACCGCGATATGGGACCTGCGCGGCAAACTGTTGAACCAACCGGTCTGGAGACTACTGGGCGGCGGCTGCGATCCGATCGTGCCGCTCACCTGGGTTGTGCACCGCGCATCGGTGTCCGAGATGGTCGAAACGGCAACCGAAAAGGCCGCCGAGGGCTATCGGGGGCTGAAGCTCAAAATCCACGCCAACGCGGCCGGCGACCTACGCATGGTCCGCGAGGTGCGCATGGCTGTTGGCGACGACGTCATGCTGTACGTGGACGCGAACGGCAAGTACGCGGAGGGGGAGGCACGGGCCCTGCTCAACCGCATGGTGGATTACAACGTGACGTTCGCCGAGGACCCTTGCAACTCCCCCGACCCGTCGCGACAGGCGGCGTTTGCGCAGAACATCCCCATGACGCTGCTCGGCGACCGAGCCTGCACCTGTGCTGAAGAGGTGTTGAAGCTGATCAACGCGCGGGCCGTGGGCGCCGTCAACACCAAGGTTCGCAGGGCGGGCATCACCGAGTCGCTCCGCATCATCGACGTCTGTCGAGCCGCCGGCCTGCCGGTCATTCTCGGAACCGATTCGGCCTCGCGCGTGGGCGCGCTCGCTCGCCTGCATCTGCGGGCAGCTATTGCCTCTCTTGACCCCTGGCCGACCGAGACGTTTTTCTTCAACCAGCTCGCGGACGACGCGTTCGTCGGCGACTTCAAGTACGAACGAGGGACGGTCACGCTGACCGACGCGCCGGGATTCGGCGCCAGCCTGGACATGACCAAAATGCGGCGCTTCGCGCTCTAGGAGATTCTTGTGCGCATCATGTTCCTGAACCAATCTCCGATGAACCCCGAGGGGCAGGCCACCCATGAGCGCACCCAGAGCCTGCTGCGGAGCTACACCTCGCCCGGCACCGAGCTGGACCTGTGTTATCCGGATGAGTTCGAGGGAGCACAGGTGTTCCGAGCCATGGGCGCGCAGAGCGTGCTGACCGGGCTGCACCATGCCATGGAAGCGCCCGCCCTGATTCGCAAGACCGTGTGGGCGGAACAAGTCGGCTACGACGCTGTCGTCCAGAGTAACACGTTCGATCCGGGCGTGGAGCCGGGACGTCTCGCGGTGCGCATCCCGGTGATCGGAATCATGCGGGCCTCGCTGCACTCAGCTACGATCCTGGCCGATCGTATTGGCGTTACCGTACCGCTGCCGGGGCACGTCCCGTACACGCGGCGCCTGCTGCGGATGTATGGCATGGAGAGCTTCGTCACCGGCGTGCGAGCGGTCGGATTGTATGGAGAGCAGATGGAGGCCCGAAAGGACGAGTTATTCGCCGCGTCAGTCGAGACGATGCGCGCCCTCGTGCGCGAAACCGCTGCCGAGTGCATCGTTCCCCTCGGCGGCGCGCTTGTCCCCTACGTCGTCGATCCTCGCGATCTGGAGCGCGAGGTTGGTGTTCCGGTCATCAACACCAAGTCCGTCAGCATTCGCTTCGCGGAGACGTGCGTCAGCCTGGGAATGTCGCACAGCCCGATCACCTACCCTACCGCCAATCTCAAACCTGAGGACTTCACCGCGAAGGCGTTCTAGACCGACTCCGTTTCACGCATTTGAGTACCATGCTGGAAGGGTCGGTTCGCTCAGGAGGGTGGCAGTGTTAAGCCAGGAAGAGAACGATCTGCTCACGCGCGTTGGACCAGGCACACCTGGCGGTAAGCTGCTGCGCAGCTACTGGCAGCCCGCTGCGCTTTCGGAGGAGCTGCCGGTTGGGGGCGCCCCACTGCCGGTCCGTCTACTCGGCGAGGAATTGGTGCTCTTTCGGGACGAGCAGGGCCAGCCTGGCCTTCTGGGCATCCACTGCGCGCATCGTGGCGCGGATCTGAGCTACGGTCGACTCGAGGACGGCGGCCTGCGGTGCATCTATCATGGCTGGCTCTACGACGTGAATGGGCGCTGCCTGGAGCAGCCAGGCGAGCCAACGGGCAGCACGTTTCACGAGCGCATCCGCCACACCGCCTATCCGTGCGTGGAAGCTGACGACCTCATCCTCACCTACATGGGCGGTGGCGAGCCGCCACTGGTGCCCAACTACGACTTTCTGACCGCTCCCGGGCATCGACTCGCAACCAAGCTCTACCAGGAATGCAACTACCTGCAAGCGAACGAGGGAAACATCGACCCGGTGCATCACTCATTCCTGCACATGCGCTTCGGCGAGGGCGATGACAGCCGCTTCTCGTGGTACAGCAGCTCCAAGTCGCCTCAGATCGAGATCGAAGAGGAGGAGTTCGGGCTGCGCGTCTATGCAGTGCGGCGCATCGATGAGGAACGCAACTACATCAAGGTGACGAACTTCATCTTGCCCAACCTCAGCGCAATCACCGGCGACGCCGACGGATATGGCGTGAACTGGCACGTGCCAATCGACGATACACACCATTGGAACTACAACGTCACGTATCGCCGCACTCAGCCACTGACCGTTGCGCCCAACGGGCGTACACGCGAGTCAGCAGTCCAGGCCGAACGGGCGCGAAGCAAAGCGAACCGGTATCTGCAAAATCGCGCTGAGATGAAAGACGTCACATTCAGCGGTCTGGGCAAGGACTTCCAGGCCGAAGACGCGTGCGTCACGGAAGGCGCAGGCCCCATCCAGGATCGCACCGCCGAGCACATCGCCTCCACGGACAAGGCGATCGTGGCGGCCCGCGTGATCATGCTGCGGGCGATTCGGGCCGTGCAGGCAGGTCTCGATCCGCAGAATGTCGTGCGCGACCCGGCGCGGAACGCATTCCCTGACCTTGGTGCGAAGAAGGACATCGTCCCGACTGCGCTTGGCTGGCGGCGCTATTGGGAGGCCGAGGGGCGCGAGCGAGACATGGTCTCGGCGCTCACTCCCGCACAGCTCAGCCTTCGGTAGCTGCCCAAGGCACGATGAAAATCACTTTGTACCCGGCCCCGCTTGCAACTCTGGCTCTCCAATGGTTGCCCCCCGGATACACCGTGCCAATATTTGCTCGATGGTTTCACAGAGTTCAGTTCGGGCTTGAGGTCCTAAGAAAATGATCGGCCCAACCGCTCAAACGTCGATACTCCAACTCGCCGAACTCCTTCACTTTCCAATGCGAAGTTTGCTCTGAATGGTTCGAGCATTTCAGGCTGGGCTCTCGGGATCGGTCCCTGCAGAGGCTCTTCGCCAGGTGTCTTTGAGATCATCTCCGCCATGCTGAATGTCGTTCTTGCCGAAATCGAAAAGCGCGGTTGGCGCCAAGTCTCGGGCTATCCGGGCAAGAGCGGCCAGGCCACCGTGCTGTTTGTAGAACACCCTGATGGTCGGACAGGTGCCTTGCGGGTCCTAAAGTCACCCACTAAAAAGGCACAGCGACGGTTTGAGAGAGAATTCGAGATCGTCTCGAAGCACGATCATCCAAGCATCATGCGGCTCCTCGACTATGACCTTGATGCGAACTGGTATATCAGCCAACGAGGCAACGACTTCAGGCAATGGTGGACCGGGCGGCGAAGGGCCATTGATATGGTGCCGGATGATCTCGCCGCAGATGCGTTCGGCGTGATCGGTGCGCTTGCAGACGGGTTGGCAGGACTTCATCCAGAGGGAGTTGTACACCGCGACATCAAACCGAAAAATGTGGTCGTCGTGGGACCAAAGGAGTCCGAGCGCCCCGTATTGATCGACTTTGGGATCGCATATAGGCCCAGCCCAACGAGACTCACCTCAGACTTCGAGCTTCTCGGCAACATGGCGGCGAGCCCGGACCTGGCTATGAATAGGGAGGAAAACGTCAGTCCGTGGATCGATGTTTTCCAACTTGCTCAGCTCCTTATTTGGATGCTGCGGCGTCGGCTGGGCGGTTGGTCGCGGCCCCTTCATTGGCGATGGGTGGACTACATAGTCGGAATAGGCCCTGACACGGACCTCGCGCTTCGCGCCGTCACAGCACTCGCGAGTGAGCCAAGACTATCGCCACGCAACGGAGCAGAATTGGCACAACTGCTCTCCGATATGGCTCCCATCGTTCGCAAGGCCTCTGTGGTCGTTCCAGAGTCTACCGCCGCTGTGGATCGGGGAAGGGCGCGCGGCCGAGCCCAGTCCGCTCTGGAGGCAGCCGAGCATACAAGTTTGATGGAAGCTGCGTACCCTCAGGCCGCGCAATTCATTGCCCTAATGGCCGGCCAACTGGAAGAAATTGCTATGTCGTTCGAACGTGTTGGGCTGCCTGTCAGGATCTCAGATAGGTTCGAATTCAGTGCCATGCACGAGGCCGTCCTACGTGACCATAGCGGCTCAGGACAGCGCGATATTGTTCATGTCACCTGCGGAGGCGACGCTGAAATCGACCGATTCTCAATCCGGCTGCATTGCGTCGCACATTCACCGGTTTGGAACGAACGCCGAGCCGAGATACGAAACACCAATCCATATGAATTCTGGTTTCTGTGCTCTGGTGGTGTTCTGCGTCCCGATCGGGAGTTTCCAGTTGTGCCAATTCACCTTTTCCTCGCGCCGGATGGAAAAATCCTGAATCAGGACCACCGATCACTGGATCTAAAGGAGACTACGGTCGACGAAGTCTTGGCCGCGATCACGGGTTGGTTTAGTTCAGAACAGTTGTGGTTCGCTGTCAGCGGCTAGCCGGCGAGCTGGATGACTGCGAATTGTAACTCCACCGGGATGGCGGCACTGGAGGCTGATTTTCGCGAAGTCAGACAGTCTGCGAAAAAGGGCTCAAGCCAAACCACTGGAGTTGCCACCAGACTTTGTAATTGCCGGTTGTCCATCCCAACCTCCGACCCCTCCGCGAGCCGAGCTGGACGCGTAG
>JAERMM010000092.1:0-10338 GCA_016844585.1 Chloroflexota bacterium | reverse complement strand
AGGCGACGCCTGTGGCATGCTCCAGCCGACGAGAACGGCATGTGTGACGAAGGCCAAGCCCACAGCTTCGCGCAAACTGCTACACTGCCGACCGCAAATTGCGTGCGGGTATGAGTGGGGCTAGGCAGGTCGTCGGGGAGCGGGACACGTGACTGGCGGATCCCAGAACACACGCCAGGTTTCACGGAGAAATTTCCTGCGGGCCTCGGCAGGGCTGACCATCGGCCTCGGCCTCTCACCCCTTGACCAGCTGGCAGGCTATGCCAAGCGGGTTCTTGCCCGAGACGACCTGCCGTGGGACGAACTGGGGGCGAAACTAAATGGGCAACTTTTACGCCCCGACGATATGGGCTACCTTGGCTACGCCTCGCCCTGGAATTTACGGTATGCCAACATCCTTCCGGGCGGTGTTTCGCGGTGTCTCGAGGCGAGCGACGTTCAAGCCTCGCTCCACTGGGCGAAGGAAAACGGCGTACCGCTGGTCATCCGCTCCGTCGGGCATTCCTATGCAGGGTTTTCCACAACGCTGGGGCTCATCATAGACGTTTCGCCGATGAACCAGGTGGAGTTCGATTCGCGGACTGGGAGGGCCACCCTCGGTGGTGGGGCGCGCAACACCGACGTCTACGCCAATCTTCGCGCACCAGGCAGTCACCATGGAAGATGCAAGGCGGTGGGCGTAGCAGGCCTGGTATTGGGCGGCGGCATCGGTTTCAACATGCGAGCGCATGGTCTGCTCTGTGATCAATTCGTTGGGGACATCCCTTGTTCAGGAAAGGGTCGTAACCTCATCCGGGCACGCGAACGACGGATCCCTCGCTGCGTTCGGGATTACGAGAGGAATCTTCCGGACCGCCTCGAACGTAACCCACGTGGGATGATCTTCGGCCGGAGAGGTTTCTGTGGACGACCTGCACCAGTACCTAGTCGAGGAAGAGCTCGATAGCTACCGTGACGGCTGGATCTCGCGCCGCGAGTTTCTCAAGCGTGCCACGCTCTTCGGGGCGACGGCCTCGGTGGCGGCCGCCATGGCGTCAGCCGTCGTGCCCGTGCCACGCGTGCACGCGGCGCCAGCGGCGCAGCGATCTCCCTTCAGCGTTCCGGCCGACGATCCCGCCGTTGTCACGGACTGGGTCTCGTACCCGAGCAATGACGGCGTGTTGATCAGCGGCTATCTGGCCTGGCCCGCCGGCTCTGGCGTCGGGCCGCCGACGCGCGAGCTCTCCGCCCGCAACGCCTGGACGGCGGCGTACAGGTCCCTGGATTCGACCCAGAACGCTCTCGACTTCGCCGCGGGCGTCGAGTTCCTCATGGCAAATCCCACCGTCGACGGCAGCAAGCTCGCGGCGACCGGCTACTGCCTCGGGGGCAGCATCATCTGGCGACTGACGACGCTCTCGCCCTATGTGCGCGCGGCGGCTCCCTTCTACGGGAGCGACCCGCCCCTCGCGGATGTGCCGAACATTCGAGCCGCGGTCCTCGGCGTGTACGCCGGACTCGACGATCGCGTCAACGCGAGCATTCCCAGGCTTGAGCCCGCCCTTCAGGCGGCGGGCGTGACCTACAGGATCAACATCTACCCGGGCGCAGACCACGGCTTCCACGCCGATACAGACAGTGACTACCACCCCCAGGCTGCAACCCAGGCCTGGATGGATACCCTCAACTGGTTCGCACAATACCTCGATCTGCCCGCACCGACGTTCTGAGCGGCTGAGACCGGGCCCGCCGAAGGTCAGAGTAGGCCGCCACGGGTCAAGGGGGAACCCGCCCTGCGAGACCAGCTTTCAGTGGAATTCGAGCCAGACTGCCAAGAGCGTGAATTGCTACCCCGAACGGTCTTCCATGGACGAGTTTGACCGCTAATGCGCCGCTGTCGCCGGTGCCGCAATTGTCATCCCATGTCGCCGGAAGACATCAACCATCTTAGCCACGTCAGGCGGCCCGCCGGCAGCGGCCTTCATGAGCTCAACGGCTTCCCGAAAGTAGGCCGGACTCATGATCGCTGGCGTCACGATCGCAAGTTGCTTTGCATTCTCTGTGCCGAAGTTGTCGAATCGGTGCACGGCGCCACGTGGGATGCAGACGGCCTGGCCGGGCCCCACCTCGATGGGCTGCCCATTGACCCGGTGCTCGCGGCCCCGCTAGATGTCGATGATGTTCGGCCGCCAGCCCACGGCGCGAGCGAGACCTTCGATGTCGGCCCGATCGCCTGTCACCACGGCGTCTTGGCGCTGCATTGCGCTGACCACGACGGTCGCATCTGGCACATCGGCTGTGAGGCTTTGAGCCAGGACGACGCCAGTTCGTCGCGCGGCCGGATCAGACAGCGACTCAATCTGGCAGCCCTGAAGCAGGCGCTGCAGAGATGCCTGGGGCCCGCCGCGCCATGTTTGAGCCAGGATGACACTCGGCACGACCGGCAATATGCCTCGCTCAATGGCCCGAATGTGGATCGCCCAGAGTCGCCGATCGTTGCGGTCAGCCGCGATCAGGGCGCCGCTATCGTAGGTCAGCCCTGCCATGGGGCGGGTGACAAGGACACGTCCGCCCCATCGAGCAGACGATCGGCCTCAGCCCGTTCTTCGAGGGTCAGAGGGCCGAATTCGGCCTCCCAGGCTCGCGCGGCTTCGAGACTCCTCTTCAGGTGGAGGTAATGCGTCAACGCCGCGTTCACGAGTGGAGAGAGCTGTGCGCCTCCATCTCCCATGATGCGGGCGACTTCACCCCAGACCTCGGGACTGAAACTCACCGATCGCTTTGTAACTGTCATGAGAGCATGGTACTACCAGAGGAGTACTGCGTCAAGAGGCCGTTAACATCTGCACGCTCAAGCGCGCGATTTACCTCTTCGTCCCCTCACGGCGAGGCTCTGAGTCAGAATGTAGGCTCGGCCGTCAGCGCGACCAAGGTGTCGACGAGTTCCTGGCAGTTCGGGCAATGCGCGAGATGGATCGCCACGGCAGGAAACAGCTCCGAGACGTCCTGCCCGGCGCTGGCCGCCTCTGCGACAACTTCCAGCATCTCGAACAGCATGTCGCAATCCATCTCTTCGGGCTGCGTTGTGTCAACAGTCGACAGCCAGTAGCGCAGTCGATCCGTCGCCATCATCTGCCTCGCACACCTGCACTGTCGGGGGCGGCAAATGCCCGCAGTACGTCAGCGCAGGTCCAGCCATGCCGCTCGATGCCGCGCTTGAACGCGCGGCGCGCATCGTGCGCCAGCTTGTAGCACGCGCCGCGGCTGATCCCGATGCGCTCGGCGAATTCGTCGGGCGGAAAGCCCTCAAACAGCACCCACGCCACGACGTCGCGCTGCTTGTCAGTCAGCTCCTCACGCGCCACGTCGAGCAGTAACTGGCGCACCTCCCGCCGCTCAGCGATGACGTCCGGATGCGAGCCCGGATCCTGGGCCACAAACGTGTTCAGCGGGCCCTCCCAGTCCGTGGAGAGCTGATCGAGCGAGACGTCGCGACACGAATGCCGACGCAGCATGGCAGCCGCGGTCGTTACGCCAAACTTGGCTGCCCAGGTGAGGAATGCGGCCTCCCCGCGGAACGTGTCGAGCCTGGCGAGCACCGCCATGGTCGCCTCCTGCGCCGCGTCTTCCGCCATCGCGGCAACCTGCTCGGGCTGAAACGCACCCGGGGCGCCCGCGTGTCGCAGGAGATGAAAGCGAGCGGAGCGGTGGAGGCTCGTTCGCAGGTCGGCAAGTGCCGCGTTGGTGGCCGCTCCGCTGGCGCGAAGCACCCTGAGCCACTCCTCGTTTGTGCGCTTCCGCTCGCCAGTCACGTGCGCAGTCTACAACACGGTCCTGGCGGCTGAGGGTTGAGGGGTAAGAAATCGCCACCTCACTGCATCTAGAACTGTAGACGGGGGCCAGGAGCAGCGCCAAAGGGGGGAAGGAAGGGCGCGAGATATGGCATCGGCACGCTACAACTGTCAGGCAAACGAACATAGCCGAGAATCACGCTAGAAGGAGCAACGCAATGGCAGTGGCAATCATCGTGGAAGCGGCAGGCATGAGCGCGAGTCAGTACGACGCGGCAATCAAGGACGCATTTCCCAACGGGCAGACACCGGCGGCTATGCAATTGCACGTTTCCGGCCCGATCGACGGCGGCTGGCGAGCAGTGGATGTGTGGGATTCCCAGGAGGCGTTCGACGCCTATGCTCGGGGGCCGCTCGCATCGGCATTTGAAAAGAATGGGATCAAAGTCGAGCCCAAGATCACGGTCTGGCCGGTGCACAACATGGTCACTGGCGCGCGACCGTAGGGCACGACCCGCGGCAGCATGCCTTCGAAGCATGCTGTCGCGGGTTCGACTAGACTAAGTGGAACGTGCCCGGTCGGCGTTCGCGGCATTCTGGCCGTAGTGGTACGCGGTAGTCTGAGCGGACGCGCGCTTCAGGGGAGTGCGCGCTGATGCTCCGTGGGAGGGGCTGATGTTTCGTTCATTGATCCTGTTTGGGGTCGTGACGGTCTTCGTTACGAGTTGCGCCCCAGCCGCGCCACGCACGGCGCCGGCCGGCGGGCCCGTCGCGGGTACGGGCGCCCCGCCTCAAGAGCGGACGCTTACGATCGCGCTTGCTTTCGAACCAAAGTACGTCTCAGCGCTGGCGCCGACGGTTTCTGCAGCCGCCGGCAACTTCTTCTTGCGGCCGTTCAACGGGTTCCTGGATCTCATCGACGATCAGAACAGGCCGTTGCCGTATCTTGCTGAAGCGCTACCCGCGCTGAACACGGACACGTGGATCGTGTTCCCCGACGGTCGGATGGAAACCCGCTACCGCCTGAAGCCGAATCTGGTCTGGCACGATGGCATGCCGCTTACGGCTCATGACTTCGCATTCGGGTTCAGAGTGGTCACCCCGGCGACCGGATTCAGCACCGCCGGCGCGCCCTTCAGCGTGATGGACGAGGTGGTAGCCGTCGACGACCGCACGCTGATCATCCGCTGGAAGAGCCTCTACCCAGACGCGGCCGTGTTGCAGGGTGGCGGGTCAAGGCTCGGGCCTCCTCCGTTCCCTCGGCACCTCATCGAGGAGTCGTTCCTGAATGACCCGTTGGAGTCGTTCCAGAACCACCAGTACTGGGGACGCGAGTTCGTGGGGGCCGGCCCCTTCAAGCTGGACCACTGGGAGCTGGGCTCCCATATGGACGCGCTGGCTTTCGACCAGCACGCGCTGGGCCGTCCAAGGATCGACCGCATCCGCTGGCAATTCATCCCGGACGCCAATACCGTGGCGGCCAGCCTGCGCGCCGGCACGTTGCACGTGGCCCTGAACTCTATCAACTTCGAGCAAGCGCTCCAGCTCAAGCGCGAATGGGCTGGGAACAACGCCGGAACCGGCACGTTCACCGCCACGTCGTTGGCCGCAGTGGTGTTCCAGTTCCGGGACTTCGCCAATCCTCGGGCGATCCGAGACGTTCGAGTGCGCAGAGCATTGGCCCACGGTGTGGACAAGCAGACTCTAGGCGAAACGATATGGCGCGGGGAGCTTACGATGATGGACACCATCTTCGAGCCTACCCGCGACTATTACCCGGTGATCGATCGCGCCATAACGAAGTACCCATTCGATCCGCGGGCGAGCGAGCGGCTGATGAACGACGCAGGCTATACAAAAGGCCCCGATGGGTTCTTCGCGAGCCCAACTGAAGGGAAGCTGAATCTAGATCTCAAGTCCGGGGACGGTCGGCCCGAGCTCCCGGTCCTTGCTGCCGGCTGGCGAGAGGTCGGGTTCGACGCACAAGAGTCGATAGTGCCACGAGGTCTGGTGCTTGACCCCGAGGTGCTAGGCACCTTCCCCGCGCTGTACCTGGGCGTGTTCGGCGCCCACGAGGTCCAGCAGATGACGGTGCTCCTCGCCTCGCAGGCGGGGAGCGCGGAGAACCGGTGGCGCGGAGAGAACCGGGGCGGGTGGATCAACCCGGAGTACGACCGGCTCGTCCAAGCCTTCAACACGACTCTAGATCCGAACGAGCGTGTGCAGCAGAGGGCGCAGATCGCGCGGGTTCTGAGCGAGGACCTGCCCAAACTCGTTCTTTCGTTCAATCCGAACGCGCACGCCTATCTCGCGCCGGTCAAAGGAGTGACCACTCCCTCGCTCTACACGACCGGCCAGCTCACCTGGAACATCGAGAAGTGGGAGTTGAATTAGCTGCTTCCAAGCAGGCCTGTCGCAGGTGTCTCTTCCAGCAAGGGGAGCCGATCTAGCGGGGGCGGGCGGCTCCCGACAGAGCCCGGTAGTGGCGGCCCTTCGACACGGCGGGCAAGCCACTCGCGATCGTCGACCAGGAGTCACCACCGTCTCCGCTGTGGAACACCTCGCCGTCGGTCGTGGCCGAAAACAGCTCGAATCCACCTGGCCAGACGTTCATACAGAGCGCCGCGATGTTGCCGTGGATGTGCGCCGGTAGCCCGCCCGCGAGGTATTCCCAGTTTCGACCTCCGTCCCGAGTCCGCCCGATGGCGGAATCCGCATCGGGAGTTTTCCGCCAGTCGCCGGGCCCGTTGTTGGCGCCGGACATGAAGACCAGTTCGGGCTGCCGCGGATGGACGACGAGTCCGTCCGGGTACCCGATGCGCGACTCGCCGCTGGTCAGGTGTTCCCAGCGCCCGCCACCATCAGCACTGCTGTAGAAACCGTCGCCGGTCGTCATGTAGAGGCTGTCCGGCTTGCCGGGCGACTGTCCCAATCGGTGCACATCCTCATAGAATCCGTTCAGCTCAATCCAGGTCTTTCCGCGATCCTCGCTCTTGAGTACCCCACCAACCTCGATGGCGCAGAAGATCGTGTCAGGTGAACGAGGGTCGAACGTGATGTTCTTTACGTGAGCGTCGTGGGGGTCGCTCGGGAAGGTCCAATCCTTGACGCTGGGTACAGATCGGATCGACGGCAGCTCTTCCCAGCTCTCACCGAGATCGGTGGTGACGTACAGATGGGCCGGCTCGGTCCCAGCGTAAATCCGCAACGTGTCGCCGTCCTGGACAGAATTCATCGCATAGAGGTTGGAGTACTCGACGCCGTTGTCGCGGCGAGCCCAGCTACGCCCGTCGTCGCTTGTGTAGATTCCGCCGTCCTGAATGCCAGCAAAGATCCGGCCGCTCTTCGGGTCGGTGAGCAAGGCATGCACGTGCTTACCTGCAAGCGTGCGGCCGCGCTCCTCCCACCCGCCGGACTTGCGCGCAAGTGCGACAACGCCGTCGATGGTTCCAACCATAAGCTCGTCGACTGGGGCCGATGCCTCGTACGAGCTAGGTCCGCCTATCGATACGCAGACAGTCACACATCACCTCCCACGTGAAATTCAACGCCATCGACCGTGACCGTATCCCTGATGAATAGCCTTGTCAAGCAACCCAAACGTGCAAACTGCCCGCAAGGTCTTGCTCTCCGCGCTTGCAGGACGTGAATGGAGAGGGAGAGGAGCCAGACACGGCCTTACAGGTTACCGAAGCGCTTGACGTTCGTAGCGTCGCGCGATTAAATGACGAGCGATTGAAGCGGAGATCGGATGGTACCAACTGCAGGGGTGAAGGTCGAAATCCCACCTACCACGGCTGCCTTTGTGCACACAGGTCCGGGCACGCTGGCTGGCCGCTACATGCGCAGGTTCTGGCACCCCATCTGTCGCTCACAAGACGTCTCCCCCGGCCGGGCCAAGCCTCTCCGCATCATGAGCGAGGACTTCACGCTGTACCGCGGCGAGGCCCTCCCTCACCCTAGCCCTCTCCCAGAGGGAGAGGGAACAACTGCGCACCTGCTGGCGTTCCGCTGCGCCCACCGTGGGACACAGCTTTCGACGGGCTGGGTCGAGGGTGACGACCTTCGCTGCTTCTACCACGGCTGGAAGTACGACGCCTCCGGCCAATGCATCGAGCAGCCGGCCGAGCCGGAGCCCTTCTGCAACCGCATCAAGGTCCGCAGCTATCCCACACAGGAGTACCTGGGGCTCATCTTCGCCTTCTTGGGGGAAGGTGACCCGCCAGCGTTACCGCGCTACCTGGACTTCGAGGCGCCCGATGCGCTTTGCGACGCCGATATCAGTGAGATCTACGCGTGCAACTATTTCACGCGAATCGACAACGCGACCGACATGGTTCATGTGACGTTCGCGCATTTTCAGATCGATTATCAGCCGGCGCTCGGGTTCCAGTGCCCAGTCGTCGAGTCCCATGAGACTGCGTACGGAACTGTTGCACGCGGCCGCTATCCGGACGGCCGCGTCGAGCAGACGCATTTCTTTATGCCGAATTTGAATCTGTTCAAAGTGGGCAAGCGCAGCGCGGAGGAAACCGACGAACGCGACCGACTCAGTTGGAAGGTGCCGGTGGACGACGGTCACTCAGTCAACTTCCTTGTGACACGCATCCACCTTGCCGGCGATGCCGCGGAGCGATATCGAGCAACGAGCGAGGAAACGGCGGGTAACCGCGCACGCGCCCGCGGAAACGAGTCCGCCCTGGAGATCGCGGAGGCGATCCTCACCGGACGGATGCGCGCTCAGGACCTCGCCACGCGGCCCAACGCGGTCGAGCTAGAGGACCTCGCGACGATGATGGGGCAGGGCGTCATCCCCGATAGGCGGTTGGACCGGCTCGGCCAGTCTGACGCGGGGGTTACACTGGTCCGCAAGCTGTGGGAGCGCGAGCTGAGCAAGCTTGTCCATGGGCTGCCACTCACGGCCTGGACCATGCAGGAGCATCTGGAAGCAACCCGGTAGGGCCGCTTTCGACGGCGCTACCTCACACGCGGAGGGAAGACGTTGGCATCCACCCAGACCATCGACACAACACAGAGCATGCCCCCGTGGAAGGACTTCGCCCATACCGGACCTGGCGCGCTGGCGGGGCGTTATCTGCGGCTTTTCTGGCAACCGGTCTGTCGTTCGGCAGACCTCGTGGCGGGCCGCGCGGTCCCGCTGAAGATCCTGAGCGAGGATTTCACGCTGTATAGAGGGGAAGAAAACCCTCACCCTAGCCCTCTCCCAGAGGGAGAGGGAACCGCCCCACTCAGCACTCAGCACTCAGCACTCAACACTGCGGCGGCGCACGCGCTGGCTTTCCGATGTGCGCACCGTGGCACTCAACTCTCCACCGGGTGGGTGGAGGGCGACGACCTGCGCTGCTTCTACCACGGGTGGAAATACGATGGTTCGGGGCAGTGCATCGAGCAGCCCGCTGAGCCCGAGCCGTTCTGCCAGCGCATCCGGATCCGGAGCTATCCGATCCAGGAATACCTGGGACTCATCTTTGTTTATTTTGGCGACGGCGAGCCGCCGCCGCTGCCTCGATATCCGGAGTTCGAGAACGACGACGAGATCCGAGAAAACACGGTGTACGTGAGCTGGCCGTGCAATTTCTTCAATCGCATCGAGAACGCGCCGGACTCCGTACACGTGACCTTCGCCCATTTCCAGATCGGACAGAAGATCCCACTGATGGACGCTCGCGAGACGGACTACGGGGTTGAGACTCGCAGCTCATATCCGAATGGCGAAGTTGAGGTGGACCATTTCCACATGCCGAACCTCAGCCAGTTCCAGATCGGCGTGCGTGGACCGGACGAGACACAGGGTCGCGACCGCCTCGCGTGGCGGGTTCCAGTCGACGATGGGCATCACATGAGCTTCATCGTGTCCCAGATTCACGTGAGCGGCGCGGCGGCCGAGCGCTACCGCGAGCGGCAGCGGAACCGTCCGCAACCGGACGAGACGGTCGTGCCAGCGCTTGGCGAGGCCGTCCTCGCCGGGGAGAAGCACATCCTGGACCTTCTCGAGCACCCGAACGTGGTGCAAGTCGAGGACTATGTGACGCTGGTGGCCCAGGGCGTGATCCCCGATCGACAGGCTGATCATCTGGGACGGTCGGACGTTGGCGTGATCGAGGTGCGTAGGCTCTGGGAGCGAGAGATGCGCGCTTTGGCTGAGGGCCGCCCGCTGAAAGAGTGGGTTCGCCCTGATCATCTCGAAGGACGCGGCTAGAGTAGGCCAGTGGCTCGCCCGCTGGCAAGGTGGGGGTGAGAAGATGAACAGGCTTTTCTGTGTGGGTACCCTGCTGATGATCGCCCTCGCTGGGTGCGCGCCGTCGTCAGCTCGTTCCGTGGATGGCCAGTCTAGCAGCGCGGGAAGCGCGGAACCGGCCGCGGCGCCCAAGACCATCGTCCTGGCGCAGTTGAACCCCACGAAGGGGTACAGCTACTGGGGCTTCGCCGATACGGGCGGCGGCGGATTCTCGCTGGCGGGAGTGCATACCGTGGGACTCGTCACCCAGGATGCCCAGGGCCGCCTGCAGGGCCGGCTGGCGACCCGGATGCCCTCGTTAGACGATGG
>JAERMM010000323.1 GCA_016844585.1 Chloroflexota bacterium | reverse complement strand
GGTGCTCCTGTCTGCAGCCTCCCGACCGGTCGCGCCCGTCGTCGCGCAGGAGAACGGCTCACCAGTCCACACTGGAACCAGCCGGGGAGCTGGCACTTCAGCGGCGCCCAGCTTGGGCAGCTTTCCGGCCCCAGTGGCGCCTCGACCGGGTCCTGGCAATGAAGTCGTGCCTATGTTCCGCAAGCCGTTCTCGGGGGAGTGGCCAATATCCCTTCCATTCGACCACGATCTGCCCTTCGAGTTCGACACATCAGGACTGCCCTTCGAGTTCGACACATCAGGACGACCGAAGGACAACAACGGCTATTTACTGACGTGGTGGGCCGAGCGAACCACCGGATTTGACGGGCATGACGGCATAGATTGGCGGATGCCGGAGGGAACCCCGCTTCTGGCCGTGGCCGATGGGACTGTGATCTATGCGCGCGATTCGGACAGGTTTCGTGGCTGCTCACTTGAATGGTGGGTGCAGCCGGCGCGAGAGATCCACATCCAGCACACAGCCACCGGCGGCGCGCAGTACCGTACCCACTACCTCCATCTGAGCGAGCTTCACGTCGGAGAGGGGCAGTCCGTAACCGCGGGCGATGTGATCGGCCTCTCCGGCAACAACGGTTGCAGTGCCCACATTCCCCACCTGCATTTCGCCACCCTCCGTCAGGTGGGCACAACGTACGTCCGCATCGATCCCTACGGCTGGGATGGCCCCGGTCCCGATCCCTGGGCACAGCACAGCGAGGGCGCACCCAGCCAGTGGCTCTGGCTGGACGGTGAGGCTCCTCTCGTCTACCGCGAAGTGCGCCAGGGCCCCAATCTCGGACCGAACGACACAGCAGCCGTCCCGATCACTGCGCTGCGCTGGCTCGGCTGGCGGGACGCCGAGAACCCCAACAACCAGTTCGTCGAGCTTGCGCTGGACACGCGTTTCGCCGGCGAGTCGAGCTTCGATCTCTCAGGATTCACGTTGAAGAACATCGCGGGCGATTCGTTCCGCTTCCCCGACGGCTTCCGCATCGTTCAGGACCGCCCGGTGCGGGTCTACGGCGGTCCCGGGCAAAACACGGAGACGGCGTTGTATTGGGGACGAAGCGGCCGGGTCTGGAATGCGATGGGCGACTGCGCGCAACTGCTCTACCCAGACGGACAGCGTATGTACTATTTCAGGGCGTTGTTGGCCAACTGCCCATAGCACAAATGGCATCGCCCGCGGCAGGCCAAACGGCCAATCGACGAAGGGGACTCATTTCGCACCGCGCTTTTCGTGCCTGAAACGCAAAAAAGGGGTAGGTGACAACCGTGACGGCCGTGACAACCTATGACCCTGCCGCCTACCTATCCACTCTCCCACCGAACCTCGATTCCAAGCTGGTCGAACGCCTCAACGATCCGCTTCTCCAGCACCTCTTCGCTGACGCCGGCCGAGCTGGTCACGTCGATGGCCACCGACAGCTCTGCTCCGGCGTCTTGCTCCTGGAGCACCTTGAACAGATAGGGTTGGAGATTGCTGGTCTTCCCTATTCCCAGGTGCGCGATGCTGAGCCGCACCGTCCTATGTCGCTTTGAGGGCACCGGGATCACAGGTGTGCCGCCAACTGGCGCCGGTTGGGGCTGTCCGCCTACGCCAAGCGGTGGGGCGGAGATAGGACCAGGATCGACTACGGTTCCTCCGCCACCGTCGACCGGATCGGACTTTCGCAGCTCGCCCCGGATCACGTCGAGGAGCTCACCTTTGACGAGCGACGCCGAACCGTCAAAGAGCGACACGACCGTATCCAGATCATCGGGCGATTCGATGAGCCGTCGATACTCGAGGCTGCTGTTGTCTCCGATGGCCAATGCCCATAGGTGATCCTTGATGCCTTCGCGGACACAAATCCGGAGCGTTGATTCTCGATCTGGCAGGATGGGCAGGAAGGTCCACTGCGGGAAGCGACGGCTCGCTTCGCCCAGGTCGAGAGGACTCGTGGACTCATCCTTCCAGAGCCGTGGCGCGATCTTCGAATTGAAGTAGACGGCGCCCATCTTGGTCAGCACCTTGGGTTGGCCATAGTTCTGGTCAGACAGCCTCGCGATAGCCCGACTCGCGATGCGCTCGTCCTTCGTCGCCGGCATCGGCAGTGGAAGCACAGCAAGCCCATCCTCGTCGGGGTAGAGCACCCAGCGAAACGCGGTCGTGATACTGGTGCGGAGGCTTTCCTTTTTGTCGTTGAAGCGACTGCGCAGCTCGCGCAGCTCAAGCTGGCTCGCCTCCAGGCGCCCTTTCTCGGCCTCGGCGATGACCGATTCGTAGGCCATGACCTCGCGCATCGCTTCCTCTGTTCGACGCCACAGATCGGTGTCAGGGGCGACGAGGACCAGGGCGTTCCTCCATTGACGCAGTCCGCCTCCTGACTTCTCCCAGAGCTGATCGACCGCCTCGCGCCCGGTGAGGGGTGCGCCGTTCTCTTGCGAGACACCGTATTTCGGGTCCAGCACGGCGATGGTGGAGTCGGGTCGGTCAGCGATCGTACCGTCGGCGCCGCCGCGCTCCAGAACGCGGAAACCGACGGCGGTTCCAATGGCGGTGCCCAATGCGTCGCGCAGCCGCTCGGCGACCACCGCGCCGGGCTGCCCGTCGGCGCTCTGAGCGATGATGCGGTAAATGTTCGCCTTCGTCTGGAAGCGCAGCCGCTCGCCCTCGCGGTGTACGTACCAGAGCGTCTGCTCCAAAGATTCGAGGATCTCAGAGACGTACTCCGGACCAACGTTCGGGGCCACCGTCCCCAGCCGCAGCTCAGGGGGTAGCGCTCCAACGCGCGTCGCGCCGCCGAACGAATGCATCAGCAATGTCGTCGCGATCCCGCGCGCAACGTGGTGACGCTCGTAGTCGCCATTCTGACGCTCGTCTAACATATCGGCGTGGGCGTCGCCGCCAATGATGTCCGCCGCGACCACCGCGTCGTAGCCGCCCCCTGCCCCGGCGGCGCTGACGATGCGCGTCCGAATCCGCTCCCGCTCGAGGTTCACGTGAGCGGACTGGATTGTGTAGGCCTCCCGCCGGTTCACCCACTGATCGGCCACGATGCTCGCCAGGAGCTGCAGGACCGCCCGGGTCCGCGGGAAATCTGACGCCGTGGACCATTTCTTGTAGAGCACGTCCACGAGCTCCGGGTGAATCGGGTAGGCGGCAACCTGGGCTGCCGAATACTCAGACGAAAAAATGGTTGGATCGTACAGGGCTTTGGTCCGATCGTAGGCGGCGCGATACATCCGAGCCGCCTGCTGCGCCGCGGCCGGATCGACGGTCTTGAAGAGGCGCTTGCTGACCAGGGTGTAGATCTCCTCGTCGTTCACCGGTGTTCGCTTGGAGACCACGCGGTCAGATCTGGCCTGCAGCTCCTCGGTCACGCCAAGCTCTTGTTGGAGCTGTTGCCCTTGGTGTTGCCTGCCTCCTGGAACAGCTCCTGGAGAAATTGGATCGTCTGGCGGTACAGGTTCTGGGTGCGCCGCGTGCTCGCGAACTTCAGCTTCACCAGGTAGCTCACCAGCTCGTCGATGAGGATCAGGCAGGGAGCAGCCGCCGCGAGCACCTGCCGAAAGGTTGCGTTGCCAGGGGCCTCTCCCCGCGAGTCGAGCGGCATGATGTGCTGGTGGTAGAGCGCTGGACCCGCCTGAAAGGCCAGCTCGCCCCACAGGGTGGAAACGGATGCGCCGTTTTCTTTAACGACCGGCTCTGTTCCGAACTCCTGTCCATCGAACACGAGAACCCTGGCGCCAGTTGGGATGTGGATGTGGCCAAGGGCCTCTTTGACCGTTGGGAGCGTAAGAGCGCGTGGGTCTTGCCTCCACCGAACGGAGTCTGGATCTCGGTTACGGCCGGCCCGTCCTGGCCGGCGAGGCGGCTGGCCACGTCCCTGATCGTCTGCTTGAGGTTCTCGGTGAAATAGGTATGCGAGAAAAAGATGTCCGGGTCGAGGTACTCGGGGCGGGCGGCGCCCGCGTATACCCCCCCGAGCGTCGCGGCGAAGAGCGACTCGTCGATGCTCGCAGGGTTCTTGAAAGCGTCGTGCGGCTCGCAGACCTGCCACCAATACGGCAGCTCGCCCGAGCGCGCCGGCTCAACCTGCCCCCTCTCCCTCTGGGAGAGGGCGGGGGTGAGGGCGTTTCCTCCTTCAACTTGCTCGATGTCCAGCACGTCCTTGCGAATGCGTTCTACATCAACAGCCTCAGGTTGCTTCGCCGCCGACAGGAGCTGCGCCATTCCGTAGAGGACGTGGCCCGCCTCGTCCGCCGGCAGGTCTCCGCTGCGCGCATGAGCCGCGGTTTGGTCTCGCGCTACCGCCACCTGCTGCAGCCAGGATTGCGTCTTCCTGAAGTCGGCGAACCCGCCCTCTGTGAAGACACCCCGAAACGCGTTGTTGAACTCCTGGGTGATGATGCGCGCGAGGTGTGGCGCATCCAGAAGGTCGAGCCGGTCTCTGCTCGGGTCCTGCGTCATGTTTCGCCTGATGTTGGCCCGCTGCGGCTCTGTGAGCGAGCCCATCACGCCACTGTCCCACCAGCTATTGGGATAGGCTGCGATGAGGCGCTCCTTTACCAGGCGCCGCATTGCGTCGGTATAGAGCTTGAGGCCCTGGACAAGTGCAGCGTAGTTGCTTTCAGCCATCGATAGCCCCGTCGATTGCGCAGACGCTAAGTCTTGAGGGCCACGGCCTGCCGGATCGCGAGGTTTACAAAGGTCTGAACGGTGATTCCTCTCTTGCGAGCGGCCTCTCCTGCCTCGTGGAGCACATCGGGGTCGACGGCCACCAAGTGCTGCTCAGCCTCGATACGGATTTCAAACTGGTCGGTCACGTCGGCGCAGTCGTCGGGCAAGTCGTGCGTGTCCCAGTATTCACCCATCGCCTCTAGTGAGGTCGCTTTGGAGAGCGAGGACCGTCTAGTTTCTGGTTCGGGCATACGAGCGTCTCTCTCCAGCTGACATGTCGCGCGCGCTGATAATGAGCGCGGACCCGTCAAGCTTGTGGACGAAGAATACCACAAGGTACCTGCCGGCCCGAGTTTGACCGCGGGCGGCATAGACATCCTCGTCACGTCGCATGCCCCGCTCCACGAAGCCCAGCCTTGGTGCGCCGGCGAACAACTCCGCCACCTCGTCCCGCGTGACTCCGTGTTTGACGCGGCACTTCTCCTCGAATTGTTGCAGCCAGACGATCTTCGTAATTCCCAACGAGTAGGCCCTCGCCTATGCGGCACGTTGCAGCTCGTACTGCAGCGCGCGCTGGATGTCGACTGGATCGATGTGGAAATCAGCGGCGATTTGGTCGTCGAGGTCGCGGGCCTGAAACCGCTCCAGGATGATCTCCGTGCGCACACCCGAGCCGTCGAGCACAGGAAACCCGTAGGCGTATTCGGGGTCGACGACGATGGGGCTTGATTTGCCGAGCGGCCACCAGCGCGACGCGACCTCATCGGCGTAATCGAGACTCTGGAGGAACGGCTCTAGAACCTCATTCCACGCCTGGCTTCTCTTGCGTCGCCCGACTTCCAGGAGCGTCTGGCCTTGATCGACGTAGAACTCGCGACCGTCTGTTTTGGAATTTCAGCTTGGTCAGCGGGCGATCAACGCCCAGAAAGTCCTGGCAGTTGCGCACAAAGTCTCGGATCTCCTGTAGGGAGAAGCCAAGGCCCTTCAGTCCGCCAATGGCGACAATCTCCACGAGATCCGTAAAGGAGGCTGCTTCCCCATCCGCGAAGCCCGGTGTGACCGGAGGCTGCGCGGTGGGCCGTCCCTCGGACGACTTATAACGATAGCCCCTCAGCCAGCGCTTCGCCGTGCCGCCGCTCACGTGAGCCAGGCGGTCGGTGTCGGCGAACGTGTACAGGGGCAGGCTCACCCGCTCCACAGTCGTTGTCTCTTTGGTGGCCATTCGGGCAACCTCTGCGCCGGGCCGGGTGATGCTACGCCGCACCAGGGTAGTATATGCCTGCTCGCCACTCCGCGGCGCGGACCCCTGAAGGGCGCGGTGACTATGAGGCTCCG
>JAERMM010000091.1 GCA_016844585.1 Chloroflexota bacterium | reverse complement strand
GGTCCACCCGATCTTGATGACCCCCTTCGGCCCGGTTCGGACCCCCGTTGTGTCACCCCTCGGCGGCGCGGTTGGTGGCCCGCCGCTGCAAGACAGCATCGCCATCACAACGACTGCAACCGGCAGCAGATACCAGCGCCCTGCCCTGTTCCCAGTCCTGGCCATCCTGCTCCCCCGTTCACGGCTGTACGGCACATTCAACCGATTCGTCGCCATCGCGTCAAGCGGATGACGCGGCGGCTACGGTGGGCGCATTTGCCGCCTCCTCCGCACTATACTGGCGCCGATGAGATCGTTTGACGAAGCGTCTCGGGACCGGGTACCGGGAAGCGCTTAATGAGGGTGGATGGATGGCTGATACGGTACCGGCTTCGGAGTCTATCGCGGACGTGCCCCAACTGAACCAGTGGCTCAAAGCGCAACATCTGCAGGGTTTCTGGGAAGCACGGTATGACGAAACGCCCGGGCGTCGCGGGCCCGGCTTTCGGCCCTACCTGTGGAAATGGAGCGCGATGTCGACCGCCCTGGAAAAGGCCGGTGAACTCATCGGCGAGCACGACTCCTTTCGGCGCAACGTCAGCTACAAGCATCCCGAGATCGGGCGCGGGACGTGGACCACGATCTCCATGGGCGCGCAAATCGTCAAACCCGGCGAGCGCCCCGCCGCGCACCGACACGCCATGGCCGCTCTGCGTTGGGTGATACGCGGCGACGGGCAGTCGGGCACGGTCGTCGACGGCGAGGACCTGCCGATGGAAGCGGGCGATCTGCTTACAACACCCGCGCGTACCTGGCACGATCACTACAACCACTCGAGCGCTCCGGTGATTTGGCTCGATATCGTCGACGCGCCCCTGATGAATTTCCTCGGGGTGCGCAACACGGAGCCGTCGCCCGACGGCGTTCAGCCGATCACGCGAGCGCCTGGCGCAACCGCGGCTGAGACCGGCGTGGTGGCGCCGCCCTGGATTCGCCGAGACGCGACGCAGCCGCCGCCGTACCGCTATTCCTGGGCGCCGATCAAACAGACCCTCGAGTCGCTGGCGCATGACGACGCCGACCCGTTCGACGGCGTACTGCTCGAATATCGCAACCCCGTCACCCATGGACCGACGCTCCCGTCGATCTCATGCTGCGTGCAGATGCTGCGTTCCAGGGAGGCGACTCGCAGGCACGCACACAGCGCCACGGCCGTCTATCACGTCTTCTCCGGGCGAGGACGGACCGTCATCGACGGCGAGTCTTTTGAATGGGAGACGGGCGATACGTTCGTTGTGCCGCAGTGGTCGAAGCACCACCACGAGAACCTCGACACAGAAGCCGCCTATCTATTCTCGGTAACCGACCGAGCCCTTCTGGACCCGTTTGGCCTCTACGAAGTGGAACCGGCCTGATCCGAGCTACCATCAATGCGGGTTGACCGTATTCCGGAGGAGCGAAGCATGGACATCAAGTTCGGATTGATCAGCGCGGACTCACACGTTGTTCTCGACCGCGATGCGTTCACCCGGCGGATGTCGGCGGCTCGCTGGGGTGACCTGATCCCCCAGGTCATCGAAGTTGAGGGCCGAAACGGGTCAGTCGAGCGCTGGCGCGTGCACGGCGAGGTCCGGCAGGGCCGCTACGTCTCAAACTGTCCCATCGTCATGGGTACGGACCGGGACGGGCGGGTACGACACCCCCAGCGATGGGAGCATGTCCCACGGGAGGCCTACGTGCCCGCGGAGCGAACAAAGGCCCTCGACCTGGATCGAGTCGACGCCGAGGTGCTCTTCCCCAACGACCCTGCCCACCACTTCGCGGATTGGCGCGACCCGGACTATGAGCTGGCGTGTGTTCAGGCCTACAACGATGCGCTCGCCGACTGGAACGAAGAGTCAGACCGCTTCATCCCTCTGGTCATGATTCCCGTCTCCAACGATATCGACGTTGTGGTCCGTGAGGTCGAGCGCTCGATCGAGAACGGCCACCGTGGCATCAACATGCAAACCCGGCTTGGGGACGGTCTGCATGATTTCACCGACCCGTACTGGGACCCGCTGTGGGCCACGTGTCAGGACCTTGGCGTGCCGGTCAACGTGCATGGCCCCGGTGGCCTTGAAACGAGCTGGGGGCTCCCTGCCTGGGAGGACATCACGCCCCCGGTCCTGCACACCTACTGGACGATTCCAACCTGCATCGCGCCGGCGACGGTGATTCCCCACATGATCTTCGCCGGCATCGGCGAGCGCTTTCCACGGCTGAACTGGGTGCTGGCGGAGTCGGGCGTCGGGGCGATCAACTACGCGATCGACGGCTGCCAGCACGAGTGGGAACGCCTGCATCTCTGGACCGAGGGTCTTCCGACGCCGCCCCGCGAGATCATCCACCGCCAGGTTTACGCGAACTACTGGTTCGAGTCGGCCGCGATCCAGCAGCGGGATCGGATCGGAGTGGACCGTATCATGTGGGAATCGGATTTTCCGCACGTCGCGTCGCACTACCCGCGCTCCTGGGGCCTGATCGAGGAAACCATGCCCGGCGTGCCCGAGAGTGACAGGCGCAAGGTGCTCTTCGAGAATGCCGCTCAGCTCTATCGCCTGGTGTAGGTGGAGACGATGGAAGCTCGCCCGCGATTCATCAGCGTCGACGACCATGTCCAGGAGGCGCCCGACGTCTGGACGTCCCGACTCTCCAGGCGGAAGTGGGGCGACCGGGTCCCCCACATCGAGGAGGCGAGCGGCGGCGCCCAGCACTGGGTGGTGGATGGGCATCCGCTCCCACTGGGTGGGGCAGCCGTGTGCGGCGCATTGATGGGGGACCGCATCGAAGAACCCCGGCGATGGGAGGAAGTGCCAGCCGCCGCCTATCGCGCGGCCAACCGTTTGAGGGTGCTGGACGGCGACGGCGTCGACTACTCCGTTCTGTATCCCACCGTCGCAGGCGTCGGCGGTGGAACGTTCGGCCGGCTCACCGAGCCGGAGCTCGAACAGGAGTGCGCGCGTGCCTACAACGATTGGCTGATCGAAGAGTGGGCATCGGTGAGCGATCGGTTCATCCCCCAGTGCATCGTGCCGATCTATCCAGTCGAGGCGACGGTCGCGGAGATCGTGCGCGCGGTCGGCAGGGGCCACCGCGGCGTCGTGTACCCCGCCATGCCAATGCTGTTGCGCGACATCCCCCACGTGAACAACCGGGAATTCGATCCGATCTGGGCCACATGCGAGGAGCTAGGCGTGCCATTGTGCCTGCACGCGGGCGGGTCGCCGCTGATGCGCGGCTCGCTCGACGCCGGGATGGCTGGGGGTCGAGCCAAGGCGTTGGCCGCCATGACCCGTCCCGCAACCACGGCCGTCTACATGTCCAGTCTTCTCATGTCGCAAGTGCTGCCGCGCCATCCCAAGCTGAAGGTGATCTTCGCAGAAAGCGCGCTCGGCTGGGGCCCGGAGCTGCTGGAGTATGCCGACCACCAGTTCCACCAGGACCGGGTTGACCTCGAGGGCTACGACCGCTCACCGTCAGAAGTCTTCAGGCCCCAGTGCTACCTGACCGGCTGGTACGAGCCGGTCGCGATCCACGCGCCCTATATCGGCGTGGACAACATCTTGTGGTCGACCAACTTTCCCCTCGCAACGTCCACATGGCCCGAGACACGCCGCTTCCTCGACGAGTGCTTCGAGGGCGTCTCGGCGGACGACCGCGATCGGATCCTATGGCGAAGCCCTGCCTCCATTTACGGGCTTGAAGGCGCTGGACAGCCCGGCCTGGCTGGATAGGTGGCAGCGCAGGCGAAGAGCCGGCGCACAGCAAGGCGGGTTGACTTGACGGGTTGAGACGGGTTGACTTGAATGGAAGGGGGACGCGGCGCATTTCCCCAGACAAGAACGTTGCACGACGGCCGACCGCGCTGCTCTATCGGAACTCCCACTCTTGGACGTTCCAGGCGATCAGGCCGCTCGTTTCCGGCGCAACTGGGACGGGGCCATGCAGCGCGGCAACGTAGGGCACTGCCCCCAGGTCATAGTACAAGGAGATGGCTGGCAGCTCATCGGCGATGAGCTGGCTGAGCTGCGTGAGGTGTCGGATGCGCTCGGTCGGGTCGAGCGTCGAGTTGTAGGCGGCCACTACGCTCGTGTAGTCAGCGTTGGACCAGCCGCCGCGATTGTTGCCGATCCATCGATTCTCCGGCGTTGGAATGGCCGCCGGCGTAAAGTTCGGGATGGCCGCGTCGCCGAGGCCCGTGCTGTAAGCGTACAGGCTCGGATAGTTCGCTCGCGCCTGGCCGTCTTGAGCCAGTGAGACGGGAAGCGTCGCCTCCTGGATCTCGAACCCCGCCTGTCGCAGTTCACTGGCCATGATCGAGCGTTCGGACTCATACTGCGCCGACGCGTTGACTTTGAGCTCGAACCCCAGCCGCCCCTCGGCGCCTGTGTAGGTACCGTCCGCTCCCCTCAGAAAGCCCGCCCGATTGAGGAGCTGCTCGGTGCGGCGCAGGTCGTACGGATACTTTGCGACGGCTCGGTCGATCGCCGTGAAGTAGTCGACGGCAGGCGCGACGAACGTCTCCGTCATGATTCCCTCACCCTCGTACAGGACCCCGTTGAGGGCCTGCTTGTCAATCGAGTGCGCGATGGCTCGCCGCACGTTGACGTCCTGAAGGGCGCGCGGGCTTGCAACCTCGGGTCGGAACTGGACGTAGGCGGCGCGCCAGAGATCAGTGGTGACCAACATCGTGCCCGCCTTGGTCTCGGCCCAGGATTGCTTTGCCTGGATCCCCTGCTGGAACCCAACCCCGTCATCCGCTGCCATGTCGATCCCGCCGGAGAGCAGGTTGGCGAGCGTCGTGTTCGCATCGCCGAGGAAGAGGACGCGAACGCGATCGATCTTCGGCTTGCCCAGCACGTGGCGGTCGAAAGCGCTTCCTTCAATTGAGGCCCCCGGCTCCCAACGGTCGAGCCGATACGGCCCGGCGCCGACGAAGTCGCGCGTCCAGTACGGGTGGGCAGTGAACGTCTCCCATACGCCCGACGCCGCAGCCTCATCGTACGGAGCTTTAAGGACGTGGGCTGCGAGCGGGGGGAACGAGGACGAGCCGCCTCCGGCGTCCTGAAGGACGCCAGCGCGCGGATAGAGGCGGCTCCACCGAATGACGAGAGTGCGCGAATCAGGGGCGGACACCTCGCTCATGAGTCCTTGCGGCGGGGAAGAAGCGTTGGTGATATCTGCGGTGATGTCTATCCATACCACGAGATGGGCGCCTCCGGCTGCTGGTCGATTGACGCCTGGATTGGTCCCCGGCCAAGACGTCGAGACCGCCAAGCAGGTGATCAGGGACATCACGGGCGGGAAGCCTTTCAGGCGTGGAATGCACCTGAGTGGGACGTGAGGTAGAGGCGCGACGTCAGTTGCGGGGCAGGGCTCGCGCGCAGCATCCCGCACCCCGGATGCGCTACTGTCACGCACCCCTCTGCGGGGGCACCTGTTCTACGATGATGACGACGGGGGACGACGATCGAGCGCCTTCTCAACAACCGCCCTGATGTCGTCGTCTGAGATGCGGGTGAAGAACTCCTCGGTTCCGCCGTCGCTATGCGGCTTATCTTGCAGCGGAATGATGGCCGCCTCGAGGTCGCCGCGGGGGATGTCCTGTCGAAGGGACGGCTGCTGAACGGTTTCCTGCCAATTGATCTGGCCGTCCCGCGACAGAATCCAGTTGATGAAAACCTTCGCCGCGTTGGGGTGCGGCGCGTTAGCAACGATGTTGACGGTGCCTCCACCCGCGCCCACCGGGGCGCCCTCCTTGAATGTGAGCCCGGGCAGCTCGGCGACTGGCAGGCCTTGGTCGACCGCCACCTTGAGCTGAGTACTGCTCACCCAGAGGCCAAGCAAATAGCGCCCCTGCGCCAACCAGTCGATCATCTGGCGCTGATCGCTGCTGAAGACCACCTCCTGGTCTCCGATCAGCCGCTCGAGGAAGCCCGGTCCCAGGTCGGGATGGTCGTAGACGAACCGCACCTGGTTTCCGCCGCGTCCGGGCTGGCGGATATCGTTCGCGACGAACTTCCCCTTCCATTTCGGGTCCAGCAGGTCTTTGAAGGAGGTGAACTGTTTGACGTCGACCTGTTGCGTGTTGTAGGTAACGGTGGCCGTAATGTAGCCCTGGAACCGCAGCGTCGTGTAGGGCAGAGTCGAGTCAATCCACCACAGCTTGTTGTCCAACCACAGCGATGTGTTGGTGACCTCAGGAAGAAGCAGGGCGGGCTCCAGCGGCCCGAGCACACCTGCAGGTTTGAGAACGAACACCGACTGCGTCGCGGGTCCAACGATGACATCCGCGATGAACTTTTTCGCGTCGTGCTCGGCGACGAGTCGCGGCACGAGATCTTGCGAAGGCGCAAACGTGCCGTTGACCTTAATGCCGGGATAGGAAGACTCGAACGGGTCCGTCAGGGCGCGGATTCCAATTCCGCCGGCTTGAGCGCCGTAGATGTTGACCTCACCTTCCACGCGAGCCGCCGCTAGGGTCTCATTCCAGACCTGCATAGCCTCGCCGCTGAGGCCTCCCAGGGACACAGGAGCAGCTGGCGCGGATCCCGTTGGCGCCGCTCTCTGGCAGGCGACGAGCAACGCCGATCCGGCGACAGCCCCGATTCCCCCCAGCATCTGGCGCCGGTTAAGCAGGTGGATGGGCTGGTTGGCAGGGTCTTCCATGTTTAGTCACCTCCTCATTGGGTCGCCGCGGGAGCATGCGAAAAGGTACTCCAACCTAGAGCTTGGATCGCTCCATCGCAGCGTTCACGATGACCGCGATCTCCTCGGTGGAGGTTGAAAAGAACTCCTCTGTCCCGCCGTCCACGTACTTAACGCCGGGCTTCGGCACCGCGGCCGGGTCCGCCCCAGTCCTGGCGATATCTAGGCGGAGTGATGGCTGCTGAACGTTCTCCTGCCATGATAATTGGCCCTCGCGCGACAACAGCCAGTTGATAAAAACGCGGGCCGCGTTGGGATGAGGAGCCGTATCGGCCAGGTTTATGGTTCCCCCTCCGATGCTGATCGGCGCGCCCTCGCGAAGCGCGTCGCCCACAACCTCGGCCACGGGCAGTCCCAGATCTGCGGCGCTTTTCAATTGAGTCGAGCTGACGAACAGCCCTATGGGGTAGCGCCCCTGGGCAATCCAGTCGATCATCTGCCTGTGGTCGGTCGAAAACGTGACGCCCTGCTCGCCAAACAGCCGATCTATGAAGTCGACACCGAGATCCGGATGATTGAACATGAAGCGGATCTGGGTGCCTCCCTGGCCGGCCAGGCGAATATCGTTTGAGACGATCTTGCCTTTCCATTTGGGGTTCAGCAGATCTTTGAATGAGGTGAACTCCTTCGGATCGACGAGATGGGTGTTGTACGAGATGGTGGTACCCACGTATCCCTGAAAGGCGAGCGTCGTAAAGGGTGGATTGGCATCAACCCACCACCTACGGTTCTGATACCAGAGCGACAAGTCCGTGACCTCAGGCAACAGGAACGCGGGTTCGAGAGGCGCAACGGCCCCCGCTGGCTTGAGGATAAAAACAGCCTGTGTAGCAGGGCCAACGATCACATCCGGGATGAATTTCCTGGCCTCACGCTCAGCGACGATTCTGGGAACGATGTCATTTGACGGGCCAAACGTCCCATTCAGCTTGATTCCGGGGTAAGCCTTCTCGAAGGGCGCGATGATCGCCTCGCGCATTCCCCCGCTGATCCCCCCGTATATATTGACCTCGCCCTCGCGTCGCGCTGCATCGACGACCGAGGACCAATCATCCCCTCCAGCGGCGGGCATCGACGCAGCGGGAGCGGGAGCCGCGGTCGGAGCGCTGCACGCGACCGCCAAGAACAGCAGAACCAGGCTGAGAGCGCGTCCGGAGTGTCCCATATCGTCCCCTTGCGATCGCTCACTTGGCGCGCATTGTACGCCGCGCTGCGAACGGACACAAAAAGGCACGGCGTTATAATCCGGCCAGGCCAAATGCCGGGCAAGCTTCACTACCGCGGACCGCGTCAAAGTCCGATTCGCAGGAGGACAAGATGGCAGCAACGAACGATACGGCCCTCGCCGGCTTCTACGAGCGACTGCACTCCAATCGCATGATGGGCCTCTGGGAGATGTTCTCGGCATACGGGCGCAACGTGCGCGACGGCAAGCTTGCCGAGCCGGCCCAGATCTGGCGGTGGCGCGACGTTTATCCGCTGCTCATGGAATCGACGGAGATCGCGCTGGATCCCCGGGCGGGCGTGGAACGCCGCAACCTCGTTTTCACTGGGAAGGACGCTGGCCTGGGGAGTGCCGTTCCCACGATGGGCTGTGGCGTGCAGTCCCTGCTGCCTGGTGAGTCGGCGCAGTGTCACCGACACGACGCCGCGGCCATTCGCTTCGTCATCCAGGGGAAGGGCGCGTACACGGCGGTCGAGGGCGAGCGTCTGTACATGGAGCCAGGCGATCTGGTCTTAACTCCGCACTGGACCTGGCATGAGCACTGCAACGAAGGAGACGAGCACGTCATATGGATGGATGGGCTCGACTCCGGGTTCAGCATGATGTACCTGAAAGCGCAAGCATGGGAAGCCTATCCAGAACGGCGTCATCCGGAGGACCACGCGGTTGGCTACACACGGCGCCGCGTCGGGACCGGCCTGGTGCGCCCAGTCGGAAGGATCCCGGAGCCCACGTTGCCTCTGATCTATCCCTGGGCTGAGACTCGCGACGAGCTACTCCGACAGAAAGAGCAGAAAGAGCTGTGGGACCCGTACGACGGATTCCTGGTTGAATACGTCAATCCCGCTACCGGTGGCTCGACGCTGCCGACGCTCTCGTGCCGCATGCAGCTGCTGCCAGCGGGATCGAGCACCAAGTCACACCGCCACTTGTCGAACTACATTTACCGCGTGTTCCGTGGCAACGGCTGGACCGACGTTGGCGGCCAGCGCCTCGAGTGGGAGGCCGGCGACTGCTTCATCGTCCCGCAGTGGATCTGGCATTCGCACACTGCGACTAGCGAGGATGCGTTCCTCTTCTCGATGAACGACCAGCCGATCTTCGAGCCGTTCGGGCTGCACGCGTCGGAAGCAGCCGACTAATTAGTCCAACTCCCACGCCTCGATGTTCCACGCGGTCAGCCCAGTCGTGCCGAGGGTGGCGCCTCACAGTCCACGAAGCGCCGCGACGAACGCGGTCACGTTCGGGTTGTAGGACAGCACCACTGAGGGCAGATCGTCGCTGATCATG
>JAERMM010000007.1 GCA_016844585.1 Chloroflexota bacterium | reverse complement strand
ACGCTGGCGGATGCGCAAGAGGCAACCCAGCAGGCGCGCGCTATCTACGATGGAGTGGTCGCCGACCTGCGGGCTCACGGGCTTGAATTAGGACCGGCAGAGTCGTGAACGACATCTCCCCCCGCGGTCAGACACAACCTTGAATGAGCGGCCAGTCGTCGCCTATTCTGGCGGTACAGGAGACCGGAGGATCGCCGTGTTCACTATCGGTCGGATTTCGATATTCCTCGCGGTCGTGGCGGCCGCCCAGGTTGCATGCGCGACGGGGGCACCTGGAGCACAGCCGGCGCAGGGCGGCGCGGCGCCGGTCGCCAGCGCGACTCGCACGCTGGTCGTGGCGGCGCGCTATGAGCCTGACGGGCTTCCGCAGCGCTCGCCGCGCGAGGGGCAGATCAACGTCAAGATCCTGAAGCGCGCCGTGAATGCCGAGCTGGCTTCGCTCGACGATCGTGGCGAGGCGCGGCCGTACCTGGCGGAGACGCTTCCACAACTCGGCACCGACACTTGGCGGGTGCTTCCTGACGGCCGCATGGAGACGAGCTACCGTCTCAAGCCGAACCTCACCTGGCACGATGGCGCGCCGCTGACCGCCGACGACTACGTCATGGCCTTCCGCATCTTTGCGACGCCGGCGCTCGGCCTCGCCGCCTCAGCCCCGTTCCGATCGATCGAAAACGTACACGCGCCGGACCCACGCACCGTCGTCATCCGCTGGAAGCAGCTCTACCCTGACGTCACCTTCACGACCTACCGCGAGTTCACTCCGATGCCGAAGCACATCCTCGAGGAGCTGTTTGCCGCCGACCAAGGGGAGCTGTTTGCGAACGACTCGTACTGGAACCGCGAGTTCATCGGCGCTGGCCCCTACAAGCTGGACCGCTGGGAGCCAGGCGCCTTCATCGAGATGTCCGCGTTCGACGGCCACGCGCTCGGCAAGCCAAAGATCGACCGGTTGCGCTTCGCATTCATCGCCGACCAGAGCGCCGCCATGGCCCACATGCTGTCCGGCGAGATGCACCTGAGCGACGGCTCAGCCATCGGGGGCGTTGAGGCGCTTCTATTAAAGAAGGAGTGGGACGCCACGCGCTCCGGCGACATGCTGTTCGTGCCCGCGCAATGGCGAGCCTCCCACTTCCAGCTCCGCAGCGACATCTCGACGCCGGCGGCGATCAGCGACGCACGGGTGCGCAAGGCGCTGGCCCACGCCGTCGATAAGCACCTCTTCAACCAGGTGCTGTATGCCGATCTCGACTTCACAACCGACACTTTCATCGCGAAGACGTCGACGTACGGCGAGCTGGCTGACCGCGCGATCGTGAAGTATCCGCTTGACCTGCGTCGAACTGAATCGCTCATGGCAGAGGCCGGCTACGCGAGGGGGACCGACGGCATGTACATCAGCCCGACAGCGGGGCGCTTCGTTGGAGACGCCAAGACGAACAGCGGCCGAGACAACGAGCTGGAGACGTCTGTCCTGGCGAGCATGTGGCGGCAGGTCGGTTTTGAGTTTGGCGAGAGCGTTCTCACGGTAGCGGACTCGCAGGACGCCGAGGTCCGCGCCTCCTACCCCTCAGTATTCACGACGAGCATGACACAAGGAGAGACCGCGATGGTCGGCATCACCAGTGACGGCATCCCGACCGCACAGAACCGCTGGCGCGGAAACAACCGCGGGTCGTGGTCGAACCCCGAATACGACCGACTGGTGACGCAGCTGGAGTCCACTCTCGACGCAGCCCAGCGCGGCCAGCTTGTCGCGCAGATCGCTCGTGTGCACAGCGAGGACCTGCCTGCCATCTCATTGTTCTTCCGCCCGCTGCCGTACGCCTACACGTCGGCGGTGCGGGGCATCGGCATGGTACCCCCTGAGGGTAACGTCGCCTGGAACATTCACGATTGGGAGCTGCGCTAGCCGGGAAACCCGTACATTCTGGGCCCGCAAACGAAGAATCTGCAGCCTGCTGCACGGTAGTGAACGGATCCTCTGCTTCGCTCAGGATGGCAAGGGCTATTGTGCCGCCCTTCTATCTCACCTGTCGATTCGTCCAGTCGACGCTGCCGAAGTCACCCGGCGCCAGCAGCGTCCGGGCACGGGTTCCGTCGACGGATGTCGTCATCAGTCGCTCGTGGGAGAGGATCGCAAGCTGCGAGCCATCCGGCGACCACGCCACCACGGGGTCGTCGCTCTCTGTTTGGGTCAGCTGAGTGGGGGCGCCACCATCCAGGTCCACAACCCAAACGTCCTGCAGCAGGCCGTGCGCCGACGCGACCCCCGCGCTGAACAGCCACCCGATCGGCGGAAACAGCCCCGGCGGTACGGGAGTCGGCAGCGCGCCAGGAATCGTAGCGGAGAAGGCCAGGCGCCGCGACGCTGGATCGAACCTCGGCGCGGTGATCACCGCGAAACGGTCCTCGGGTACCAGGATCCGCGTTTCTCCCGTCTGCAGGTTCACGAGGTCAATGGCGCGGCCGAGGCGTACGCTGGCAAGCCATTGCCCATCGGGAGACACGTCGAAGTGCGCGAACCCGAAGCCGACGATCTCCGGCTCGCCGCCGGTCAGACCGATCCGCTCAATCCGCGCAATGTAGACAGCTCCCATCAGGCCCGCGTGAAGCACGAACAGCGATTGGCCGTCGGGCGCCCAGACCGGCGCGTCGTAGACCACGCCGCGCTCGCCTTCGACGATGGTGCGCGCTCCCGACCCATCCGCTGCCGCTACCCGCACGCGCCAGGTTGCGTCCGATTCCGCGTACGCCACACGACTGCTATCTGGCGACCAGCGCGCGTTGGAGATGTACCCTGAGACGGGCCTCGCCACGATCTCATTCATCGTGCCCTGATCCGGGTCGATGGACCACAGGCCGCGGCCCCGCATGGCCAGCAGAACATCCATGGCGTCGGACGGACCGGGCGAGTCCGTCTGCGCAGCCAATCGAAGCGCCAGATCAGGAGACGACCATCCAAAGATCAGGGTGGCGCAAAACAATGGTGCGATCAGGTGGCGAAGCCCTGGACGAATCGGGCGGTTTTGGTGCACGATCATCGGACGGTCCCCCCCAGGGCTGAACAATAATAAGCAAATGCCACCGGTCGTTCTGCATCCATCAGGCCTGGGGCTGGACGATATCGTCATGGTGATCATGCTGCTGGTAGCAATCGGCGCCGGCCTCGTCGGCCTCAGCATCGCTCAGCGGCGCATCGACGAAGACGATCCCGAACCAGCGGATGAGGATGCATGCGATCCGCACGAGTGACCCGCAGCTCGCTAGCCCGTCGCGGCCGGAGTATCATTGGCCGGCCGCGCGCCGAGCGCCGCTCAACGAGAGGCCATTGGCGAGCGATGAAGACGTTGAGGAGAGGGTACAGAGATGTGGAATGATCTACAGACCGGCGCGTATGAGGGCATGATCGCCGAAACGACGACGCTCAGGGGCCACAACGGAGATACGATCCACGCCTACTTCGCACGCCCGCTGGGAGCGGGGCCGTTCCCGGGCATCGTCCAGGTGCACCACGCGCCCGGCTGGGACGAGTGGACTCGCGAGTTCTCCCGACGCTTCACTCAGCATGGCTACTCCGTCATCTGCCCCGACCTGTATTGCCGCTACGCACACGGCACACCCGACGACGCGACCGCCGCTGCCCGCGCCGCGGGTGGCGCGCCAGACAACCAGGTTGTGGGTGACCTGGAGGCAGGCCTGAACTTCCTGAAGTCACTCCCGACCAGCAACGGGAAGATCGGAATCATCGGGCCGTGCTCCGGCGGGCGCCACAGCTACCTCACCGCCGCCCGCGTGCCCGGCTTTGCCGCGCTCGTGGACCTGTGGGGTGGGTCCGTCGTAATGGCGGCCGATCAGCTCACGCCGGCGCGACCCGTCTCGCCGCTGGACTACACGAAGGACCTTTCCTGCCCGATTCTGGCCCTTTTCGGCGACGACGATCAGAACCCAAACCCTGCGATGGCAGCACAGATCGAGGAGGAGCTGAAGAAGCAGGGCAAGGAGTACGAGATCCACCACTACGCCGGCGCGGGCCACGGCTTCTTCTATTACGACCGACCTGCCTACCGCCAGGAGCAGGCGATGGATGGGTGGGCCAAGGTGTTCGACTTCTTCCATCGGCACTTGCAGAGCTGACGCAGGTCCGATGGCGCCCGAGGGCAGGTTCCACCTCCTCGAATCGACGATCGACGACGTCCACGCAGCCATGCGCGCAGGGCAGATCAGCTGCAAGCAGCTGATCCAGGCGTCCCTCGACCGCGTCGAGGCCTACGACCAGCGCGGGCCCGCGCTGAACGCGATCCAGAACCTCAATCCCACGGCGCTGGTAGAGGCGGAGCGGCTCGACGCCGCTTTCGCCTCCAGCGGCCCGGTCGGGCCCCTGCACGGCATTCCGGTCGTCGTGAAAGACCAGGTGCAGACCAACAACATGCCGACGACCTATGGGTCGGCGCTGTTCAAGACGTTCGTCCCAACCTGGAACGCGACGGTCGTCGAGCGGCTGAAAGCCGCCGGCGCCGTGATCATCGGCAAGGGCAACATGGGCGAGTTCGCCGCCGGTTTCGCCGGCAGCGCGTTCGGCGTATGCCGCAACCCGTTCGACCCGACCCGTCATGGAAGCGGCTCATCCGGCGGCGTGGGCATCGCGGTGTCCGCCAACTACTGCACCGTCGGCATCGCCGAAGATACGCTCGGATCGACGCGTGGTCCATCCTCGGTAAGCGGGGTCGTCGGGCTGCGACCCACGACGCCTCTGGTGAGCCGATACGGCATGATGCCGGCGAATCCCACACGCGACACGCTCGGGCCGGTCGCGCGCACCGTGCGGGACGCGGCGCTGCTTCTCGACGTGATCGCTGGTTATGACCCCAACGACCCGTTCACCGCGTCGGCCTACGGCAACGTGCCCGAGACCTACACCAGCTTTCTGGTGGCCGACGGCCTGAAGGGCGCCCGCCTCGGCGTGATTCGCGAGCCGATGGGGGAGGACGTCGATCCGACCAGCGACGACTTCAAGCACGTACGCGCGCTGATCGACCGCGCGCTGGCGGACATGGCCGACGGCGGGGCCGAGATTGTCGACCCGGCCGCCGTACCGGGCCTGCTCGATCTGCTGAAGCAAACCGCCGGCAACTTCGAGGCCGAGGCCGCCACCGAGCGCTATCTGGCGCTACACCCGAATGCCCCCGTGAAGACGCTTCTGGAGATCGTCCTCTCCACCGAAGTGCTGCCCTCCCGACGGATTCAGATCGCGCGGAATCTCGGCCACACGACGGACGAGCCCGGCTTCGCGCGTCACCTCGCTGTGCGTGAGGAGCTTCGGCAGGCCGTCTATCAGACGATGGCGGACCACCGCCTGGATGCCCTGGTCTACGCGACGTTCGACCACGAAGCGACACCGATCCCGGAGGACATCCTGACCTCGACGAAGAACGCGGGCCAGCGCGGCAGCAACCGCACGCTCAGCACCATGATCGGCTTCCCCGCCCTCACCGTCCCGGCCGGCTACTCCATCCACGGCATGCCAATCGGCCTTGAGCTCCTCGGCCGCCCCTGGCGCGAGAGCCTCCTCTTCAAGCTCGCCTACGCCTACGAGCTGCGGACCCACCATCGCAAACCGCCACCAACGACGCCGGCGATCGCAGGTGAGCCGTAGCGGCTTACCGTACAAAGGAGAGGAAAGCCGTGAAGAGAATTGACGTTCTTGGGATCACCCTGGCCGTTGTCATGGCCGGCTGTGCACCCGCGACCCCGGGGACCGGTCGGCCGGCGCAGAGCCCGAGTGAGGGCGCTCCCACGACGGCGAGCCGCACACTGGTCATGGCGGGCCGTGCGGAGCCGGTGCAGTTAGGCGTGCGGATCGTGCCCGATTCAACCGGAGTATCGATCAACGCCAGCCGAGTTCTGTTCAATGGCGTGCTTGCGCTTCTCGACGACCGCGGCGTGCCCTCGCCTCAACTTGCCGAATCTCTGCCCCAGCTCAACTCGGATAGCTGGCAGGTGTTCTCGGATGGTCGGATGGAGACGACCTACCGCCTGAAGCCGAACCTCACCTGGCACGACGGAACGCCTCTGTCGGCGCTGGACTTCGTTTTCGCCTGGCGCGCAATGATCTCTCCAGAAGTAGGCATGGGGACCACCCCGCCATTCCAGTACATGGAGGAGCTGAGCGCTCCGGACGACCGCACGCTGGTCATTCGCTGGCGACAGCCGTTCCCGGAGGCGGGAGCGCTCGGCGACGGCCGCGTTCGCGAGCTCTTCGCGCTGCCGCGGCACGTTCTCGAGGGCCCGTTCGAGACGCAGCGAGACGTCTTCACCAGCCTGCCCTTCTGGAACACGGCGTACGTCGGGCTCGGGCCATTTCGGCTGGATCGATGGGAGCAAGGCGCGTTCATCGAGGCGACGGCTTTCGACGGATACGCGTGGGGACGCCCGCGCATCGACCGCATCCGCATGGTGTTTATCGGGGACGCCAACACCGCGCTTGCGAATCTTCTTTCCGGCGATGCGCACGTGACGTTGGACGACGTGATTCGCTTCCAGCAGGGGGCGATCCTGCAGCGCGAATGGGGACCGACGAATGGGGGAAGCGTGCTGCTGATCCCGGACCAGTGGCGGCGCACCGAGATTCAGCAACGAGCGGACTACGCCAGTCCAAAGGCGCTGCTTGACGTGCGAGTGCGGCGGGCCCTGGCGCACACCGTGGATCGACAGGCGCTCAACGATGCGCTCTTCGAGGGCGGTGGTCTCATGGCGGATAGTCCGCTGTCGCCGGCGGCGGACTACTACCCGCTTGTCGATCGTGCCCTCGTCAAATACCCATACGATCCACGTCAGGCGGACCTGATCATGGCCGAGGCCGGACTCGCCAGGGGCAGCGACGGGTTCTATGCGAGTCCATCTGACGGTCATCTCACCTGGGACTTGCGCGTGAACACCGGCCCGCAGGCTGAGACCGAGATGGCGATCATGGCGGCAAACTGGCGCCAGCTTGGGTTCGACTTCCGCGAGACGGTGGTTCCGGCCGCGCAGTCACGCGACGTGCAGGCTCGGGCTACCTTCCCGACGCTGTTCAGCGGCGGTGGAAGCGTCGGCGACGCGGTTTTGCCCGACTTCATAAGCAGGCTGGCTCCGACTGCCGAAAACCGCTGGGTAGGAACCAACCGAGGCGGCTTTTCCAACCCCGAGTACGATCGCCTCATCGAACAGTTCAGCACCACGCTGGATCGAAGCCAGCGAGGCCAGCTCGTCGCCGATGCCATGCGCGTCTTCACCAGCGACGTCGCTATGATCTCGCTGTACCATAACCCCGGCGTCGTCGCGTTCACGGCCGCACTCAAGGGACCGATCCTCACGTCCCCCGAGACCTCGCGAGTGTGGAACGTGCACCAGTGGGAGTTCCGCGGCTAACGCCTGACTCCCATTCGTGTAAGGGCAAGCGGAGATTGGATAGGGCTCGTGCAGGTAACCCCCAACGTTCGAGCAGTCCAGGTCCCAGACACAAACCCGATGCATCCGCAGTTCACCACGATCTACCTCGTCGGGCGGGGCCAGGTGCTCACCATCGACTCCGGCGAGGACATGGAACGGTACCGGTGGATGCTGCGTGGCTACCTGGCCGCCACCGAGAAGGCCGAGATCAGTATCAGCGCCGTCACCCACCATCACCGCGACCACAGCTCGAACCTGTGCTGGCTGCGGGACGAGTTCGGCGCCCAGGTCCACGTCCTCGAGCAGGGGATGCCGCTGCTGGGGGATCGCCTGCCCGAGAATGGCGTCAGTGTGATCCACCACGGCTCTGAGTTTGGGCCGAGCGACGACGTCCGTCTTCAGACGATTCACACACCCGGACACAGCGTCGACTCTACCTGCTTTTACCTGGAAGAAGAGGGTGTGCTGTTCACCGGAGACACCGTTCTCGGCGCCAGCTCCACGACGGTCAACGACCTCGGCGACTATCTCTCCAGCCTGACTTTCCTCCGCGATCTGCCCAACCTGCATCTCCTCTGCCCCGGCCACGGTCCGGTGATTGAGAATCCTGTCGCCTACATCGACGCCTATATTGCGGGTCGCCACGCGCGCGAGCGGCAGATCCTCGACTCACTGGCGCACACACCCGAGATGACCACGTGGGCAATCATGGAGCTGATCTATGCCGATCTGAACCTGGGCCCGCGCTTGCGCCGAGCCGCGGACCGCCAGGTGAGCACGCACCTTCGCAAGCTCGAGAAAGAGGGCCGCGTCAGGGTGTACGCCGGCAGGCCCAGGCAGAAGTCGGCCGAAGAGCTTGCGCAGGAAGAGGAAGAGGAGCACGAGAAGCTAGAGGTCATTCGGCGAGCGGACGAGTACCGCGAAGAGGCACGCCGCCACGCCCTGGTCGCCCAGGAGAATCCGACACTCGGAGAGTGGGAAGAGCCGCCGCGCTACGCGCTGGCGTGAGACTATTGGCTCGCCGTTCGAAACGAGTTGTCACGAGGGCGACCAGGTGAACGGTGCCCTGCGGCAGACGCCGCCCGTTAGATCGTGATCGTCAGGCGCTTGGGGGGCTCGGTTGCTGTCCTCAAGCCGGGCCGCACCATCTCGGATCGCGTCTCGTACAGAATCGTCTTTTCCTTCTGTGAGGCGAGGGTGTGGTGGCCCAACAGGACCATCGGCCCATCACCCGAGTTCTCCAGCTGGTAGAAGGAGCCGGGCTCGATCAGCCCCGCCATGCCGGGCTTCAGCACGGCCGCCTCGCCCTCCGGGAAATGCATGGTGCACTCCCCTTCGATGACGTAGAACGTGCCACCGACGTTATGGCAGTGCATCTCATCTTTCTGCCCCGGCCGCGCGTAGATGTGGAAAAAGGCGTTCATCTCGGGACCGTTCATGAGGACCGCCCGGCGTGCGTCGGGCTGATGTGCCATCTCCATGAGATCGACCACTTTTACGGACATTGCATCACTCCTTCCTATTGTTCGCTCAAAGCAGGTGGGAATCGTAGGGCATGTCGGACATCTTCACGGCGCCGTCCCTGGTGATCAAGACAAGCTCTTCGAGCTTCGCCGCCTCCTTGTCGCCCTCCTCGGCGAAGTAGCAGTCGAGGGATAGCACCTGATTTTCCTGAAGGATATCGTCGACCGGTCGTCGCTGCTTGACGACGTTCGGATACCCGCCGGGGTTCAGGCCATTCGAGTGCAGGATGTGGAATGTGTAGACGGCTTCCTCGAACCGCTCGGGCACGCGCGGCAGGCTTTCGACCCAGTCGGGAATGGCCAGGCCTGGCTTCATCAGATCGATGCAGGCGTTGTTGTACTCGTGAGCGCGCTGGAATAGCTCCTTTTGGCGATCAGTCGCGTGCGAGCCGCAGAGATACGTTCGGGCGGCATCGAAAACGTAGCCGCCCGGTCCATGGGTGTGCAGGTCCATTCCCACGAATTCGCCGTCGTGGAATGCGCGCTGGGTCGGCCAACGCCGCCAGGGCCAGGTATTCTCGCCAGCGCACACGTTGATCTGCAGCAGGTCCTCCACGCCAAGCTCTATGGCTTTGCTGTAGATGCGGCTGCACATCTCCGTTTCGGTGACGCCAGGCTTCAGCTCATCCCAGAAATACTGCATGAGCGCGCTGTGCACCTTGCCCATCTCCCAGTAGATTGCAACTTCGTCCTGCGTCTTGACGGCGGCGGCCTGCTGCAGGATCTCGCGGCCATTCGTCATCTGCACGCCGGCGCGGTCGAGAGCGATCGTCGAGAGAGGCTCCATCTCGTCGATGCCGAGCATCTCGCCGCCGACGCCGAACTCATCCATCAGGGCGCGGATTGATTGCGCCCAGCGCCCCAGCTTCGATCCGCCATCGGGGTCAGACGCAGCCTGTACGCTCTCATACGATACGGGGCGCGTCTCGACGCCGATCATGCTCACGTAGCCATCGTCCATCGGGCGGACGAAGCAAACGCAGCGCCCCTCGACGGGCACGAACGTCAGTCCCGAAGGAATGCGTGTGTTGATTGCGTAGCGACTGCTCACCCAGTCCTTGAGCAGGAGCCCGCCGACGTTGTTCTTGCGCATGGTGTCCTGCAGATGAGCCAATCGCTCGATCCGCAACCGCTCGTCATCCCAGGTCTTGTTGATCAGCGACGTCCCACCAGCCATTGGCCACCACCCCTCCATCTCCGTCAGCCGCGACGACCGTTATCGCACGCGACCAGCGGAACCATTACTCGAAGCAGCGCGAGTGTATCGCGCCGATCCAGGGATCGCAATCAAGGCGGGAGGGGACAAAGGGCGCGGAGGCGAGTTGCCATCCATAGTGAAGGGCCTAATTAGTTCATGTTCTGCCGGCCGGGAGGAGCGCCGGATTCTCGTCGTCGAGAAGGACCTTATGAGCGATTGCAACCAACTCGCTGGTCGCGACGGGCTTACAGTCGCCGACCAGCAGCACACTCAGCGCCTGGGCATCTCGAAAGGCCTCGGCCCACATCGCCGTCAGGCCCTCAAACCGCGCGTCACGGTCCATGGAAAGCGCCTCCTCGGTGGGGCGGCGGCTGCCGTTCCCTGCGAAAGCATACCGACGTCAACGACACCAGAGTACGGACAGAACTGACAGCGATGTGACACCCTGCCTTAGACACTGCGCACAACAATGTGCACTTTATACGATATCGTCGGATTCTGTTTATGCAGATGCTCCATACTCTGCTCGGTCGGGACTGGCCTAGAATTGCGCCTGTCGGGACTGAGTCTCAGGGTGACACCTGTGAGGGCTCTGGCCAAGCCCGCCCGACAACGGGCGATGTCGACGAAGGAGGTTCAGGCAAATGCGAAGGGAGGGGATTTTCTTGAAGCGCAAGACTCTGAGGTGGGGCGCGTTCCCCAGAACACGAATGTTTGCCATCCTGAGCGCAATGATGGTGGTCAGTCTCATTTCCGCGTGCGGCGCTCGTGGTTCGCAGCCCAGCGGCGGCGCCGCTGGGGCCGGGGACACGGTCAAGGTGGGCGTCCTTCACTCGCTGAGCGGCACCATGTCTATCAGCGAGACCTCGGTCAAAGACGCGACCCTCATGGCCATCGACGAGATCAACGCCAAGGGCGGCGTGATGGGCAAGAAGATCGTTCCCGTTGTCGAAGACGGAGCGTCTGACTGGCCTACGTTCGCAGAGAAGACCCGCAAGCTCATCCAGCAGGACCAGGTTGCAACCATCTTCGGGTGCTGGACCTCGGCGAGCCGCAAGGCGGTGCTGCCGGTCGTGGAGTCGCTGAAGGGGCTTCTCTGGTACCCCGTGCAGTACGAGGGCCTCGAGGCGTCCCCCAACATCTTCTACACCGGCGCGACGACGAACCAGCAGATCGTTCCCGCTGTCGAGTACCTCGTCAAGGAGGGCAAGAAGACAAAGTTCTTCCTTCTCGGGTCGGACTACGTGTTCCCACGCACGTCGAACACGATTATCCGCGCGCAGCTCGCAGCCACGCCGGGGACCTCCGTGGTGGCAGAGGAATACACGCCGCTAGGTCACACTGACTATGCGACGGTCATCCAGAAGATCCGTGCCTCCGACCCGGACGTGGTGTTCAACACGCTGAACGGCGACAGCAATGTGGCCTTCTTCAAGCAGCTCAAGGACGCCGGCATCTCGGCTGACCGCCTGACGACGCTCTCGGTAAGCATTGCAGAGGAAGAAGTTCGCGGCATCGGGGCGGACGTCATGGCCGGCCACCTCACGGCTTGGAACTACTTCCAGACCACGAAGACGGCCGCGAATGATGTGTTCGTCGCCGCCTACAAGGCGAAGTACGGCGCTAACCGCGTCACCGACGACCCTATCGAAGCAGGCTACATCGGCGTATACCTGTGGAAGGCAGCCGTGGAGAAGGCTGGATCGTTCGAGGTCGACAAGGTGCGAGCCGCGGCCAAGGGCATCGAGTTCAACGCACCGGGCGGCCTGGTGAAGATCAACGGCGAGAACCAGCACATCTCAAAGACCGTACGCATCGGCAAGGCGATGCCGGATGGCATGTTCGAGGAAGTCTGGAACAGCGGCAAGCCAGTTGAGCCAGACCCGTTCTTGAAGACCTACCCCTGGGGCAGCAACGTCAAGGTCGGCGCCTGATATATCGATAGCGCAGGCAAAGAACGCCGAGGGGGCAGGGGCCACGGCCGCTTGCCCCCTCGGCGTTCACAAGGCCTACCTACCCGTCCGGCCTTGCAAGGCCGTAGAGTTCCGTCAGAGTTGATGTGAAACCGTCATCCTGAGCCCGCAGGCGAAGGATCCGTGCCTCGAACGCGTACGGATTCTTCAGGCCGCGGCCTTTCAAGGACATCGAACGAATGTCCTACCGGGTATCTGGCGGCCGCGCCGCCTAATAAGCTCAGAATGACATTGACGGTGCGTTAGACACGCGACCCATTCCGACCGTCTCGGAGCGCTGTTGGACACCTACATCGTTCAAGCCTTCAATGCCCTCAGCTTGAGCTCGATTCTGCTGCTCATCGCCATCGGTCTGGTCTTCAGCTTCGGCCTGATGAACGTGATCAACATGGCTCACGGCGAGTTCATCATGGTCGGCGCCTACGTCACCTTCCTGGTGCAACGGCTCTTCGTGATCGCATTCCCTGACTTGCAGGGCCTGTACCTGTTCGTGGCACTCGCCGTTGCCTTCGTGGTGACGGCAGCCCTCGGGTTCCTGCTCGAGCGGCTGCTGATTCGGCACCTTTACGGACGGCCGCTGGATACACTGCTGGCGACGTGGGGGGTCGGTTTGGTTCTGCAGCAGACGGCCCGCACGATTTTTGGGGCCCCGAACGTCGACGTGACAGCGCCGGCCTGGCTGAACGGCGGATTCGAGCTTGCCGCGAACGTGCTGCTGCCCTACAAACGTGTATTCATCATCGTCCTCGTTACCCTCTGCATCGTCGGGATCTACGTGTACGTCACTCGCTCTGCCCCCGGCCGCCGCATGCGCGCGGTGATGCAGAATCGCGACATGGCTTCGTGTCTTGGTCTGTCGACTGCGCGTGTTGACGCCACGACGTTTGCGCTCGGCTCGGGGCTCGCGGGCATCGCGGGCTGCGCTGTCACCCTGCTCGGATCGGTGGGACCGGCGCTCGGCACCTACTACATCGTCGATGCATTCATGGTCGTCGTCCTTGGTGGCGTCGGCCAGATCGCGGGGACCGTGCTCGCGGCGCTGGTGATCGGTGGATTCAACACGATGTTCGAGCTAGGAAGTACGGCGAGCATTGGAAAAGTGCTGGTCTTCCTGCTGATCATTGGCTTCCTGCAATGGAAGCCGAACGGATTGATGGCGCTGCGCGGCCGGGCCTCATGAAGTCCCTTCGAGCGACAACGGGGCGAACATCGTTCGCGTCGAGGTTTGCGCGCTGGCGCGGATCGAGCGCCGTAACGGTCGCAGGGTTGATCGCGTTGGCCTTAGCTCCCTGGTTTCTCTCCGACTTTCACGTCGGCCTGCTATCTAAGTTCCTCGTGTTTGCCATCGTCGCGGTCAGCCTGGATCTCATATGGGGATACGCCGGAATCCTGAGCATTGGCCACGGCGTCTTTTTTGGTCTGGGGGCTTATGCGTTCGGGATGTACCTCAAGATGGAGGCGGCCGGCACGCGTCTTCCTGACTTCATGGCCTGGAGCGGCCTCGTCGAGCTGCCATGGTTCTGGCGGCCGTTCGGTGACCCAGCGGTAGCGATCATCTTTGTGTTTCTGGCTCCGATGGCAGTCGGCGCAGGATTGAGCTTTCTGGCCTTTCGGAGTGGCATTCAGGGGGTCTACTTCGCGATCGTCACGCAGGCGCTGGCCCTGATCTTGAGCATCTTCCTCATAGGCCAGCAGCCCTATTTCGGCGGCACAAACGGGCTGACGAATTTCTCCACGGCGTTCGGCTTCTCGCTACAGAACCCTGACGTGCAGTTCGGGCTGTATTACGTTGCTCTCGCCGGGCTCACGCTGGCGTACGCGGTCTGCGCCGTGATTACCAGCTCGCGCTTCGGCCTGCTCCTGGTAGCACTCCGGGACAACCCGGGACGGGTTCGTTCGTTCGGCTACAACCCGGTCGCAATCAACGTGATCGTGTTCACCATCTCGGCAGGGCTGGCCGGCCTGGCCGGCGCCATCTTCGCGCCGATTGTGGGCATCGTTTCGCCGGCGATGATCGGCGTCGTGCCATCCATCGAAATGGTGATCTGGGTGGCCGTCGGAGGTCGCGGCACCTTGATTGGCGCGGTTCTGGGCGCAATCCTCGTCAACGGCGCCAAGAGCAGTCTGAGCGAGTCGTTCCCGCTGATCTGGCAGTTCATCCTCGGCGCGCTGTTCATTGGTTCGGTTCTGCTGTTTCCAAGCGGCGTGGTCGGAACGGCTCGGAGGCTGATGGCGAGATGGAGACCACCTCATCCCAGTGAGTCTGCTCCGCGGGCCCCAGTTGCCATCCAGTTGTCCTCGGAAAAGGAGCCGGTTCCATGATCGGCACGGACCCTCACCCTAGCCCTCTCCCAGCGGGAGAGGGAACCATCGGCACGGCCCTTCACTCAGGTCCTTTCCCCACAGGGGAGGGGGCAGCAGATCGAAACGTGCTCGATCTGTCGAAGGTCTGCGTCCAGTTCGATGGGCTCGCGGTGCTCGACGAGCTGGATTTCTCCATGAAGCGGGGCGAGCTGCGCTTCCTCATCGGCCCCAACGGAGCCGGGAAGACGACCATGCTGGATGTGATCACCGGGCGGACGCGCCCGACTTCGGGAAAGGTCACGTACAACGGGATAGTGGACACCGCCAGGCATCGCGAGCACGAGCTTGTGAAACTGGGGATCGGGCGCAAGTTTCAAACGCCAACCGTGTTCCACAGCCTAACGGTCTATGAGAACTTCGAGGTCGCGGCGGCGTACAAGCAGACGCTGCCCATGCTTTTCGCAGATCTGCCTGCGAGGACACGGGAGCGCATCGAAAAGGTTCTCGATACCGTGGGGCTATCCGGCCGGCGTAATGATCAGGCTGGAATACTGCCTCACGGCGAGTTGCAATGGTTGGAGATCGGGTTGCTGCTCGCCCAGGACCCCAAGCTTCTCCTGCTCGATGAGCCAGTGGCCGGGATGACGCGTCCCGAGCGGGACAAGACCGGGCAGATTCTCCGCTCGATCGCTGGGAGCCATTCCATCCTGGTCGTGGAGCACGACATGGCATTCGTGCGCGAGTTCGCAACTACCGTTACCGTCCTCCATCTCGGGAAGGTGCTCAGCGAGGGCAGCGTTCAGGAGGTCCAGAACGATCCCCGGGTGATCGAGGTCTATCTTGGTCACCGTCACGAACGTGAGGGCGAGCATGCTAGCGGTTGAGGAGATCGTCGCCGGGTATGGACAGAGCATTGTGCTGCACGGCGTGAACGTCTCCGTTTCGAGCGGCAAGGTTGCCTGCTTGATGGGACGCAACGGCGTTGGCAAGACCACGCTGCTCAAGAGCATTGTCGGACTGCTTCCACCGCGTTCGGGGCGGGTGCTCCTTGACGGAGAGGACCTGAGCCGTGCACCGGTGTATCGGCGGGCGCGCGCCGGGATCGGCTACGTGCCCCAGGGCCGTGGGATTTTTCCCTATTTGACCGTGTCGGAGAACCTGCTCATCGGGACCGAAACAGGCCGCGGCAGCCCTGCCGACCTGGCGGAGATATACGAGCTTTTCCCGGTGCTGTCCGACATGGGGCAGCGCCCGGCGGGGCGGCTCAGTGGTGGCCAGCAGCAGCAGCTCGCCATCGGCCGCGCGTTGGTCGGCCGCCCTCGCGTGCTGCTGCTGGACGAGCCAACGGAGGGGATACAGCCTTCGGTGATCTGGGAGATCGAGCGGACCATCGATTTGTTGCGACAGCGCGGTGGACTCGCTATCTTGCTGGTGGAACAGTTCGTGGATTTCGCGGTCGGTCTCTCCGACGACTTCTACCTCATGCAGGGCGGGACAATCGTGGCACAGGGGTCGTCCAAGGACCTGACGGAGGACAGCGTGCGAGAGTACCTTGCGGTGTAGGAGAAGCGCCACTCACTTGGTGGGATCCGGTAGGGCGGGGGCTTGTCCCCCGCCGCAACGCTCGTTACGGCAAGTGGGGGCGGCGGGGGACAAGCCCCCGCCCTACCGCAAACTCGTGTTGCCGTGCGGTTGACGCAGCGTGAGCAGGAGAAGCTGCTGATCTTCGTGGCCTCAGAGGTCGCCAGGAAGCGCATGGCTCGCGGGCTCAAGCTGAACCACCCGGAAGCCATCGCAATCATCACGGCAGACCTGATGGAAGGAGCGCGCGACGGAAGGTCGGTCGCGGACCTGATGAGCTTCGGACGCACCATCTTGACCCGTGATGACGTCATGGATGGCATCGCCGACATGATCCACGAAGTGCAGGTCGAGGCAACATTCCCGGACGGAACGAAGCTCGTCACCGTACACGACCCCATCCCATGATTCGTTATGGAGACACTTGTCTCGCTCAGGCCACGGTTGAGGTGAGCGCGTGACCCCAGGCGAACTGCTCACCGAAGAAGCACCGATCGTCATCAACGCGGGCCATGAAACCACGGAGATCGACGTGCGCAACAGCGGCGACCGTCCAATCCAGGTTGGCTCCCATTTCCACTTCTTCGAGAGCAATCGCGCTCTGGAATTCCAGCGGGCTTCCGCTTACGGGAAGCGGCTCGACATTCCGGCGGGTACCGCAGTGCGATTCGAGCCGGGTGAGTCCAAGCGAGTGACGCTCATTCCCCTTGGGGGACGCCGAGTGGTTCGCGGGCTGAACGGGCTTACCGACGGGCCGATCGACGACGAGCCGCGGGAATCACTGGAACGGGCGGCACTTGGCGGATTCCGGGGCGCTCCCTGATGCCGAGAGAGATCACACGGCGTGACTATGCGCTCATGTATGGACCGACGGTTGGCGACCGCGTTCGCCTGGCGGACACCGAGTTGATTGCCGAGGTCGAGCGCGACATGACCGTGTACGGCGATGAGGTCAAGTTCGGAGGAGGCAAGGTCATCCGCGATGGGATGGGGCAATCGGCAGATGCTCTAGACGTGCCAGACGTCGTCATCACCAACGCGCTGATCCTCGACCATTCGGGGATCTACAAGGCGGACGTTGGCCTCAAACTGGGCTTCATTAGCGCAATCGGAAAAGCAGGCAACCCGGACATCATGGACAGCGTCGATCCTGGATTGGTGATCGGGGCTGGAACGGAGATCATCGCCGGTGAAGGCCTGATCCTCACGGCGGGCGGCATCGACTCCCACATCCATTTCATCTCCCCAACGCAGATCGTCGAGGCGATCGGGTCGGGCATGACCACGATGATCGGCGGCGGGACCGGCCCCGCGACGGGAACGAACGCCACGACCTGCACGCCGGGCGCCTGGAACATCGGGCTGATGCTTCAGGCGGCCGATGCGTACCCGGTGAATCTTGGGTTCCTTGGCAAAGGCAACTCCAGCGGCGCAGAGGGGCTCCGCGAGCAGATTCGAGCGGGCGCGATCGGCCTCAAGCTGCACGAGGACTGGGGTACCACGCCGGCCGCCATTGACACCTGTTTGCGGGTCGCGGACGAGATGGACGTGCAGGTGGCGATCCACACCGACACGATCAACGAGGCCGGGTTCGTCGACGACACCATCGCCGCGATCGCGGGCCGGGCGATCCACACCTATCACACGGAGGGCGCCGGTGGGGGCCATGCGCCCGACATCATCAAGGTTGCGGGGCTGCCGAACGTTTTGCCATCGTCCACAAACCCAACGCGGCCGTTCACCGTGAACACGTTGCAGGAGCACCTCGACATGCTCATGGTGTGCCACCACCTCAGCCCGGATATCGTCGAGGACCTCGCGTTCGCGGAGTCGCGCATCCGTCCCGAAACCATTGCCGCGGAGGACATACTGCACGACATGGGCGCCATCAGCATGATGTCCTCCGACTCACAGGCGATGGGCCGCGTCGGCGAGGTCATTCTGAGAACCTGGCAGACCGCGCATAAGATGAAGGTGCAACGCGGCTCGCTTGCCGGCGACCCGCCGCGCAACGACAACCAGCGCATCAAACGGTACGTCGCCAAGTACACGATCAACCCTGCAATCGCTCACGGCATCTCGCACATCGTCGGCTCGGTCGAGGTCGGGCGCTTCGCCGATCTTGTGCTGTGGCATCCCGCCTTCTTCGGCGTGAAGCCCGAGCTGGTGTTGAAGGGAGGCATGATCGCCTGGGCTGCCATGGGTGATGCGAACGCGTCGATTCCGACACCTGAGCCGGTCCTGTATCGACCGATGTTCGCGGCCGCCGCGGCTCGCAGAACGACGTTGACTTTCGTATCCCAGGCGGCAATGGAGGACGATGTGCCGTCCAGACTCGGGCTGCAAACGCGTGCGGTGCCGGTGCGGGGCTGCCGGACCATCGGCAAGCGCGACATGGTGCGCAACGACCTGGAGGCCGACATCGAGGTCGATCCGTCGACGTACGCCGTGCGGATCGGCGGCGAACTCCTCACCTGCGAGCCGGCCGCGGTGCTCCCCATGGCGCAACGTTATTTTCTGTTTTAGGGGCAGTCCAGTGGCTAGGGACTCATCGCCCGGTAGGGGAGGGGCTCGTCCCCTCCCGCCCGCCGACCGCACGCAGAGGACCGCGGCGGGGGACAAGCCTCCGCCCTACCGAGCGACGGAACCGATTCTGCTCCTGGACCTCATGCAGATCACCGATCGGTCGTTCCCGACTGGCGCCTACGTTCACTCGGCAGGATTGGAGTCGATCGTTGGTCAGGCACTGCTGAGCGTGGAGGATGCCGTGCGGCTGCGCCTCCGCCAGATTGCACGCCTCGATCTCGTTTTCTTGATGGCGGCCTACGAGCGGCCACCCTGCGACCTCGACAGGCGTTTCCACGCCATGATCGTGCCGCGCGAGGCGCGCGATGCCAGCGCTCAGGTTGGCCGTCAGCTCCTCCGCAACGCGGCCGACCTATTCGATACCACAGCGTTGCGTGAGTTCGCCGAACACGCCCCGCACGCGCACCACGCAGTCGTGTCCGGCGTCATTGGCGACGCACTCGGCATTCAAGCGGGAACGGCGGCTACTCTGTACGGCTACCAGGCCGTACGCGATCAAGTGTCGGCGGCTCAGCGGCTCACACGTCTCGGCCAGACGGAGGCACAGCGCATGATCCATCGCCTGAAGCCCGACGTCCTCGCAGCCGTTGCTACTGCAACTCAACTCGATGTCGAGGACGCTGCGACGTTCGCGCCAATCCTCGATATCGCGGCGATGGCGCACGAGCGTGCCGCCGTGCGCCTGTTCGTGTCATGAAGGGGCCACTGCGGATCGGCGTAGGCGGCCCAGTGGGCTCCGGCAAGACCGCGCTCATGGAGCGACTGTGCGTCGGCCTCAGGGACCAGATCGAGGTCGCCGCCATCACGAACGATATATACACGCGCGAAGACGCCGAGTTTCTGTCACGCGCGGGCGCGCTGCCGCTGGATCGAATCCTGGGCGTAGAGACGGGCGGCTGCCCCCACGAGGCGATTCGCGAAGACGTATCGATGAACCTGAACGCGGTCGACGAGCTGCGACGGCGATTCCCAGTGCTCGACTTGATCCTGATTGAAAGCGGAGGAGACAACCTCGCCGCCACGTTTAGCCCGGACCTCGCTGAACACACGATCTACGTGATCGACGTCGCCGCCGGCGACAAGATTCCCCGCAAGGGCGGGCCAGGCATCACCGCATCCGACCTCCTGGTGATCAACAAGACCGATCTTGCGCTGGCCGTCGGCGCGTCTCTCGAGATCATGGACCGCGACTCCCGTCGCATGCGAGGAGAGCTTCCTTTCGTTTTTACCAATCTGAAAACAGGCGAGGGCGCATGGCTCGTTCTGAATTGGGTGCAGGAGCAGGTCGCTGCGCGGCGCCACTGAGCTAATCTTCGAGTGCCGCGACGGCTGCACCATCATGTCACGGTCGCGGTCGGAGCTACCTCTGCACGTCCAGCGCCCGATCCACGGTCCCAATGGAGAGGCGATCCTCACGCTGCTCACCCCATCGGGCGGCCTGCTCGCCGGAGATGAGATCGACCTGCACGTCGAATGCCTAAGCGGCGCGGACGTCCTGATCCGCCAGACCGGCGCAACCAGACTCGGCCGTTGCGACGAGGAGCCCATCCGCTTCGATGCCACCTTCTACGTGTCCGAGGGCGCGCGCCTGCGGTTCCTTCCCTACGAGCTGCTTCCTTCCGCGGGCGCCGATTACATCCAAAACATCCATCTGCTTCTGGAGGATGGCGCCGAGGCGACGTTTCTCGAGGTCATCAGCCCCGGAGCCGGCGATCCCTTCGCCTACCAGCAGATCGTGCTACGCATGGAAGCTCACCTGCACCGGCACCCTCACCCTGGATCTCGCTCGCGGGAGGGGGGGACTGGAGAGATGATCCTTCTCGACGCGACCCGCGTTTTTCCTGCCGACGGCGACGGCATACTCGCCCTGGGCGGGCACTCCCATTTCGCCACGCTGCACATCTTCGGTCCGGCCCTCGGTCAGTCCGACGCCGACGCTCTCCACGCCACCCTTTCGAACAATGGGCTGGTCGCCAGTGCGACGGTCCTGCCACACTACGGAATCGGAGCGCGACTTGTGGGTGACTCGGCCGACGCGATGCTCCGTGCGTTGCGCAGCGCTTATGCGCCAATCAATCTGTCGCTTCCCGAAGCCGGCAGCCTTCTGCGCCCAAATACGGTACCATGAGGTTCTTGGAAGCCAGAACCGTCGGCCACACCTCGCAGGGGGGTTGTGAGATGGCAAGGAGGTGCATACTAGCGCGCCCGCCGCCCGCATGAGCTGCCCCGCAACCTGCGTCCCCTGGAAAACCGGCGTCATAACGGTTACATTGAGGGCATCGTGGATGCCCAACCATCACACCAGCCGACAATGAATGAGGAGAGAGAGTTCCCGATGATTGCCAATCCGGTACGAAACTTCCACCTGCGGCCCGTTGCCGGCTTCCTGTCAGCAGCCATATTGCTGGGATCGATCGGCACCGCTTTTGCCCAGACGGGCGACCCCTACGATCAGCCCACAGCCCAGCGCGCGCTGGCCCAGCTCACACCCCAGCCCACAGCGACGCTCCAGCCTACGGCCCGGCCCGCTGCGACGCCGTCGACCCCTCTTGTCCGGATAGTCGACAACCCCTACAGCCCGATGGGCGTGACCGTTTTCGGAGGCAACTACGTCAACTTTGTCGAAGCAAGCTTGGCGAAGCCCCCTAAGGTCGCCGAGGCCGACCTGGCCCCAAATAGGCTGACCTATCCCGCCGGCGTTTACACGCCCCGTTCGGGGGATGGTGGATTCCGTTGCGGGCAGCGCATCTACGGTAGCCGCCTGTACCCGCGGTGTGATGGCGCCGGCGTGAACTAAAACGACATCGGGTCGCAGCGGCGATCCGGCAAATCGCACGGAGTAGCCTGAGGGACCCTCGGGTGAAGGCACCAGACCGCCTTTACCCGGGGGTTCCTCACGTTGGAGTGTTTCATCGCGGTGGAATGACGCTACGCGAACGTCGGCCAGCCACGTGGGGGATGGTGACATGTCCAGAAACGCCCACAAAAGGGGAAATGGACTGAGGCGCTCTACCGAACGATCTCCCACTCGTGGATGTTCCAGGTCAGGCCATTCTGCTCGCCCGTATCGCCGACTGGCCCAACGACGTATTTGCGAGCGATGATGACCTCCGCGGAATAGAGGATGGGCATCGGCGCGACCAGGTCGGTCATGCGTTTGAGCACGGCGATGGTCGCTTGCCGCCGCTGGCCTTCATCCAATGAGGACACGCGGATTCCCTGCAGACGGTCGACTTCCGCGTCGGAGAAGCCGCCGCGGTTTCCCCCGGTCCAGCGGTTTTCCGGGCTGGAGATCTGATCGGTCGTCCACACGAAGTTCTCCGCTGCGATCGAACGGTTGTTAATCCGGGCCGTTGTGAAATTCGACCCCAGCTCGCCATCCCGGGCGCGCGCCTGCGGCACGACGAAGATGGACGAGTTGAGCCCCGCCGACTTCCAGTTATCGGAGACGATGGTTGCCTGCTGCTCCTGGCTGGCGGTGGTCATCACCTCCGCGTCGAAGGTCTGACCCGCCGCGTTGGTCGCTAGTCCAGCGGCCGCGGCACGCTGCCAGCCCGCCTCGGCCAACAGCGCGGCCGAACGGTTCGGGTCGTACGGGTACTTGGCGATCACGCGATCGACCTCGGCAAACAGCGGGTCCTGTGGGGTGATGAACGCATGGACGACCGGCACGAACCCAAGGTTGATGGCCTCGTTCAATCCGTCGCGATCGATGGCGTGCATCAGCGCCTGCCTGACGCGAATATCGGCAATCGCCCGCTGCCAGCCCGGCACGTCGCGGAGCTGCCAATCGACGTACGGCGCTCCTGTGCTCCAGGCTTTGACGTAGCCATCTCCCGACGCGGCCCATTGGTCTCGCGCGATGACTGCCTCGCGCGCCCGCGCCGATGGCGAGCTGATCATGTCCGCCTCACCCGCGAGGAGGTTCGCGACCTGCGTGCGAATGTCCGTGATGAAGCGAATATCCAGGGCGTCGATTTTTGGCGGCCCGAACGCGTGGCCCGCGTGAGCGGTCGCCAGGATCCCCACACCAGGGGTCCAACGCTCGACCTTGAAAGGACCGGTCGATATAAACCCGGTGGTCCATTCCTCACCGGTGCCGAAGTTTGCTTTGTTGGCCCGGTATTTCGCTTCGTGCACGTGTCTCGGGAGGGGAATCAGCGCCTCGTACCCCATGACGTTCGCGCCAACGTACGGCTGTTTCCACCTGACGATCAACGTGTGATCGTCGGGGGCCTCGACCCGATCCATGAGGGTCTCAGGAGTCAACTTGACGATGGGGAGGTCCTTGTCCGAATACACCTCGAAGGCGAACACGTAGTCGTGCGCGGTCAGCGCGGTGCCATCATGCCACGTCGTGTTGGGCCGCAAGCGGTAGGTAGTGACCATAGTGCCGTCAGGGTTGATCACCCACCCACCGTTCGCTTGAGTCGGTATCTCCTGAGCAATCATTGGGTGCGGAACGCGCGACATGTCCAAATAGGTGAGGGTGGACGTGAAGGGCCACTGCCATTCCGAGTTGCCCGAGCCGCCGATGAACTTCGGACTGAGGTTGTCCGGCTCGGCAATCCAGGTGAGCCGCAGCGTGCCGCCCGAGCGTGGAGCAGCCTGGCCTGCATCGGCGGACGATCGCGCAACCGGCGCTGGGGACGGTGCACAGGCCGCAAGCGCGACGATTCCAACTGCCAACATGCCCAGCGGACGGAACACTGGCAACCGTGGACTGCCAATCATGGGAGTACCTCCTAGCTAGTGGGTCACTTGTCATGGATATCGCCATTGCGTCGGTTCCGTCGTTCCGGTAGGGCGGGGGCTTGTCCCCCGCCCTACCGGACCGTGTGTGAGCGCCAGACGGGAGGGGACAAGCCCCTCCCCTACCGGACGAAATGGCTACGATCATGAGCCGGGTAGGACGCTGGCGCGGTAGTCGGCCGAGGAAGGATGACCGCGCATGTCCCGAGACGGTTGCCCGTCGGTGCTCAGATCGGTCCCCATCTCGACAAGGCCCCGTTTCCAGCGTCCCCCCAAAGAACCGGACGTGAGGTTTTCCCTCATCCGGCTCACCAACATCGTTCACCGGCCGGCATGCGCCGCCGCAGTCCCTACAGTTCCAACCAGATGGTAGAGGCCCAGATCGTTGCCCGATGCTCTCATCACCCGATACCCGTAACCCACGCCGGTCCGAGCATGCTTCTTCGAAAGGAAGCGCGCCAGCCGTCGCCCGACATATAGGTCCAGCCGATGAAAATGCCGCGTGCTGTTCCCTTTTCGAAAATACCCGCCCCAGCCCCGCAGGAACCGATTGACGTCGGTGATGACGTCAGCCACCGGCCGCAAGCAATTGCGCCGGGCACAGAGCTCTCGGACTCGCTTCCGTGCCCGCAGCATCGCCGCTTGGCCCGGCCAGCTCGCCAGAAACATCACGCTCGGGTTCCGAAACGACCTCGCCTTCCGATGGTGAAAGCCGAGAAAGTCGAATCCCTCGCCACCATCCACGTCCACCAAGCGCGTTTTCGCTTCCGCCACCTGCAAGCCCAGTTCAGCCAACAGCTTCTCCAGTGCCCGCAACGCCGCTTCCGCGTCCACCTTGGTGGGGCAGACAATAACCAGGTCATCACAATAACGGGTCAGCTCTCCAAGCTGGCGATACCTCTCTTCCCATGCTCGGTCGAGCTGGTGCAGATACACGTTCGCCAACAAGGGAGAAGCTACCCCACCCTGGGGCGTCCCAGTCTCGGGGTGACGTACGCTTCCCCCCACCAGCACCCCAGCCCGCAGCCACGACTTGACCAGCTCAATGACTCGCCGATCGCTGATCCGCTCTCGCAGTGCCTCAACCAGCTTCCCTCGCGGGATTTCGTCAAAGAAGCTCCGTATGTCTGCGTCAACCACCCAGCAGTTTCCCCGCCGAATGCCGCCCCGAATGCGGTCCATCGCCTGGTGCGCGCTCCGCTTCGGCCGAAACCCCCACGAGCACTCCAGAAAGTCCGCCTCGAAGATCGGCTCGATCACCACCTTCACCGCCGCCGCCACCACCCGATCCCTCACAGTAGGTATCCCGAGATTCCTCGTCCCCCTGCCGCTCGATTTCGGTATGCTGACTCGTCGGACCGGCAGCGGGCGGTATCGCCCCTCTCTCAGCTCATCAGCAAGCTGATCGAGAAACGTCCCCACCCCCTGCTCACAGATGGCCTCGATGCTGACCCCATCCACTCCAGCCGCGCCATGGTTCTTCTCGACTTCCCTCCACGCCCGCTCCAGTATGTCCCTTCGGTACACTCGGTCGTACAGGGCGTGGAACCGCCGATTCTTCGACCGCTTGGCCGCCAGGTACAGCTTGATCTGCAAGTCCCGGGCCTTTTCTTGGGTGCCTTTAGCCGTTTCCAGCATTCACCAGCCCTTCCTCTCTCTCAAGCACCGATGCTGTCCGGGTCCTTCCCTCGGGCGTGGTTTTGTTGTCCCTCACCCTCAAACGGTACTACGACCCGATCCGCCACCCTCCCGACACGGGACGACTTCACGTTTTGCGCTTATACGCCCCGCCTCCTCCGAGCCACACGTGCCCGGGCCGGGGAGGGTTGTCCCCAGTTGCGATGTCCACCTTCTGACCATTCCACCCTCCTTACCGCGGGGGGTTCTTGAACGCTGCTTTCCAGGCTCTTCGCGTCTTCCGTGGCCTTCGCCGTGAATTGAGCGGCTCGGCTCCCCCTTGTCCCTTTCGGGCTAGCTTCACGCGGCTGCAAGGTTCGCTTTATGCTGCGGACTGGCCAGTTGTTCCCTCTAAAAGGCTTTCGACACTGCGCTTCGGCGCCGGGAGTTTCTTCCCGTTGTTAGCGGCGGGGCAGTTTGCACAGCGAACGGCGAGATTGGGTGACGATGGTTTTGGCTGAATTTGGTGAGGATGGCGGCGGGCTGGCGAGATGTGTGCGGCGCTGGCGCCTGCGGAAGGAGCCGGAGGAAGCCGTGGACACGTTGGGGGGAGAGGATGGGTGCGGAGCACCCCGTCCCTGCTCCCCCAACGCGTGAGGCGGTCAGTCGCGGGTGATTTCGGCGACGGCCTTCCGGGCGCAGTCGTCATCCACCAGAACCTTGCCGGCGCTGGCGGCGGCGATGAGGGCGGCGATCGCCGCATTGTTGAGTGCGCGTGGCAGGCCGAGGCTGGCCTGGTGCAAGCGGGCGATCGCGTCATCGGCGAAGAGCGGGTCGGCGCGGCCGACCAGGGCCAGATGGTGGCGCAGATATTGGACTGATTCCCCGAGGTCCATGGCGGTGAGTTGGTAGCGCATGGCGATGCGCTGGTCGAGCGCGGCGAAAATGCCCATGCGCAGCTGGCGGGCCAACGTGGGCTGGCCGACGAGCAACAGGGCGAAGGGGCTCCGGGAGTCCATCTCGGCATTGGTCAAGAGGCGGAGATCTTCCAACTGCTCTGGGATGAGCAGGTGGGCTTCATCCATGATGAGCACGACGCGGCGGCGGCGCTCCTGCTCCTCAGCAGCCAACAGGCCCTGGGCCTGGGCGATCATCTCGGCCTTGTGGAAGCGCGGCACGGCGCCGAGCGAGCGGACGATGGTCACGTAAAGGCCGCGCGCGCCGAAGGACGGGTTGGGCACATAGATGATGTGATGGGCGGCCGGATCGAGCTGACTGGTGGCGGCTCGCACGGCCACGGTCTTGCCTACACCAACCTCGCCGGTGAGCACGCCGAGCTGCGTCTCGGCGACGGTGAAGCGGATGCGCGCCACGGCTTCTTGCAGGCTGGGCCGCTCGCACAGCTGGCTGGCCGGGATCGCCTTGGAGAACGGGGTGTGGGTGAAGCCGAAGTGGCTGACCCAGGGCGCCCGGATCACAGCCCACCGTCCGGGGCCGACTCGGTCTGGTCGGCCGGTGCGTCAGATGGTGTGGGCCCGC
>JAERMM010000322.1 GCA_016844585.1 Chloroflexota bacterium | reverse complement strand
AAAAAGACTACTCTGGCGGTTATCATACCGCATGTACGCATGACTGCTAGTCGCGCCCTACGCAGATCAGTGACGAGTCTTGACCGTTGCGCGTCTATACGGCCATCGCCTGAGCCAATCCAATCAGCATCGAGAGGGAGAGCCAATGGCAAAGCAAGGCTTCAAGGTCATGGACAGCGATATGCACATTATGGAGCCGCCAGACCTCTGGCAACGCTACATCGATCCAGAGTTTCGGGATCAAGCTCCCGTCGGGGTAACCTCAGTCAACTTCCGCGAGCTGCGGACTGTCTACCCGGGCCGCGAGCCCGCTATCAACCGCCCCAACCGCCCCAACGATGCGGGGCGCCATTTCGAGCGGCTCCAGGAGGTGTATCGCAACCATGGCGAGCGAGGCTGGACGTCCGACTGCCAGCTGGAGGCTATGGACACCGAGGGCATCGACGTGGCGGTGCTCTTCCCCACCCGCGGGTTGAGCGTACTGACTCTCCCGAACATCGAGCCCCGGCTCGCGGCCGCCATCGCCCGCGCCTACAACGATTGGATGTTCGATTTCTGCCGGATGGACACCAAACGGCTCATCGGGGCCGGCATGCTGTCCGTGCACGACATCAAGGACGCGATAGAAGAGGCGCGCCGCGTGAAGGAAGAGCTGGGGTTCCGAGCCGTTTTCCTGCGGTCCAACATCGTGAACGGCAAGAACTGGTACGACCCGGAGTACGAGCCGCTCTGGGACACGCTGGAAGAACTTGACATGCCGCTCGGTTTCCACGAAGCCACCGGCTCGCGGACTCGCCAGACGGCTGACTGGTTCGACCCGAACTTCGCGATCAGGGTCATCTACTCCCAACCCTTCGAGCAGATGCTGGGCCTGGGAGCCTTCATATGCGGGGGCGTCCTCGAACGCCATCCGAAGCTCAAGGTCGCGATTCTGGAGGCCAACTGCTCCTGGGTGCCGTGGCTGCTCTGGCGCATGGACGAGAGTTACGAGCGGCAGGGCGACATCTTCATGCAAGACCTGAAGATGAAGCCCAGCGAGTACTTCAGGCGGCAGTGTGTCGTATCCGTCGAGCCAGACGAGGTCACCGCGCTCCACCTGATGGAGGAGCTCGGGGGCCACCTGGTCTTCTCGACCGACTACCCGCACATTGATTCCCGCTATCCAGAGGCGGTCGATGCCTTCTTGCAGCTGCCCATATCCGACGATGCCAAGCGTCGGATCCTGTGGGACAACTGCGCTCGATTCTATTCCGTGGACGTCGAGCCACAGGTCGCTCCGGCTGGCAGTAGCCGGCAGGCCGTCCGATAGAAGACTGTGGAGGCCCACCTGCGCCCAATCACTCGCATGGCCGCCATCGTCCTCGCCCTGGCGACGGTCGGGATGGGCTGCGCACCGCCACCAACCGATCGCGGTTCCGCGACCGTCTCCGGCCCGAGCGCTAGCTCGGCTCCGAAGCGCATCGCGCTGGCGGTCCTGCGCGAACAGGACCTGCGTCCCACCGGTACCGGTCCGCAACGCATCGTGCACCCGCTGATCCACCAGGGCCTGACCGGACGGGCGACCCATCGGGAACGCCATGCCCGGCTGGCGGAGCAGGCGGCCAGTCTGGAGAACGGGCTCTGGAAGCTGCTGCCGGATGGTCGGATGGAGACGACCTGGAGGCTTCGGCCGGGCGCCCGCTGGCACGACGGCGCAGCGCTCACCACGGACGACCTGCTGTTCAGCCTGCAGGTCGGCCGCGACCGCGAGATGACCGCCTTCAACTCAGAGGCGTATGCGTCCGTCGACGGCGTGATGGCGACCGACGCCTCGACGCTTACGCTCACCTGGAAAGAGCCGTTCATCGACGTCAACACCGTGCTGGGCGGCGAGTACCAGGGCGGCGTCCTCCCGAGGCATCTGCTGGAGGAGGCCTACCTGCGGGATAAGACGAGCTTCCTTGACCTTCCGTACTGGACGTCCGAGTTCGTGGGGGCCGGGCCCTACCGCGTCCGCGAGTGGATGCCGGGCATCGGCTTGCGCCTGGAGGCGTATGCCGACTACGTGCTGGGTCGGCCGAAGATCGATCACATCGAGGTCAAGCTGATCACCGACGCCAATACCCTCTCCGCGAACCTCCTGGCGGGAACAGTCGACGTGGTTCAAGACATCGGCTCGATGGATCTCGCGCTTCAGCTCCGCGACCAGTGGCGTACGGGCAGGGTCATATTCAACTTTGGGTCGGATTTATGGGTCCACCTGGTCACCCAGTTCGTCGATCCGCGGCCGGCGGTCATCTCCGACGTCCAGTTCCGGCGGGCCATGGTGCACGGCATCAACCGCCAGGAGATGGCAGACACGCTGATCGCCGGGCAGTCGCCCGTGGCCCACACGTTCCTGAGCCCCAACCAGCCGCAGTATCGGGAGATCGAGGCGACGGTGCGCCGCTATGAATACGATCCGCGGCGCGCCGCCGAGCTGCTGGAAGGTCGAGGGTACCGCAAAGGCGCGGACGGGATACTCCGAGATGAGAGCAACCAGCGCCTCGAGGTGGAGGTGCGCAGCCCACCGGAGGAGGAAACTTCGAAGGCGGCGGCCACCATCGCGGATTACTGGCACCGGCTCGGCGTGGATGCAACGACGCTGCGCCCGACGGCGCAGCAATTCAGCGACCAACAATGGGTGGCCACGTTGCCGGGGTTCTCTACCTTCGGCGGTGTGAACGACGTCAACAGCCTGCGGTTTATGCACAGCTCGAATGCCCGCATGCCCAGCAACAACTTTCGCGTCGCCGGCGCTGGCAACCGCTACCGCTATATGAACCCTGAATTCGACGCGCTGCTCGAAACCTATTTCCGGACGGTGCCGCTCTCCGAGCGGATTCAGGTCCTGGGCCAGATCATCCGCCACCAGGCGGAGGCCGTTGCCCCACTTGGCCTGTACTACAACCCGCGGCCGGGGGCGAGCGCACACCGACTGACGAACGTGGGCGACGAATGGCCGGCGGTGTACATGGTCTGGAACGCGCACGAATGGGACGTGAGCAACTGAGCGGGTAATGCGGGAAACGGCCGCCGGCTGAACCGCGTTACGTGCTCGAGGCGATAATGGCAGAAGTCCCCGCTCTTTACGAGACGGGGACTTCGAGTACCTATATCGGTTGTTCAGGGGAAGTTTTTCGCCGCTCGTTTATGCGTACAAACGCGAATGTGCATGCCGATGACCCTGGGGTATGGTGGATAAACCACCTAAACAG
>JAERMM010000090.1 GCA_016844585.1 Chloroflexota bacterium | reverse complement strand
TACAACAGCATTGTCGACGGCACGCCCCCGGAGTACGGACTCGCCGAGGGGCGCATGGATCAGGAGCTGAGCATCGCGGTCAACGAGTCTGCTCGACTGGGCGGCCAGGCGATTCGGCTGCCGCTTGGCGAAGAAACAGCGTGGGAGCGCGCCCAGCACGACGCCTTTCGCGCCCGTTGGGGGGGGGATCCCATCCGCGATGCCGACGCCGTCATCCAGCGAATCCTGAAGGGCTCCTGACGGGTCTGTGTTACTCGTCCCAGATGTGGCCGAACTGGGTGGCCACGACGTCATCGTAAGCAGCCTCACCCGAGGCTAGCTTCATCGACGCGGTGAATCGGTTCAAAGCAGCCACTGATTCGTGCGAGATGTGCGGATCGTAGTAGGGCAGATCTCGGCGGATCAAATCGGCAATCAGGTCGGCCTCCATTGGTGGGAAGAGCCGCCGCCCAACTTCGGTGGCCCGGTCCGGGTCGTCACGCAGCGCGTGCTGTGTGCGCACGATCGCGCGGAGAGCAGCGGCGGCGGTCTCAGGCTCATCTCGGATACGTTGGTCAGTCGTGATGAGCGCTGGAAACGTGTAGTGTTGGGCCAGGGATGGGCCATCGCCACGTCGCACATCGAGCACGACGGTACCGACGCCACGTCGGACGGCGACCTCAGCTCCCATTCCGTTGGCCCAGAACCCATCGAGTGAGCCAGCCTCGAGCGCCTGCGCCGCGGAAACACCAAAAGAAGCGCCTCGATCGCTGGCGCCCGGAATCGGTCCGATCTGCACGCCGTTGCGCTCCGGGTCAACGCCGGAGTCGAGGAGCAGGCGGCGCAAACCCGCATCAGGACCCGGCGCGGCGCCGATTCTGAGCCCATTCACGGAACTCAGATCGCCGCGATCTGCTTTGAGGTCGGCGCGAAGAACCAGGAACCAGTACATGCGCTGGGCGAGGGCCCCAAGCAGCTTGGCGCCACGCCATTCCGGGAATGACCCAAGCGTGGCATGAGCCGCTCCCGCCACGAAATCCAGTTTGCCTTCACGAAGCTCGGCCATGGTCCGCGGGACCGGAAATACCAGCTGCACCTCAGCGTCGAGCCCCTCAGCCTTGAAGAACCCGAGATCGACGGCGGCTATGGCCGGGAAGTACGAGTTTGAGATCAAGTCCGGGACGCCGAGGCGTATCATCGCCACTCCGTTGTTCCAGGAGGCCAGCGCCGCGAATGCTGCCGCTGAGCACGCCAAATCGTGACGAAGCCAGGCGGACGCGCTGTCCCACTGGCCACTCCCGCATCAGCGCCGATCATACCGCCGGGGCGGGCGAGGCATGCCTCGCCTCTACCGCCCCGTGCGACTGCATCAAGCGCAAAGACTTGGGGGACACTCTGCTACGGCATCAGACGAGGCCTTCACGTGTCGCGAAGGCCGGCAGTGCAGCTCAGCGCATGTGGTTAAATCACGAGCGCGGAACAGCAAGGAGGGCGGATGTCCAAACCCGAGTACGAGTTTTTCGACCCGGTGAGCCTACCCAGCCGATCAGTGGGCAACATTCCCGGCCTCTCCGAGACGATCCTCAGCCAGGACCCAGAGAGCGGGGACTACACCCGGTTGCTGCGGTTCGCTCCAGGCACCGACACCACACCGATGGGCGTGCAGCGCCATGATTTCTGGGAGGAGGTCTGGATCATCGACGGCAGCCTCCTCGATCTGACCCTCGATAGGACCTTCACCGCGGGAATGTACGCCTGCCGTCCGCCCGGCATGCCACACGGCCCATGGCGCTCCGATGAAGGCTGCCGAACATTTGAGATCCGCTACTTTCGTAAGGGATCGTGACCCCAGGCGGAGCGAATCCTCCTCCCAGGGGGCGCGGACTCAGATGCCGCCATCTCCATCCGCAGAAAAAAAGAAAAAGGGTACGTGACAACCGCGACAACCGTGACGACCTTTCCGCATCACCAATCGTCGTCCCAAAAAAGGGGCGTGTGACAGCGTGACACCCGTGACACCTGAATGATGAGGATCCCGCGGAAGGCTGTGGGCTAGATGGATGCAGACGTCATCGTCGTTGGCGGAGCCGTCGCAGGTGGCGCGGTCGCCAATGCCTTCGGCAGCCTGGGTGTACGCACGCTACTTGTGGAGAAGGTCGAGCGCGAGGTTCACAGCACCCGCGGAGATCTCCTGCACCCGCCGACACTTGCGCTGCTGGATCGATGGGGCGTGCTCGCAGATCTCCACGCCGACGGGGCGCTGCCGATCGACAAGCTAGCGGTAAGCCATTCCCGGCGCGGTCGGATCGCTGAGTTCCCGACAGCTGCCGTCGACGACGGGCCTGCGGGGCGCACCCTCGCGGTGCCGCATGACCGCATCGAGGCAGTTCTCTACGAATGCGCCTTGAGCTGGCCAAGCGTCAGCGCGCAGCGCGGTGTGGTGACCGGAGTCGTTCGCGACGCAAACGGTCGAGTCGACGGAGTCCGCGTTCGTACCCATGGGGCGAACGACGAGACCGAATTGCAAGCAAAGCTTGTGGTGGGGTGCGATGGCTCACAGTCAATGGTGCGCCGCGCGCTGGGCATTTCAGCCCAACCAGAGCAGTACGATCACGAGCAGATCATCATCGGCGGAGAGGGACCGACGGAACTGCCGGCCGCGCTCCACTGGTACCTGGACGAGATTGGCCGGGTGTGTGTCGTGTCACGTCCGCGCGGCGGCTTTCGCATTCTCCTGACGCTCCCCCTCGGCGAGCGCGGCGATCTGCTGAGGCTGCCGGACCCTGCGCTGCACGAGTATCTGGTGGGACGGTTCCCCGCTCTCACTCCCTTGCGATTCCGAAAGACGGACGCCCATCTGTACCGGCTATTCCGTCAAGTGGCCGACCGCTTCTGGGCCCCCGGGGTCGCCCTCGTCGGAGATTCTGCTCACACGACGCATCCGGCTGGGGCGACCGGCATGAGCCTCGCAATCAGCGACGCAGCGCGCCTCGCCGACCGCGTGGCCCCACTGCTCCTTGCGGGCGCCCCGTCTGACAAGATCGATAGCGCACTGTCCGCGTACGACGAAGAGCGACGGCCTGCCGCCCTGGCGGCAGTCGAGGCGAACCATCTGCAAGCCCTTCGCCTCTGGCAGAGCGACCTGTTCCTAGAGCCCGACGCATACGCGCAGGCGGTGGACCCGGCTGGCAACTGGGGAGCCGGCGGCGCAGGCTGGGGCGCGGATCCTGGCGCATTGGCGTTCACTGGCCGCGGGTAGCCACTTCACCGCCCTCACTGCGCGGGTGCAGGAGTTGGAAGACCATTTGGCCACCGACTGCCATGCCGATGTATTTCGCTACGGGGTTTGCAGCCGCGAGCAAGAACGTCAGCGCGATCGACAACTACGCAAGGCACTCGTTGGCCGGGCCTGCTTTCACGCAGCCCCACCGTGTGGGAGCGCATTTGATCGCGACGCCGACGCAGGTTCGTCTGCCGGCGCTGACGGTGAACAGGCGGACACCCCATTCTAGGCAAGTCCAGCTTGGCGGGAACGATCAGCCCCATCCCTCCCCCGTCGTCGAGGGGGAGGGAGTTCCGGGTGCATGCGGCGACGAAAGCTATACTGAGGGCAGAAGCCCTCTGAACGGGAGGAATCACAGGTGACCGTAGCGTTTCGATTCACGTCTGCTGACCTGGAACGAATGCCCGAAATCGAAGGCGTCCGCTACGAGATCATCGACGGAGATCTCTTCGTGTCCAGACAACCGGACGAGAATCATCAGTACGTCTGCACGGTGCTCGTAGTCGCCCTGCATAGCTGGAACAACGAAACCGGCGCCGGCCTTACGGTGACCAGTCCGGGACTGGTGTTCTCGGAGGACAACGACGTGATCCCCGACCTCACCTGGATCAGCCACGAGCGGCGCGCGCTGGCCAGGGACGACAAGGGCCACTACCGCATCGCGCCCGAGCTGGTCGTCGAGGTGCTCTCCCCGGGCACGGTGAACGAGCGGCGCGACCGAGAACTGAAGCTGGACCTCTATTCCCGGCAGGGTGTACAGGAATACTGGATTGCAGACTGGCGGCAACACCTCGTCGAGATCTACCGCCGGAAGGACGGCGACCTGAAGCTCGTTGCCAGTCTGTCTGACGGATCAGTTATCGATTCGCCGCTGTTGCCGGGCTTCGCCTGTCAAGTTTCGAGCCTGTGGGCTCCACCGGTCCTGAACTAAGAACTAAGGCACCCGCCTGGATCAGGCCTCGCTGGCCCGCGCCCTGCGTGCTCGCTACGGTCCGCCCACTATGGAGGCGGGGCACATGCTGATTCTTGAGTCGAGCCACTAGAATGTCCGCGTACCGGGCGACGGAGCTTCAGGATGGCTATCGAGCAAAAACTGGTTACGGCCGAGGATATGCTCGCCATGCCCGATGACGGCATGCGCTGGGAGCTCATCGATGGGGAGATACAGCGCATGCCGCCACTGGGAGCGGAACACGAGGAGACGGCTGGCGAGGTCCTGGCTCGGTTCCGAGAGCACGTGAAGGCTCGAACGCTCGGTCGCGTGTATGGCGCGCCGGGAGTGATCGTGCGACGCAACCCGGACCGGGTGCGCGCGCCGGACTTTGCCTTTGTCTCAGGAGGGCGACTGCCCGAAGGCAAGTCTCCGACGGGATACCTTCAGGAAGCTCCGGATCTCGTTGTCGAAGTGGTTTCGCCCACCGAAACGGCGACCGATCTGCAGGCGAAAATCCAGGAATGGCTCGATGCGGGGGTGCGGCTCGCGATCGCCCTCTACCCAGCCGCTTTCTGACTCATAATCCTATCAGGCCCGTTGAAGGGGGGCGTAGGCAACCGATAGCTTCTTCACACCCTTGCCTTCGAAGGCGACGGTTACTTCCTCGTCGCCGCGGTTGAGAACACTCGTTACCACTACTCCGGTGCCGAAGGCCGGGTGGAAGACGTGATCGCCGGGCGCGTACTGCTGCTCGGTAATCAGCGGTCGAGCTGGCGCCGCCGGGGTTGGGGCGCTCACTGTTTGATGTGACAAGGCGGCAGGGCTCGGAGTCACCCCAAAAGCCGGCTGACCTGGCCACATTCTCGGCCGAGCCGCTCCTGTTCCTGCTCGCGCGAAGTCGCGCCTGCCGGGTGAGTGCGCCGTGCGACCGAACGGGCGGCTGACCAGGTTCTCTGGCACGTCGGCCAGGAATCGTGAGGGCTGATTGTTCATGAAGTTGCCAAACAGCGTTCGCTGCTGTGCGTTGACGAGGTAGAGGCCGCTCATCGCCCGCGTGATGCCGACGTAAATGAGCCGCCGCTCCTCCTCCATCTGCGACTGGTCGTTCAGAGAGCGCGAGTGCGGACAGAGCCCCTCCTCGAGCCCAACGATGAAGACGTAGGGGAACTCGAGCCCTTTCGCCGTATGAAGCGTGATCAGGGTCACGCCGTCCGCCTCAGGATCGTAGTTATCGACGTCCTGGACCAGGCAGACCTCCTCGAGCAAGGCAGCGAGGCCGAGCGGCGGCGTGAAATCGTTGAACTCGGCTGCCTTGGTGCGCACCTCGAGGATGTTCTCCCAGCGACTCTCGCCCTCTTCAGTGCCGTTTCGAACGAAGGCCTCATATCCGGAACGTTCGAGCAGCAGATCCAGCAGCTCAATGGGCGTCATCTCGGCCGCTGCCCTGGCAAGCATGCGAACCAGGTCTACGAACCCGCGCACCGCGGTTCGCCCACGCCCCTGAACGACGGGATTATCGTCGGCGTCTCGCCCGTCAGCGATTGCCTCCAGCGATTCCATGAATGACAGGCCGCGGGCGCCGCCCCAGCGCTGGACTTCCGTAACTGTTTTCTCGCCGATGCCCCTGGCTGGCACGTTGAGGACGCGCGCAAGGCTGAGCGCATCGGCCGGATTCTGAGCAAGCCGCAAGTAGGCCAGAACGTCCTTGACCTCTTTGCGCTCGTAGAACCTGGTACCTCCGATCAGCCGGTAGGGAACGGCGAAGCGGACGAACGCATCTTCGAGCGGCCGAGACTGAGCGTTAGTCCGATACATCACGGCGAAATCGGCGTATCGATTCCGCTGGGTCCGGGTTAGCCGTTCGATCTCACGAATGACGAACTGCGCTTCGTCCTGCTCGTTGTAGGCCTCGTGCAAGACGACGGGGTTCCCGGCATCGTTCTCGGTCCAGAGCTGCTTCGCCTTTCGCTGCTCGTTGGCATCGATGACGGAGCGCGCAACGTTCAGGATGGTCTGGGTTGACCGGTAGTTCTGCTCGAGCAGGACGATCTTCAGCTCTGGGAAGTCGGTCTCGAAGTATCCGATGTTGCGAACGTCAGCCATGCGCCATGAGTAGACACTCTGGTCCTCGTCGCCGACGACACACACGTTGCGGTACTTCTGGGCCAGGAGCTTCACGAGCCGGTATTGGGCCACGTTGGTGTCCTGGAACTCGTCGACCATGATGTACTTGAAGCGCTCCTGGTACTTGTCGAGGATCTCGGGCGCCTCGCGGAACAGCCGCACGGTTTCACCGATGAGGTCGTCAAAGTCGAGTGCGCGGTTCTTCGTCAGACCTTCCTGGTAGCGCGGATAGACGGCGCCTACCCGCTCCTGCCAGTAACCCTGAGCAAACTCGCTGTATTGCCGTGGACCGATCAGCTCGCTCTTGGCGGCGGAGATCGCGGAGAGGAACGAGCGCGCAGGAGAGCGCTTGTCGTCAATCTCCATCTCTTTGAGAATCCGCTTTACCAGGTCGATCTGGTCGCCGTCGTCGAAGATCACAAAGCGTGGATCGATGTTCGCGGACGGCCCGTCCACGCGCAGGATGCGGGCGCACTGCGAGTGGAACGTCCCGACGTTGAGCGATTGGGCGCTTCGTCCCAACAGGCCATCGAGACGTTCGCGCATCTCACGCGCCGCCTTGTTGGTGAACGTGACGGCGAGGATATTCCAGGGGGCGACACGCTCGGAGAGGATCAGGTTGGCGATGCGATGGACGATGACCCGAGTCTTACCAGAGCCGGGCCCGGCCACGATCATCAGGGGACCAGAAACGGTTTCGACAGCCTCAAGTTGGGCGGGATTCAACCCATCGAGATGCTGCATGCCATAGGTTACAGGAATGCGGAATGGGGATTTAGGTAACCTGTCCCCTGCAATGCAAAGTGTTCTCGTAAACGTCGGTGATCCGTCGCCGTGTCCATCGCTGGATGAGTGGCAGATCCTCTGGATTCGCGAGGAACCGCGCTTTCGTGCGCTCGGCGTTCCTCGGCACCGCGACCCAGAGTTCGAGACCTTCACCTACGGCGACTATCCCTGGAAGCCCGCCAAGGCGAACCTGGCCAAGATGGGAGTGGGCGACTGGATCTTCTTCAACGAGACACTGGTGGTGGCGGGCGCCAAGCTACGCTACGTTATCGCCGCCTTCAACATCGCCGAGCGCATTTCGTATGAGCAACTGGCCGAGCGCGAGCTACTGGACGATCCGCGCTACGTCGGCAACGCGCACGTGCGACGCAACGCGCTGGTCCCCGCCTCCGATACACGCTTCGCAATCTGGCGCGGGGGCCCCGGATCGCGACTTCTTGCTCGCCCCATGCTGATGGACCGAGCGTTCATGGAAGAGCTGGCGTTGCCGGCACAGGATGGAGGCCCCTGGGACTGGGACCAGCGCGCACGGAACGGGAAGGCGTTCACCGAGCTGCAGCTTATCGGCTTCCACACGCGAGCCACGCGCCGCCTCGACGAGCAACAGACCAGGTGGCTGCTCGGATTGATCGAGCGGCTCCCAACTCGAGTCGCATTGATCTGACATAGATTCAACCAGAAACCCCGCATCGAGTGCACCGCGGTACACTGAACAAGCCGCCGCACGTCGCGGCAAACCCTATCCTCGGGCAGGTTTGAGTGGCTGATTCTCCATCGATTGGCGTGATAGGCGGCGGCATTCTCGGGCTGACCGCCGCCCTCCGCTTCATGCAAGCCGGGGCGCGCGTCACGTTGATCGAGCGTGAGGACCACGTCGGGGGGCTTGTAGCCTCGTTCCAGATCGGCGGCACGAATCTGGAACGCTTCTATCACCACCTCTTCCGGTCAGACGTGGACGTCCAGAACCTGATCGCCGAGGTCGGCCTCGGTGGGGACCTGGTCTGGCCCAAGCCCGACACCAGCTCCTTCTTTCAGGGCCGCATCTGGGGCCTGGACTCAGCAACGGACGTGCTGCGCTTCTCACCAATGCCACTCGTAGATCGGGTGCGGATGGGGATGGTGCTGGCCTATTTGAAGTTCGAGCGGAACTATCACAAGCTCGAGGGACAGACGGCGGCCCAATGGGTACAGCGCTGGATGGGCCCACGCGCGTACAACGCGGTGTGGGGGCCACTGTTGCGAGCCAAGTTTGGCGATATGGCCGACCGGGTGGCTATGCCGTGGCTGTGGTCGCGGGTGCACCTGCGCAGCTCCCGGCTCGGGTACCTGCGTCGCGGGTTTTATCGTCTGTACCATCGCTTGCAGGAGGTCCTCGAGCAGGGCGGCGTCGAGGTCCTGCTCGGCGCCGAGGTGCGCGCTATCCGATCCAGCGACGGCAACGTTGAGGTAGAGACATCCGCCGGCCAGCGAACCTTCGACCGCGTCCTGGTTACGGCACCGACGCGCTTATTCATGCGGCTGGCTGAGGGCCTGCCCGACGACTACCGGGCTCGGTACGACTGGGGCGACTATTACGGCGCCCACGCGGTGATCCTCGGCCTGAACCACCAGCTGTTGGACGGCGTGTACTGGTTGAGCGTCCAGGACCCCGGCTTTCCGTTCCTCGCCGTGGTAGAGCACACCAATTACATGCCGCCATCCGACTACGGTGGGCTCCACGTTGTCTACCTGGGCAACTATCTCCCGATGTCAGACCCGTTGTATCAACGCCCGGACGCGGACGTGCTCAGCGACTTTATGAGCGCCCTCAAGCGCATCAATCCGGAGTTCGACCCGAGCTGGGTGGTCGAGTCGCACGTCTTCAAGGCGCCCTTCGCGCAACCGATCGTGACGGTTGACTTCCACGAGCACATTCCGCCCCACGAGACCCCGCTCCTGGGCGTCTTTCTGGCCAACATGTTCCAGGTCTATCCACAGGATCGAGGGCAGAACTACAGCGTGAGAATGGCGAACGAGGTAGCAGCGCAGATGTTGCAGGGACTCGCGCCTCTAACCTGAGGTCGGCGCGCTGGATGTCAGCCCAGGGCGCATCACCGAGGCGAAGGACGATTCCAGGCGGCGACAAGCTCCCGAGTCAGATCGAGATAAAGCTCG
>JAERMM010000089.1 GCA_016844585.1 Chloroflexota bacterium | reverse complement strand
GCTCACGGATACCAGGAACGACACCGTGGTCCGATTCGACCCAATCACTGAGACCTTCACAACGGTTGCAATCTCGAGGCCCTCCAACGTGGCGCAGCTCGGGGGGAGTGCGGGCGAGATTGTGGGCGCCCAGCGGGCGCGCGACCACGTGTTCGTGATTCAGCACGATTAGTGCTGAATGCCTGACGCCATGTCCCGCGGGATGAGCATCAGCGGCGACGCGGCCCAAAGCAGCGACCCAGCGCTGCTGACGCAGCAGCGGCTGGATTGCGAGATGAAGGTCACCGGGCGCATTCCCTACGCACTGAACGTGGAGCTGCCGGGAATGGCCTGGGCGCGTTGCGTCCGGAGCCCGTACGCGCACGCGCGTATCGTGAGCGTGGACGCGAGTCGGGCGCTGGCGCTGCCCGGAGTAGTCGCCGTGCTGACAAGAGATGATCTTGTGCCGGGGGCCAGGGTTGGGGGTCGGCCGCCGCTCGTGCTTCCTTACTACGGCGCGGCGATCAAGGACCAGCCGATCGTGGCGATCGAAAAGGTTCGCCACGTCGGTGACATTGTGGCAGCCGTCGTCGCCGACGACGCGGACATCGCGGCCGCCGCCGCCGAGCTGGTTGACGTTGAATACGAGGAGCTTCCGGCGGTCTTCGACGCCGTGGAGGCGTTGCGGGCTGACGCGCCGCTGGTCCACGAGCAGATCATCGGGCGCTACGAGATCCCGCCCAGTTCATTGGCCATCATCGAGCCGGTGAATGGCACGAACCTGATCAATCATATGAAGGTGCGGCACGGAGACGTTGAGGTTGGCTTCCGCGAGGCAGACCTCGTATTCGAGGACCGATATTCGAGCCCGGCGCTTCATCATTGCGCGCTGGAGCCGCACGTCACGGTCGCCGATTGGGGGGGGGACTCCGTCACGATCTACACAGCGACCCAGATGCCCCATTTCGTGCGCCAGCAGGTGGCGGAAATCTTCGGCATGCCGACGACGCGCGTGCGCGTACTCGTGTACACGCTCGGCGGTGGCTACGGCTCCAAGACCTACGCTCGTATGGAGCCCCTGGCAGCGGTGCTCGCGTGGAAGACCGGGCGGCCGGTGAAGCTCGTCCTGACACGCCCCGAAGAGTTCGTCACTACGACCAAACACGAGGCGCACGTGCGCATCAAGAGCGGCGTGAAGCGCGATGGAACACTCGTCGCACGGGAGGTGGAGGTCTACTACAACGCTGGCGCATACGCGGACCGCAGCGGCACGATCGCTCGCTCAGGCGGCATCGGCGCGGCCGGCCCGTACCGCATTCCCAACGTCAAGGTCGACGCGTACGCGGTCTACACGAATCGGCCGAACGCGGCGCCATTTCGCGGGCTTGCCGTCTCTCAAGTCGCATGGGCCTACGAGCGACACACCGACGAGCTGGCGCGGCAGTTGAGCATCGATCCCATCGAGTTTCGTCGCCGGAACCTCCTCTCCGACGGGGACCGTTTCTGCACCGGCGAGGGGCTGAGCGACATCCACTTTCGCCAGCTTCTCGACGAAGCGGCTGAGGCAGTGGGCTATGACGAGCCATTGCCGCCGCCGAGCGCCCCCGAGAAAATGGTCGGGCGGGGCGCCGCCGTGATCATCAAGCACATGGGCAGCAACCCCGCGACCACGACGCTGGCGATCTGTCTGCACGCTGACGGCGCCGTCGAAGCGCTGAGCAGCACCGTGGATCTTGGCCAGGGCTCACGCACCGTGGTTGCCCGCGAGGTTGCACGCGCGCTCAGCGTTGCCGAGGCGGCGGTGCGGGTCCCATTCGTCGACACGGAGGCCACGCCGCCAGATCAGGGCACGAGCTCCAGCCGCTCCAGCTTCTTCAACGCCATGGCCGCTCGCGCCGCTGCCGACGATCTACGACGTCAGATCGATGAGCTGAGGTCCGAACTGAACATGCCGGGAGACGCGAACCCATGGAGCCTTGCTTCCGCTGTGGATCTGCTGCGTAAAGCCAAAATCGAGTCGATAACGGGGGTCGGCGAGTTTCATACTGAGATCGGCGTGGACCGCGACACGGGCCAGGGGAAGGCGTCTCATCACTGGCACCAGGCCGCCGCCGCGGCGATCGTGGAGGTCGACCGCGAAACCGGCAAGGTGACCCCACTGCGCTTGCACGTAACCGTTCATGCTGGACGCGTCATTGACCGGGCCAACGCCGAGCTGCAAAACGAAGGCTGCGCAGCATTCGGCCTATCGCAGGCGCTGTTCGAGGAGATGCGGTTCGATGGCGGACAGGTGATCAATGCAAATCTCTCCGACTACAATGTCGCCTCGCTCCGGGATTTCCCGGTGCGCTTCACCACCAGTCTGTCGGAGAACCTCGTCGCGGACGCCGAGGTGCACGGCCTAGGAGAAACTGCTCTCCCATCGGTTCCGCCAGCGCTCGGCAACGCCGTCCGCGACGCTACAGGGGTCTCAATCGCAGTAGTCCCCATGACTCCTGACCGCGTGCTGGAAACGCTCCGTATGGGAGAACAATGATTCACCTTACCCTTCACGTCAACGGCGAGGACCGCGGCGTTGATGCACCGCCACTTTGCACGCTGATCGAGGCCCTTCGAGATGTGCTCGGACTGCAGAGCGTGCGAGAGGGTTGTGGCATTGGCGTTTGCGGCGCCTGCACCGTCCTTCTCGACGGCCACCCTATCAGCTCCTGTCTCACGCTGGCCGCAATGGCAGAGGGCCACGACATTCTCACTTTGGAAGGCCTTCCCACACTCCCCCCTCTCCACCCAATCCAGGAGGCTTTCATCAAACACGCTGGGTTTCAGTGCTCCTACTGCACGCCAGGGATCTTGCTGACAGTGAAAGCGCTTTTGGATGACCGACCCAACGCAACCGACGATGAGGTCCGCGAGTATCTCGCGGGCAACCTGTGCCGTTGCGGAAGCTACGTGAAGATCATGGACGCGGTGCGCGAGGCCCTCACGGCCCAGCGGCGATGAGAAACAAGCACCGGGTTTCGACGTTATAGTTGGCAGGATACCTGTGATTCATTGGTCGACTCGGTCGTCATCCAGATCGACGCGCCCGCGGCGAACTCCACGGTGGCTCCTGTCGTACAGGTGCGCGGCTGGGCAGCGAACTTCAGCTCGGCAAATGGCACCGGGCTGGACACCGTCCATTTTTACCTGGACGGGCCCGCGGACCGGGGACTGGTTCTGGGCGTTGGCGCTCCCACGGCACGCCCCGACGTGGCGAGGCAGTTCGGCCGCCCCGATTGGGCCAACGCGGGCTTCGTTTTCACCACGCCACGGCTGACACCCGGCACGCACGCCATCTACGTCTACGCCTTCAACTCCAACCGCCCGGACCGATGGGTGCAGACGGTGACATTCGTCGTCGGCCAGGGTCCGGTGGCTGCGGCCCCGGCCCCGGCCCCGGCGGTATCGGGCCAATCACGGTACCCGTTCATCAGCGCCGAGCAAGACGACTCGGTGTGGCCCTGTCTGGCTGAGAACCCGAGCTGCAGGAGAGAAGAGTGGTGGAGTGAGTGGAATGACCTGCAGCGCTCCGACCTGGTCGGGTTCGACTTCGCACCCGGGCTGGTCGCTGAGTACCGATTCGCCGAAGCGATACGGCTGATCTGGCAATGGCCCGAGGGGAAGGCGCTCCTGATGGATGCGGGCGCCCTCGGTGTCGCTATCGGGTCATTGCCACAGTCAGCACTGCCGGAAGCCTTCGCGGCTTTCTCGCCAGACGGGCACGTCATAGGCGTGAGCATCCAGTTCGTGCAGACGTCCACCTGGATGGTAGCCGACCTTCTTGCACATGAGATGCAGCATGCGCAGGATTTCAAGAACCGAATTCGCACGGGGGGAACCTACGCTGACTGCATCGAGCGGGAGCAAGTGGCTTACGCTGTGGAGGGTCGCTATCTGGGCTGGATCGCGGCGCGCATGGGTGGCCTTCCGCCAACACGCGAAGTGGCTCGCACCCTTTCAGCCGAGGACGGCCTTCTCTTCGCGAATTTGCGGGCGATCGCCGATGCTCGCGACCTGGACCAGCTCGCGACCAATGACTACCGCCAGAGCTGCCAGCACCTCGCCACCCGCAACAGCGGCCCGTGAGGCCCAGAATGAATCATCAGTACTGCTCTGACTGAGATCACCGGACCGGAACGTCCGAGCCCTGCCACACACCGAGCACGACATCGACAACGCCGGCCGTTCCATCACGAACGTACGCCACCTTGATGGTGTCACCGGGGTTGCGAGAGTCGATCAGGATGGCCACATCCTCGACGCTTCGGACCGGACGACCGTCGAGCGCGGTGATGATGTCGCCGGCCCCCGGGTCGTTGCGCGAGGCGCCGCGCAGACCGGCGCGCGCCGCCGGCCCTCCTGTAACCGCACTCGCGAGGAGAATGCCTTGCTGGACGGTCGTCCGATACCGCTCAGCCAGCGTCGGCGTGAGTGGCTGTCCGGAGATGCCCATCCAGGCGTGCTGCGGCTCCTTTCCCGCGAGAAGCTGCGGGAGATATCGGCGCAGCGTGTTGATTGGCAGCGCAAACCCGATGCCGGTGCCGCCGCGCGACGACGATTCGATCTGCTCATTGATACCAATGACCTCGCCCCGCAGGTTTAGCAGGGGACCGCCTGAATTGCCTGGATTGATCGCAGCATCGGTCTGGATCATGTTGGTGATGAGGCGTTGCTCCACTCCTGGACGGGTGCGCCCGAGCGAGCTTACGATGCCCAACGATGCCGAGCGCTCCAGCCCGTACGGATTGCCGATCGCGATCACGGTCTGGCCGACCTTCAGAGAGTCCGAATCGCCCAGAGGCACCGTTGTCAGACCGCGAAGCTTCTCCGTCGGCGCCTGTATCCGCAGCACCGCCAGATCGTTCGCAGAGTCCGAGGCCACCACCTCGCCAATGTAGCTGCTCCCGTCTGCCAGCGTAACGTCCAGCCTCGTCGCTCCGGCAACGACGTGCTGATTGGTGGCGACGTGGCCATCGTTGTCGATGATGAAGCCGGATCCCGTCCCCTCCTGCTGCACGGGACGCCCAACCGCATCGCGTGAACGTGCGCTAAAGGTGATGTTCACGACCGATGGGCTGACTCGCTCGTACACGTCGGCCGCGTCACCTTCAGAGGACGAGCCAAGCTGTGGCAGCGTCCTCGCGAGAATGCCCGACGTCGACGGAAGGGGGATCGTCGTGGTTTGCGCGCCATTGGACGGATTCGCTCCAAGATACGTGATGAGCAGACCTGCGCCAAGAACCATTCCCAGTACAACTGCCATGGTAGTCCGTACGAACGCGGCCATGTCCGTTCAGTCCTCCAGAATCTTCGGCGGTGTTGAGTTAGCGTACTCAACCATTCTAGGCCCCAACTGCATACGGGTAGTCAGACAAGGGTAAAAATCTTGTTAACAGCTGAAACTGACCAGCCTCAAGACGAGCGCATGTTGACGACGACACCCAGGGCGGCCGCCGCGAGCGAGGCCATCAGGATCAAGGCCACAAGGTACACGACCGAGGAGCGAGGCTGTTGATCGCTCGCCGCGAGAGTGCGCACGGCGCCGCTTTCGGCTGCCGGCGCGGCGGAGACTCGCGACACATTCGCGAGCATTGCGAGATCAGCCTCGCTCGCGAGCGCGTTACCCTCGGTGTCCAACCCGTCGCCTGGCCCTCCCGCGCTGTCATCTTCGTCCGATGACGTCGAAGGCAGCAACCCGGAACCCTCTGCGTCAAGCGCGAACGCGACCGCGTGGTTGCGGATGGTACTGTTGGCCCAGGCCCGTTGCAGCGCCTCTGGTGAGATCAAGAGGTCGCGTCCCTGCCCGGGCGGCTGGGCGGCGTCGTTGTAAATGAAACGGTCACCACTGACGCCCGCGAGTACGATGTAGTGGTTGATCACGAAATCGAGTTGCTCATTGCCCGGAAGGTCGACGAAGCGGACCAGCGTGATGATGGGGCGCCCCGCCGAAAGGTGCGCGCGGACGTCGTCAACCGTCCATCGCTTGTACGTCTCCGGCACGCTGAACAGGTCGAGCGGGGTGAGGCCCGCTCGACGGGCAACAGATGCGATGGCATTGAGCGAGGTCCCTTCGTCGGGATCGTCGTTGCCCTGCAAGCGGTTGATCTCGCCGCGCAAAACGTCGTTCCCATATCCCAGGAGACCGTAAGCGTCCAGGACCATTCCCAACGACGTGGGTCCGCAGTTCGTTTGAGCATACGGCGATGCATCCAATTGACTGCGATGGGGTACGCCGAGCCATAGCGTCATCGCATCAAGCCATCGGGCCTCGCTCGAGCTGGTCGGCGCACCGACGTATCGAATGGGCGAGCCCGCGGCGATCACGCGAACCGGTGTCGGAGTCGTCGTGGGTGGAAGAATGGCGGTCGGCGCGCCGCCCGACAACGAAGCGAAGGCGTCCCATGAAACGCTCCATGCGGGTTCGGGTGTCGGCGCCAGTGACGGTCCAACGGGTGACGGTCCAACGGGGACGGTGGCGCTTGGGCCCGGTCCATCCGGCGTGGCTGTCCGGGGCGGTGCTGCGGTGCTGACCGTGGCGGTCGGCGTGATGGTCGCTGGCCGAATTGTTGATTCGAGCGCAGTCGCCGTAGGCGTGCTCGTGGCTGTGCGTGTCGGCATGGGGGTGGCGGTGGCAGTAGACGTCGCGGTGGCAGTGGCGGTCGGTGTAGCGCTGGACGCGGGCGTTGACGCAGCCGTTCCATTCTGTGCCAGAGCGGATGTCGGTACCTGGAGGCTAACAAGAGCCAGCACGAGGAGAGGTTGCCACCGTGCAGCCGCGCCGTGGATCAAGGGGTGCAGATGCTAGGCTCCAGGGACGCCCAGGGACGCCAGGTTAGAGTAAGGATAGATTGCAGATGTCCACCCGGGCAACGTTCCCGGGTATCGAATCGGTCAAGACGCGTTTTCCGGCAGCACGAGCGTAAACGCTGTTCCGTCCGATCGGCTGCTCTCGATCTCGATTCGCCCGCTGTGCATTCTGGCGATCTCCGACGCAATAGAGAGGCCCAATCCTGTGCCAGAACCGTTGTTTTCGACGCCACGCCAGAAACGCTCAAAGATACGGCCGCGATCCTGAGGCTCGACGTAGGAGCCGTGATTGTGAACCCGCACGCGTGCCTCGCGCCCGTTCTTCGCAGTGGAGACGGTAATCGCGCTCCCCGAAGCCGTGTGCTTGACCGCATTGCTCAGCAGATTGTCGAGCACTTGTTCGATGCGGTGCGAGTCCACTGTGACCCACATTGGGTCCGCCGTCGACTCCAGATGCAGGGCAACCCCATCGGCTCTTTGCCGTGCCCGTCGCACGGACGCCTCCACCATTGTCATCAGATCGCCCCGCTCCAAGTCCATTGGCAATTGTCCAGACTCGATGCGCGATAGGTAGAGGAGGTCCTCCACCATGCGGTGCATACGGTCGGCATCTTCACTGATGATGCGCGCGCACTCATCGATCGCGGTCGGGTCGCTCGCCGTTCGATCCAAGATTGCCTGTGAGAATCCCTCGATTGTGGTGAGCGGCGTCCTGAGCTCGTGGGACACGTCTGCCAGGAACTCGCGAAGCGTGCGATTCGAGGTCGAGACCTGTTGCGCCATCAGGTTGAACGCAGAGGCCAGTCGCGCAATCTCGTCATGCCCGCGAACGTCGATCTGCTGATTGTAGTCTCCCTGCGCCATCGCTTCTGACGCGCGAGTGATCGCGGCGAGCGGTCGCGAGATCGAGCGAGCGATGACGAAAGCAACCGCGATGGAGGCCACCAGCGAGATCAACGCTGCCGTTCCAAGCTGCGGCGCGATCTGTCGCCACCCAACGGCCAGCGAAGCCTGCGGCGCGGCCAACGCGATTGTGAACCTAGGCGCTTCGGGGCCAGCCCGGCGTCGCAACCGGTCGCCCGCTGGACCGGGGCCAATTGTCACGATGGCCAGGCGACCCTCGCCTGGGACATCCACCACCCCTCGCAACACCGGAAACAGGGCCGGCCGCGAAGGAGGATCGAAGCTCAGGACATTGCCAACCAGCACGTCTTCAGTGTCATAGAAAACCTGGTGGTTCTCCTGCCCGATCAGCAGGATACGCACATCGAGGTCGCGCGCCTGGTCCTCGAGGAACGAGGCTATGTCCGACGGAGTCGCTCCCTGGATCTCGAGGATGCGCACCTGTACCGCGAGAGGCAGCGCAAGCTCGGCCAGGCGGTTCAGCGCCTGTTGACTCTGGTACGGCTGCAGCAGGTAGACGAACGCGGACCCGGCGAGTGCAAGGCAGAGAAGAACGACACCGGCAAATGAGGCCACGAGCTTGGTCCGCAGACCGCCAAAGCGCATCGGGCCGCTCAGGCTGCTTCCGGGACCAGCTTGTAACCAACGCTCCAAACGGTCTGGATACGCACCCTGGACTTGGAGATTTTTTCTCGCAAGCTGGACATGTGGACGTCCACGGTGCGGGTTTCCCCTACGTAATCGTAGCCCCAGACGAGATGGATGAGTCGATCACGATCGAACACGACGCCGGGACTGCGCGCAAGTGTGACCAGAAGGTCGAACTCCTTGGGCCGCAGGTCGATCGCCCTCCCGTTGACCAGCACCTCGCGGCCGGCCACGTCGATCTCGAGGCCACCCGTAGAGATGGTCTTCAGGGGCTCCTTGCCAGCGCGGTAGCGACGCAAGACCGCCTTTACCCGCGCCACCAACTCTCGGGGATTGAACGGCTTGGTGAGGTAATCGTCGGCGCCCAATTCGAGCCCAACGATCTTGTCGACGTCGTCGCCTCGGGCAGTCAGTATGATGACGGGGATATCCCCCGACGATCGCAGGCTGCGACACACTTCCCAGCCGTCCATCCCCGGCATCATCAGGTCGAGGACGACAATGTCCGGATGGGTGGCCTGGATGCGGTCGAGAGCCTGCTCGCCGTTCGCGGCCGTCTCAACGCGAAACCCGTCCGCCGTCAGGTACATGCGCGCCAGTTGGGTTACGTTCTTCTCGTCGTCGACGACGAGCACGGTGGCGTCAGACATCGTTCGCTCCTACATCCTGAGAACCGAGAGACAGGCCTGAGAACCGAGATACGGGCCCGAGAAGCGAGATACGGGGAACCGCCGATTCACGCAGATAGACGCAGATTCGGCAGATGCCCTTCAAATCGGCGTGAATCTGCGTGCATCTGCGGTTCCGTCCCTCATGACCACGGATGCTGCGCCTTAACAACAACAATACGCGCTACTCATACCGCAAAGCTTCGATAGGATTGAGTCGCGATGCCCTCATAGCAGGGTAGATCCCGAAGAACAAGCCAACCGCCGCCGAAACGGTGAACGCGAGCAGCACGGCATCTGGCGATACGATGCTTGGGATGGACTGGCCATTCATTTCCAACCGCGACACCAGCTTGGAGATCCCCGTCCCAATGAGGATACCCAGGACGCCGCCGCTGACGCTCACAACGATGGCCTCGATGAGGAACTGGGAGAGGATGTCGCGTCGCTTGGCGCCCACGGCTTTGCGGATGCCGATTTCGCGGGTGCGCTCTGTTACCGAAACCAGCATGATGTTCATGATCCCGATGCCGCCCACGACCAGCGAGATGCCAGCGATGGCGCCCAGAAATGCCGTGAAAAGTCCGGTGATCTGGCCGATCGCGGTCAAGAAATCGCGCTGTGAGCTGACGACGAAGTCGTCCTGAGCCACGCGGTGCCGCTGACGCAGGAGGTCCGCGATTGCCTGGATCCCCTCATCGACCGCCTGCTCGTTGATCATTTCGACCGTGATCGTTCCGACCTGCTCGGCGGCTTGAGGCGTCCGGGCACGGAACAAGCTGGTCGTAAGCGTGCTGAACGGCAGAAAGGCCTGGTCGTCCAGGTTCTGGAAGCTGCCCCCGCCCTTCGACTCCATCACGCCGATGACGCGTGCGTTCAATCCGGTGCGTCCAAATGCGCTCACCCGAACCGTCTGGCCGATCGCGTCGCTGTCACCAAAGAGGTTTTGCGCGACCGATGCGCCGAGCACGATGACCCGCGCGCGCGAATCGATGTGCGTCGAAGTGATGAAGTCTCCGCTTGCGGGATGGAAGTTGCGCACGGATTCCCATTCGGGCGTTACTCCAAGCAGCCGGGTCTGGACGTTTTGCCCGCCGGCGATGAGCTGCGCCTGACCGAATCGCTCGGCAGCCACTCCCTTGACAAGCCCGCTGCCGAGCTCGCTGGATATCGCTCGTGCATCTTCTACACTGAGCGTCTGCGCGTTGCCAGCCGCCTGCCGCGCATTGCCCTGTTGCCGCCCTTGACCGGGAGTGACGAATACCAGGTTGGATCCCAGCGATTGCACTTGATCCGTGATCTGAGCCTGCGCTCCCTTTCCGAGCGACATGAGCGCTATCACGGCCGCGACGCCAATGATGACGCCCAGCATCGTGAGGATGCCCCGAAGCTTGTTGGCTGATAGCGCCCGCAGCGCGACGCGGATACTTGCGCCGACATTCACAGGGTTCCTCCTGTCGCCGAGACGGCGGATTCCTTCGCGTCGGACTCGTCGTCGCTTGGCAACCGCGACAGCACGTCACGGGCGCTCACTTGGTGCTCGACGTTTTCGTCTTTGTTAATGCGACCATCTCGGATATGGATCACGCGGCGCGTGTGTTCAGCAATCTCATGCTCGTGGGTTACGAATACGATCGTGATTCCGCGCTCCTGGTTCAGATGCTGAAACAGGTCCATGATCTCCTCGCTGGAACGCGTATCCAGGTTGCCCGTCGGCTCATCCGCAAGGATGATGGCCGGGTTCGTAACCAGTGCCCGGGCTATGGCAACACGCTGCTGCTGGCCACCGGACAGCTCCGATGGCTTGTGATTCAGACGCGACCCCAGGCCAACAGACTCGAGTGCGGCAACTGCCCGTTCCCGACGGTCCTTGGCTCCCGAATAGACCAGTGGCAGCTCGACCTGTTCGACCGCGGGGGTTCGTGGGAGCAGGTTGAACATCTGGAAGACGAATCCGATCTTTTTGTTGCGGATTTCAGCCAGCTCGTCGTCTGCCAATTGGCTCGTCTCGATGCCATCCAACTCATAGGCGCCAGAGGATGGCTGGTCGAGGCAGCCAACGACGTTCATGAGCGTAGACTTGCCCGAGCCCGAGGGGCCCATGATGGCAATGAACTCCTTGCGGTGAACGTCGAAATCGACGCCGCGAAGCGCATGAACCGTCGTCTCGCCGAGATGGTAGACCTTGGTGACGCCGCGAATGCGGATAACCATCGGCTCGGCGTTCCGGCTGCCGACGCGGTCTATGCCTGGCAGCGGCGCGGACGGCATCTCCGACAGCCCCGCGATTGGGCTCACGACGTGGCCATTCATCGGCCCGCTCATTGGGTTAGCGCCCGGGTCCAGGAGCAACGAAGGTCGCGCCGCCCCCGGGAATCAACCCGCCCGGCTGCCCTGGTCGTGCGCCCGGCACCGATGCGCGCGCCGCTGTTGTCGGGAGCACAACCTCCTCCCCCTCCTCGATCCCATCGGTGATCTCGGTGTTCTGGTCATTGCTCATTCCAACCTGTACCTTGCGGACTAACGGCCCGTTTGCCGTGTTGACCAGCACAGTGCGGTCCTGACCCTGCCGCGTAATCGCGCGGTTTGGCACAACCAAGACGTCCTCGCGCTGCGCTGTAATGATCTCCGCGGTGGCGGTCATGCCGGCACGAACGGCGTCCGCGTTGCGCAGCGCCAGCGAGACCTGGTAGCCGACAACGCCCTGGCTCGTGGTGCCGGCCGGTGAGATAGCACTCACGGTACCAGGGAACCGCCGGTTGGCAAGCGCGTCGAAGGTGAGCGTTGCCCGCTGGCCGAGGGCAATCTGCGCCACATCTGACTCGTCCACCTGTACGTCGGCTCGCAGCTGCGACGGATTGACAATCGTGATGCCGGAGGACGTTGTGCTTCCCGTTGAAGTGGCTGCCGCGCCCGCGGCATTCTCGCCCACGTTCATATTGACCGCCGACACGATTCCGGCGAACGGGGCGGTGAGCGTGGAGCTGTCGAGGTCGCTCTGCGCAGATTGCAACGCGACCTGGGCCTGCTGAACCGCGGCCTGCTGGGTCAGGATGTCAGATTGCACGTAGGGCGCACGCTTCAACGCCAGGTTGGCCTGCGACTGGATTACCGCCTGGCGTTGCGCTTCGAGGTCGGATGGTGTCGATGGGGTGAGCTTCAAGGCGAGGTTTGCTTGTGCCTGCTGCACGGCCTGCTGCGCCGCAAGGAGATCAGAATCGAGCGGTGGCGCCAGTACCTGCTGCAGCTTGGCCTGCGCCGCGCGTGCGTTGGCCTCGGCTGCATCCACTCCGGACACCGCCGACTGGGAGTCCGTCACTGTCGCACCGGACCGAACCTGCTCGTATCTGGCCTGGGCCGAGCCAAGCGACGCCCGCGCAGCGTCCAGAGCCTGCTGGGCGGAGGAAACATCGTCGGCGTTGGGAATCGTTAGCTGCGTGAGCTTTGCCTGGTTGCTGCTGAGCGACGCTCTTGCGCTATCAACCGCGCCCTGGGACGCCGCCAGATCACCCGCCAGTGGGCCATTGACCAGAGTGTCGAGCTTCGCCTGCGCGGCGGCGACGTTGGACCGGGCCTGGCTGACGGCTGCGTTGGCAGCAGACACATCCGCGGG
>JAERMM010000321.1 GCA_016844585.1 Chloroflexota bacterium | reverse complement strand
GTCCGTGTCAACGAAGGGCACACCGAGTCGTTCCGCCAGGCGCCGGCCCACCGTGGTCTTTCCACTTCCGCTGAGACCAACGAGAAAAACGATCATTTATCTATCCTGACTCGCGAGCGCCCGTTCTGTTGCGTTGCGCATGATGTCAATGGGCGCCGTGGCGCCTGTCCACAGCTCGAACGCGGCCGCAGCCTGGTAGACGAGCATGCCCAGTCCGCCCAGGACGCGCAGTCCATGCTCCTCGGCTGCTCGCAGGAAAGCGGTCTTCAGCGGACGGTAGACGATGTCGACCACCATGCCCGTGATCCGTGCCGGATCGACGGGCATCTCATCCGTTCCCAATCCGACCGTCGTTGCGTTGACCACCAGTGTCGCAGTCGCGAGCTCCTCAGCCAGTGAGGGGTCCGTCATTGCGATTGCGCGTGTCTGCGTTGACGTGTTCACACGGAAGAGCTGTTTGACGAGGCGTCGGGCGCGTGTCTCATCGCGGTTGGCGACCACGAGATCGGCCGCGCCGTCCTTCAGCGCCGCGTACGCGATGGCTCTGGCCGCGCCGCCCGCTCCGAGCAGCAGAATGCGCTGACCTTGTAGGGAGACGCCGGCTTCCTCGATGAGTGAGCGCCTGAAGCCGATCGTATCGGTATTGGTGCCGATCAATTTCCAGCCTGATGAGCTCTCGCGGTCGACCATGACCGTGTTGACGGCGCCGGTCTCCTGAGCGTCACCCTCCAGGCGATCTACCTCCCGCGCGACCGCTTCTTTGTGAGGCACCGTGACGTTGAACCCGAGCAGATCCGGCCGACGGATACTCTGAATCCAACGCGATAGATCCACGGCCGCGATTTCGATGGCCTCGTAGCGGGCATCGATGCCGAGCGCGGCGAAGGCCGCGTTGTGCATCGTGGGGGAAAGAGAATGCGCGATCGGCTGGCCGATCACGTAGGCGACCTGGCCCACCATCAGCCTCCGGCGAGGCGCGCGAGATCGTTCCAAAAGCCGGGATACGAGATCGCTACCGATCTGGGCTCCAGAACGGTGACGGGCGAATCGGTGACCAGCCCTGCGATGGCGAGCGTCATCGCCATTCGATGGTCCTTGTGGCTATCGCCCTCGCCACCAGCCAGGTGCGGCTTTCCGCCGATGACCATGCCGTCCGATCGTTCCTCGATGCTCGCGCCAATCCGGGAAAGCTCAGCAGCGGTCACACAGATGCGGTCGGACTCCTTGTAGTGCAGCTCCTCGGCGTCACGGATAACGGTCTCACCCTCGGCCAACGCGGCCGCCAGCGCAAGGATCGGCGCCTCGTCGATGATCCGTGGAATGAGCGAGCCGCCGATCGTGGCGCCCTTGAGTCTTGAGCTGCGCGCCGTGATGTCTCCAACGGGCTCGCCCCCGACGACGCGCTTGTTCGAAATCGAGACGTCAGCGCCCATCATTTCGAGCACGTCCAGGAATCCGGTTCGGCCGACTGTGAGACCGACGTTTGGAATCACAATCTCGGCATCCGGATGAATGCACGCGGCGACCACCCAGAACGCCGCCGTCGATGTGTCGCCCGGTACGGTGACGTCTACAGATCGGAGTGGTCGACGGCCTCGGATCAGGATGCGAAGGCCATCAACCTCAATGTCTGCTCCCTGAGCCGCCAAGAGTCGCTCAGTATGATCGCGAGACGCGGCCGGTTCGTGGAGATAGGTCGTTCCGTCGGCAGCGGCGCCAGCAAGCAGTAGGCAAGATTTAACCTGCGCACTGGCCATAGGAAGCGCGTAGTCAATGCCGTGAAGGTCCCCTCCCCGAATAGCCAAGGGAAGGTAGTCGTCCCCACAGCGCGCCATCGCTTGCGCGCCCATGGCTCGGAGCGGTTCGACGACGCGATCCATCGGTCGGGTACGGAGCGATGCGTCGCCCGTCAGAATCGTCAGGAACGGCTGCGCTGCCAGGATCCCTGAGAGCAACCGGGTTGTCGTTCCGGAGTTTCTCGCGTCCAGGACGTCTTCGGGCTCAGCCAATCCCATCAGGCCACGCCCGTGCACGGTACACGCGTTCTCAGCCGTTTCGTTGATCGTCACGCCGAGCGCGCGCAGGCAGCGGATGGTGGACTTGACGTCGTCGCCTGGCCCAAGGCCGTCGACGTGTGCGACGCCTTCTGCGATTGCGTTGTGCATGATGGCCCGGTGCGAGATTGATTTGTCGCCCGGGACGTGTACCGTGCCACGGAGACGCTCGGGACGTCTCACGACTATCGACTCAATACTCATTTGACCGTGCTCGCGCCCTAAGCTCTCGCGGCCGGCGTCCGCATGTGCCGACCCGTGGCCTCGACGACCGCTTCAAGCGCTTTCATCATGTCCTCGAAGTTTGCTGGCGTGAGCGCTTGCGGACCGTCCGACCACGCATGATCGGGGTCTGGGTGAACCTCGACGATGATCCCGTCTGCGCCAACCGCCGCGGCCGCCAACGCCATGGGTTTCACCAGGTACCATTTACCTGTGCCATGGCTCGGGTCCACGATGATAGGCAGATGGGTCAGTCTGCGAAGCATCGGGACTACCGAGAGGTCGAGCGTGTTGCGCAGCATGGTCTCGAACGTGCGAATGCCGCGTTCGCACAGCATGACGTCCCGGTTGCCCTCTGCCAGAATGTACTCACTTGCCATCAGCCACTCTTCGATCGTGGCGGACATGCCACGCTTCAACATGACTGGCTTCCGCGCCTGGCCTACCCGGCGCAGCAGCGGGAAGTTCTGCATGTTGCGCGTACCGATCTGCAGGATGTCGGTGTATCGCTCCACGACGTCGACGTCGCCCGGTTCCATCACCTCGGTTATGACTGGCAGGCCCGTCTGGGATCGGGCCTCGGCGAGCAGCTCGAGTCCTTCCACCCCCATGCCCTGGAAGGAGTAGGGGGAGGTGCGCGGTTTGTAGGCTCCCCCCCGCAGCAGCCGTGCGCCGCGGTCGGCGACCGCCTGTGCCGTGTCGAGAATGTGCTCGCGTCCTTCGACAGAGCATGGGCCAGCCATCACCACAAAGTCTTCGCCGGCTCCGATTCGAACCCCGTCGACATCGATCACGGTATCGAGAGGTTTGAAGTCGCGGCTAGCCAGCTTGTAAGGCTTGGAGATCCGCGTGGCCGACTCCACACCGGGCATGGCCTCGAAATGCTCCTGGTAATCGGGCGCGAACCCCGTGCCGATGACGCCGATAACCGTCCGCTCCGCGCCCTGCGAAACCTGTCCATCC
>JAERMM010000320.1 GCA_016844585.1 Chloroflexota bacterium | reverse complement strand
GGTGGGAACAAATCAAGCGGTTGAACTTGTGCAGCCAGGTGAAGGCACGATGAAGAAGATCATCCGACCTATTCGTAAGAAGGCCGTCACATCGAGCCTTGAGGCCAACTACCAGGCCGTTCCAGCCCTGAGCCCGGCCCGAAGTGATGACAATGCAGGGAAGATCGCCGCTGAAGAGCACGCCCAGCATGTCGCGCTTGAAGGGATCCATCAAATTGGAGGGGCTGAGATTACAGAAATCATCAGCTTCGATCGCGACTTTGACCGGGTTCCGGCGATCACACGCCGCGACCCGAGCTAGACATCGAGGTGCCTGCCATGCACAACGGCTTTTCTCCTACGACGCTGACCCCCGAAGCGGCAGAGGCGCTGGCCGTACCTGAGGTGCGCGTCGACGCTCTGCTGAAGACGACGGGGCTCGCGCGATACACCGGCGACGTCTACCCCGCCGGCGCTCTGACCGCGAAGTTCGTGATGAGTCCATACCCACACGCGCGCATCCTGTCGATCGACACCTCGGCGGCCAGGGCGGTGCCCGGCGTTCAGACAGTGATCACCGCCGACGACATCGGCCGACGGAACTTCGGGCGCCTGGTCGCCGACTGGCCGGTGCTGGCCTACGACCGCGTGCGCTACGCCGGCGAGCGGGTCGTAGCCATCGCGGCCGATACGCACGAGGCAGCCGAGGAAGCAGCCGCGCTGGTTATCGTCGACTACGAGGAGCTACCGGCCGTTTTCGACGCCGAGGAGGCACTGCGCGACGACGCGCCGCTCCTGCACCCGGACGCCGAGCGTTACTACCCGCCCGCGCATCTTCGCCAACGCCCACCTCGTCGTCGAGGATGCCTACTACGGGCCGCGCCAGCACCAGGGGTACCTGGAGCCCCACGGCTGCATCGTGTGGATCGACGACCAGGGCCTGCTACAGGTCGTCTCGACGAACAAGTCGCCGTTCGGCCTGCGCGACACGCTCGCCGGCGTGACCGATATGCCGTCGGACCGCATCGTGGTGGACAGCCGCTACGTTGGCGGCGACTTCGGCGGCAAGTCGCTTTCCATTGAAGAGTACGCCTGCTACTTCCTGGCGCGCGCCACTGGACGGCCGATCCGCGCCATCATGAGCTACTCGGACGACCTGGTTTCCGCCAACCCGCAGCACGAGGCGAAGTACTACCTGCGCACCGCGGTGAATCGGGTGGGGCGTTTCATCGCGCACCAGGTGCGCGCCTACCAGAACGCCGGGGCCTATGTGGCCGGCCGCCCAAACCCGCCGAACTCGGCCCGCTCCGGCATCGCCTGCCTGGCGGCTTACAGCATCCCAAACGTCGATTTCGAGGGCTACAACGTCTATACGAACCTGGTGCCCTCGGGCAGCATGCGGGCGCCAGGCGACTTCCATCGCGCGCACGCCGGCGAGGCGCACGTCGACCACATCGCACGCGAGCTGGCAATCGATCCACTCCAGCTCCGCCTGCTGAACTGCATCCGCCCGGGCGACACCGGCCTCAGCGGCGAGAAGGTCCGCAACCCACGCGCGGTGGAAGTGCTTGAGACGCTCGCTAGCGAGACCGGCTGGGGCAAGACGCCAAAGCTCCCCAATCGAGGCCGCGGCCTTGCGCTGCGCTACCGCCACGTCGGAGCGGGCAAGACCGAGCTGCTGCTGCGCCTGATGCCCGACGGCGCCATCGAGGCGATCACCGGCAACGCCGACCAGGGTGGTGGATCCCACACCGTGATTCAGCGCGCCGCCGCCGCGACTCTGTCTATCGACCCCAGCCGCGTCCGCGTGCGCTACGGAACCACGGCCGAGGCGTTCCCCGATCCCGGGTCGGGCGGCAGCCGCACCACGACCATGGTGGGACGAGCTGCCATCGACGGCGCGCTGGTCCTGAAAGATCGACTGGAGGACCTGGCCGCCGAGGTGATGGGCTGGCCCGCCGGTCAGGTTCGCCTGGAGCACAACGAGTTCGTCGTCGCCGACGAGTCAGGCCAGCGGGCGCCTTTCGCGGATGTCGCGGCACGCATCGCCCAGGGCCCGTCGGTCGAGGCGGTCGGCGCCTTCGACCCCGCCGAGCATCACTCTGAGGAAGGCGGCGACTTCAACTTCTTCGCCTACATGATTGAGGTGGAGGTCGATCCCGAGACAGGCCAGGTTCGCCCCATCGACGTGGTGACCGTCGTGGACGTGGGAACCATCATCAATCCGATTGCCCACCAGGGCCAGCTCGACGGCGGCTTCGTATTCGGCTACGGCCAGGCGATGACCGAGGAGCTGATCCACGACGGCGGCCGAATCATTACGTCGAGCCTGGCGGAATACAAGCTGCCAACCCAGATGGATGCACCGAGCTTCCGCTCGATCCTGCTGCCCACGGACATCGGCCCGGGCCCCTTCGGTGCAAAGTCGGTCGGCGAGAACACGAACACACCCGTCGGCGGCGCCATTGCCAACGCCATCTCCGACGCCGTCGGCGTCCACATCACCGCCTGCCCGATCACCGCCGAACGGGTGTATGAGGCGCTTCAGACCAAGGCCCAAGCCAAGGTTTGACCGCGGCTCCCTAGGGAGCTTGTCCGCCGTGCGTCGCTGGACGAAAACGCCCCCAGGTGCCCAAATGCTCGTTTTTCTGCTGTCCGTCCTACACGGCGGGGGACAAGCGCCCTACCGGAGAAAGCCCGCCCATTTTGGCGGTGGATCTGCCAACCGCGAGATCCTATATACTTTTTATGTTTGATCGTATATCACTTTGGGGGCGATTCATATGGAGCGAGTGATCGTGACCTGCCCTGGCAGCCTCCTCGATGAGGTGGACGGCCAAGCCCGGCGCCTTGGGAAGAAGCGAAGCCAGGTGGTACGGGAGGCGCTCGCGGAGTGGCTGACAAGTCAGCGCGAGCGCGAGTTTGAGGCTCTTCTCGAGGAAGGCTACCGGGAATACGCGGAGCGCGAAGGAGAGATCGACCCCGATTGGGTGGCTGTCCAAGCGGAGGCCGCCGCTGCTACTTGGCGCTGGGATGACTGAGGCCCGCAGCTACAGCCGGGGCGACGTCCTGCTCGTGTCGGCCCCTCTTATCTCCGATCCTGCTACGAGCAAGGTGCGGCCCACGCTTGTCGTGCAGAACAACATCGGTAACCGCTTCAGCTCCAACCTGGTCCTCGTGGCGATCTCGTCACAGTTGCCGCGGCGGGAATACCCGACCAACGTGATCCTGAAACTCGGGTCGCAGATGGCCGAGGGATCTGGACTTCATCGAGACTCCGTTGTGCAGTCGGAGACCGTCATCACGGTCCCAAAGACGTTCGTTAGACAATGGATTGGCCGCCTGGGCGTCGAGGCGATGAAGGAGGTCGATGACTCATTGCGAGTCAGCCTGAACCTCTAATGGATGAAGCGCTCGTCCATTGGGATAGGGCCGATGATCTCCGGGTCGCCGTCGTGCACCATGATCATCTGCTCCATCTTGACGGCCTGGGTGCTGCCCTCTTCGCCGAAGTAGACCTCGATGGACAGCATCTGGTTGTCCTTCAGCACGTCGTCGATCGGCTTCTCTCGCGGGCTCATGTGCGGATAGCCAGAGTGGCCCAGGCCACAGCCGTGCCCGTAGTTCAGGTCCCACAGCTTCTTGCGGAAGCGCTCGGGAACCTCTGGAACGGCGGCCATGGCGTCGCCAATCGTTCGCCCAGCTCGCCATACGGGTATCGTCGCCTGCAGATACTCATAGGAGCGACGGTACAGGTCGCGCTGCTCGGCGGTCGGGTTGTCGCCGACGAAGAAGGTGGTCGACCCATCACCACGCAGGCCGTCTGGCCCGCGCGCGTGCAGGTCGATTCCGACGTAGTCGGCGCTGGTCAGGGCGCGATCCGTGGGCCAGCGGCACCAGGGATTCATGTTCTCCCCGGCGCAAACGTTGAGCTGGGCGATGTCCTCGCCTTCCATCTCCTCCCAGGTGGAGGTCACGATGTGGATGGATCGCGTTGCGGAAGGCGTTGAACGTGGTGACGTACTGCTGGCCGATGAGCCGATAGATCGCGACCTCGTCGGGCGTTTTGACGGTCCAGGTGTGCTCGACGATCGGCTCGGCATCCACGACGTCGACACCACCCTTGACAAGGTCCAGTATCGAGCCGGTGTCGAGCCCATCGATGCCGACCCGCTCGCCCGCGACCCCATGCTCGGCCATCAGGGCCTTCAACCCGTTGACCAGGGCGCTGTCTCCGCGGACCTCGATGTCGGTCCCCGTCAGTCCGCGGCTCAGAGGCTTGTGCATTTTGATGCCCGTCCGCGACACGAAGCCTTCGTCGCGAGGACGCACGAATATGATCATCTCACCGCTGGCGGGGACGAATACCTGGGCGCCCGGGACCTTGAGATTGAGCGCGTAGCGCAACGAGGTCCCTTCCCCAATGAACAACGCTCCGACACCACGCCGCTTCATATCCGCTTGCAGCAGAGCGATGCGATCCAGACGGATGCGGTTGTCGTCCCAGGCAATTTTCGATGCAGTCGCAGCCATAGATGCTCCTTTTGCTCGTGTCAACTCACGTTGTAATCTACCGGACGTGCACCCTATCGGAAGAGGCGTTCGTCCATCGGCGTGATGCCGAGCAGCTCGGGCTCGCCGTCGCGGATCAGCACCATCTGCTCGAGCTTCACGGCCTGCGGGTTGCCGACCTCGCCGAAGAAGACCTCGAGCGCGTAGATCTGGTTCTTCTTCAGCGTATCGTCGATGGGGTCGAGCCGCGGATTCAGGTGCGGATACCCGGATGATCCAAGGCCGCAGCCATGCCCATAGTTCAGGTCCCATAGCTTCTTCTTGAAGCGCTCCGGCACCTGAGGGAAGTCCGCCATCACGTCGGCGATAGCGCGCCCGCCGCGCCAGAGAGGGGTAGTGGTCTGCAGGTAATCGTAGGCGCGACGGTAGAGGTCGCGCTGCTCGTCGGTCGGGGAGTCGCCCACCAGAAACGTAGTCGAGCCATCGCCGCGCAGCCCGAGCGGCCCACGCGCGTGCATGTCCGCGCCGACGAAGTCGCCAGCCTGCACCGCGCGGTCGCTGGGCCAGCGTCGCCAGGGATTCATGTTCTCGCCAGAGCAGACGTTGAGCTGGGAGATGTCCTCGACGCCAAGCTCTTCCCAGGTGGAGGTGATGACGTGGGCCAGCGCCTTCTCGGTCACACCGGGGTGAATGGCATCGCGGAAGGAATTGAACGTCGTGACGTACAGCTCACCGATGAGTCGGTAGATCTCGACCTCGTCGTCGGTCTTCACGCTCCAGGTGTGCTCGATGATAGGCTCGGCGTCGACGAGATTGAACCCGGCGCCCACCAGCTCCAGGACGCTGCCCATGCGGATGTCTTGAATGCCCAGTTTCTCACCCGCCAGGCCGTACTCCCCCATGACGGCGGCCAGTCCGCGGGCGAACACGCCGTCGCCTCCACGGACCTTCGTCCCGGGCTCGCCCTTGGTGAGGGGCGGCCGCATGTTGTCATGCTGCGAGGCGACCAGTCCCTCGTCGCGTGGCCGAGCAAACGCGATCACTTCCCCTTGCGCGGGGATGAACAGATTGCAGCCGGGCACCTTGAGGTTGAGCGCGTAACGCGCGCTCACGCCGCTCCCAAGGTAGAGAGCCCCAACGCCCTCTCGCTTCATCTCCGCCTGCAACAGGGCGATACGATCCTGCTTGATCCGCTTGTTGTCCCATGTGACTTTCGGCGCGCTGATGGTGGCCATAGCTCTCCCTTCGATAATCAACAACAGTACAGCTAGAGTATCGCTACCCTAGCGCACGGTCAAGGACGCGGCG
>JAERMM010000319.1 GCA_016844585.1 Chloroflexota bacterium | reverse complement strand
ACGTGCTCAACCGAGGACCGGCCGGGGTCCGCAGCCCCGCCGACCGGATGTTCCTGTGATGACCTCAGCGGCCGGGAAACACGTCGGCTGGCCGCGGAGGCCCAGATGATATCTCGCAGTGCCTCGCGGTGTATCACGGCCAGGGAACGAAGGGCGCCCTGCAAGGTCGCGGAAACGCGGATGCCGACGGAGCTCGGCCGGGCTCGCTCGTCGTGCTATACAGAACTAGGCAGCCGGATATCGCAGTTCAAGATACTGAGCGTTAGGCTCCCGAACCAAGGAGGAGTGATATGCTCGCGAGCATCTTCCGCGGAGTGAGTGGGGTTGTTCTACTTCTGATGGCCCTTGTTCCAGCCACGGCGGATGGGCAAGAGATCAAAGTCACTCTCCTGGGTACAGGCACTCCCCCGCCGGTCATGAATCGATTCGGGCCGAGCATTCTGGTCGAAGCCGGAGGGCAGAAATTCCTGTTCGACGCGGGGCGAGGTGCTCTGCAACGCCTCGCCCAGCTCAGAGTCCGGTGGCAGGATGTGGATGGGGTCTTCCTCACGCATCTTCACTCGGATCACGTCGTCGGCTTTCCGGATCTGTGGTTGACGGGGTGGCTCGTGAACCCTGGGCGCGATCGTCCGCTCCCCGTCTGGGGCCCGAGGGGAACGAGGAAGATGATGTCGCACCTCGAGCAGGCGTATGAGTTCGACATCCGGATCCGGCTGTACGACGACAGGGCCTCGCCCGATGGCGTTGTTATTCTCGCTGAGGATATCAGTGAGGGAATCATTCTTGAGAAAGCCGGAGTAAGGATCACGGCGTTCGAGGTGGATCACAAGCCCGTCAAGCCGGCGTTCGGCTACCGTGTTGACTATGGGGGGCGGTCGGTCGTGCTCTCCGGGGACACCCGTGTTTCCCAGAACTTGATCCGTCACGCCCAAGGCGTGGATCTCCTCGTCCATGAAGTGGCTGCGGCGGAGCTCATGCTCCGGACGACGACGCGTCCCGAGAGGACGAAGGCTGTGATCGATCATCACGTCACCCCGGAACAAGCTGGCGAGGTATTCGCCAAGACGAAACCGAGGCTCGCCGTCTATTCACATATCGTCCCGCCTACCGCCACCGAGCAGGATCTGATTGCGCCCACACGCAAGGTCTACGCAGGGCCACTGGAAGTGGGTGAGGACCTGATGGTGATCGAAGTGGGAGAGAAGATTGAAGTTCGCAGGCCGGGTCGCTCCTCACCGTAGCAATTGCGTTCAGCCGACGGAGTGTGGCCACCCAACCGTGACCTACGAGGCGTTGAGTCCGACGAAGCCTAACAACGGCATGGAGCCGGCGCGCTGAAGCGCGCGGCTCATGCCGAGCGTTAGGCGCCATGAGTAGAATGGAGAGAGAATGGCAGAGAACGACGTGACCGGCACTATCCATCTCGCGGACAACCTAGCTGTCCTCCGGGACCTCCCCACGGCGTCCGTGGACCTCATCTACATAGATCCCCCATTCAACACTGGGAAAGTCCAGCAACGGACCCAGCTCAGGACCGTCCGATCCGACGACGGTGATCGAGTCGGGTTCCAGGGCCGGCGCTACGAGAGTATCGTCCTGGGGACCAAACGCTTCAGCGACCTCTTCGACGACTACCTCGCGTTCTTGGAACCGCGGCTCACCGAGGCCCACCGGGTTCTGGCGCCGCACGGCTCGTTCTACTTCCATGTTGACTACCGCGAGGTCCACTACTGCAAGCTCCTTCTCGACACCATCTTCGGCAGGGACTCGTTCCTCAACGAGATCATCTGGGCCTACGATTACGGCGGTCGGCCGAAGACGAAGTGGCCGCCGAAGCACGACAACATCCTGCTCTACGCGAAGGATCCGTCGAACTACGTCTTCAACTACGACGAGATCGAGCGCATACCCTATATGGCTCCCGGCCTTGTAGGTCCAGAAAAGGCGGCTCGCGGGAAGCTGCCGACGGACACTTGGTGGCACACCATTGTTCCCACGAACGGTGCGGAGAAAACGGGGTATCCTACTCAGAAGCCGCTCGGAGTACTTCGGCGCATCATCCAGGCGTCCTCCCGCCCCGGTGCGCTTGTCCTCGACTTCTTTGCTGGCAGCGGAACGACCGGGGTCGCCGCGCGTGAATTCGGACGGCGCTTTCTCCTTGTTGACGACAGCCGGGAAGCCTTGGAAGTCATGGCTCGCAGGTTTGACGGCGCCGATGGCATTCGTTGGGTCGGCTTCGATGCCACTCCCTATCGGAGCAGCCACAAGCAGGGCAGCCTGTTCAGCGTGCCCGCCGCGCAGAATGGATGACCCGGATGCAGTATCAGATCAAAGACCCTGAAGTCCTGCTGTTGGCTTCGATTGCAGGTACGCTGAAAGGTGATTACGTGCGCGAGGGTGCGGCCGACCCGTGGGCCGGAAGCCCCTTTGCATGGATCCGCACGCGGCCCTCCCGCCAAGTTGGAAAGATCGGCGAGCAACTTGTAGCCGGCTGGTGTGCGGCGAAGGGCCTCGATGTCGTCTCCAGTGGCGATTCTCACGCCGACCGAGTGGTTGCAGGCCGTCGGGTCGAGATTAAGTTCTCAACTCTGTGGGAAAGTGGCGTCTACAAGTTCCAACAGCTTCGCAATCAGAACTACGACTTCGCCGTTTGCCTTGGGATCTCGCCATTCGATGCCCACTGTTGGGTGCTCTCGAAGGATGTCTTGCACGAGCACGTAATCGGCCACACTCCTCAGCATACCGGTAAGGGCGGAACAGACACGTTCTGGCTCTCGTTTGAGGCGGCGAATCCGCCGAAATGGCTCCAAGGGTGCGGCGGTCGCCTCACCAACGCATACGGCATCCTCAAGACGTGGCAGTCACGGCGCGGTGGGCGTGGCGCCTAACATCGCTTGCAGCAGACCGCAGATCCTTCATATGCTCGCTTCGCTCGCTTGGTTTGATTCGGCTGCAGCTGAAGCCGAACGTTCGATGGCATCAAGACGGCAGAGGCCTGAACGGAATGAGCAAGACATTCGGACTACGGCAGGCAGGATAGGACATCCAGGAGGACTCGCTCATGTTCAAGAGGATCGACCACGTGGAGATCGTCACGGACCAGCCGGAGCGAACCGTGGAGTTCTTCACCGAGGTACTGGGGTTCAAGGTCAGATCACGCGACCGGATCGACGGCTCACCTCTTGGCGTGCCGATGAGCCTTGTGTACCTGGACCTGGGTGGCACGACCGTTGAGCTCATTTCGTACGAGGGGAAGTCGACGACATGCAGACGACGGTCGAGTACCTGCGAACGAAGGGGGTCGAGATCGTCTGGGGGCCGAAAGTTCGGGAGAAGTACGCCAGAGCGGAGATTTGCGATCCCAACGGCTACCACATCGAGCTGAGGCAGTGGTTCCAGTGAGCGTCTGACTCCGCTGTAGCGCAGGCTCACTCGCCGCGGAAGACCGGCCGGCGCTTCTCCAGCATGGCGCGGCGTCCCTCGCTCGCGTCGGCACTCTGCCGCGCGCGCGCCGACGCCTCGTCGAGGTCGGCGTGGGCGATGCCCTCCCGGAGCGACACCGCGCGGAGGATCGTTGCCTTGATTCCCGCGAGCGCTAGCGGCGCGTTGCGGGCGATGCCCTGCGCCAGCTGATAGGTCGCAGCCTCCAGCTCCGCCGCCCCGACGACCTGGTGGACCATGCCGATCTCCAACGCG
>JAERMM010000318.1 GCA_016844585.1 Chloroflexota bacterium | reverse complement strand
GTCCCCTCTGGAGGAGGGGAATACTAGCGAATCGACAGCGATCCCCCTTTGGCAACACCCCCATCTAGGCCCAGCTCAAGTCGTGGTTCTTGAGAGGCACAGACCGGATGCGCTTGCCGGTGACCTTGAACACGGCGTTGTAGATCGCCGGCGTGATCATCGGGATCGCTTCCTCTCCCACGCCCTCGATCCACTTGTTCGTCTTCATGAAGGCAATGTTGACCTCCTTCGGATACTCGCGCATGCGGGCGACAGGATACTTGTCGAAGTTGACCTCGACACCTTCCCCGTCCTGGATGGTGATCTCCTGGTACAGCGCGTCGTTGTATCCCCAGGCGATCTGTCCTTCGATGTTCTTGCGGACGGTGAGCGGATTGACCAGGCTGAACCCCTGGTCAAAGACCACATCCACGCGATGAACTATGACCTGACCGCGTTTGGTGACCTCGACCGTGTGCACCTGGGCGCATATCGTACCCTGACGGCCGCTGCCCACACCGACACCTCGACGGCGGTCGTCGATCGCGATGCCGCGGGCCCAGCCCTCGGGCAGCGGCGTACCCCAACCCGACATCTTGGCTACCATGTCGAGAGCCTTCAGCCAATCGTCGCGGTACCGGAAGCCTCCGACCCCGGTTCCTTTGAACCGATCCTGCTGGTTCTCGGGTGGGTTTCGCATAATTAGCTCGCGCCGGTACAGATACGGGTCCTTGCCCGCGGCGTGAGCCAGTTCGTCGATGAAGGTCTCCATATAAAACGTGTTCGGCCGTGCGCCGGTCGAGCGCACTCGCCCCGCCGGAACGTGGGAGTTCGCGATGTGCTGGTGCAGGCGGTAATTGGGCACCCAATACGGCGGCATCGCGAGTCCTCTCGAATCCGCTGGCCACGCAACGCCGATACTCGTGCAATAGTGCATGTCCATGGCGATGGGCCAGCCCTCAGCATCAAGAGCTGCTTTGGCAGTGAAGAGGCCGAGCGGGCTGTACGTTGTGCCAACGCCCCAATCCTCCTCGCGGCTCCACAACATCTTCACAGGCCGTCCTCTGACGGTGTTTGCTATGAACACTGCGTGTTCGGCCTGGGGACCATTTCCGCTGCTGCCGTAGCCGCCGCCGAGAAAACACATGTGCAGGTGCACATTCGCGGGCGGGACACCGGTCAACATGGCAGCGTTTTGCAGGCTGCGCTGCGGTTGCTGGTCGCCGACCCAGATATCCACTCGGTTGTCAGTGACCAAAACTGTCGCGTTACCTGGCTCCATGCGGGCGCGGCGAACGTACGGCACCGTATAGGTCGCTTCCACGATTTTCGCCGCTCGCCCCATGGCGGCGTCAACGTCGCCCCCGGTGACGATCGTTTTACCGGGTTCGTGCAACGTGGCGAGGTGGCCTTCAAGTAAGGTAGCGGAACTCACGCCGGCGCCGGGGCCGCGATCCCACTCGATTGGCATGGCATCGAGAGCCGTTTTGGCGTGCCACCACGTATCGGCGATTATCGCGACTCCACCGCTGTAGAACCCGTCCTTCGTGGTGCGGCCCAGTACCTCTTTGGCCTTACCTGTACGATCGAGCGGCAATCGCACGACGGAGTGGACGCCGGGACGGTTCTTGACAGCGTCAAAGTTGAAACTCTTCACATCTCCACCCCAGGATGGGCAGCACTTGACTGCAGCGTAGAGCATGCCGGGAAGGCGGATATCAATAGCGTATTTGGCTGCGCCCGTCACCTTTACCGGAACGTCGCGGTTCTTCTGCTCGGTCCCCATCAGCTTCCACTGGTCGGGCGGCTTGATCTTGATTTTCGATGGGTCGGGCAGCGGGGTTTGGGCCGCCTTGGCGGCAAGTGCTCCATAGGTCGTCTTACGCTTGGTTTTGGCGTGGGTGATCACGCTGTCCTTCGCAACGAGCTCCGACACCGGCACACGCCACTCGTTCGCCGCCGCCAGAAGCAATCGCTCGCGGGCTTCGGCGCCCGCGTACTGCATGTAGAAGCGGCCCTCACGCACATTGCCGCTGGAGCCGACACCCATGCGGCGGTACACGCCGGTTTCGTTCGTCAGTTCAGTCGGCAGGCCGCCGCCGGCGGGATCGTGAGCTCCGTTACCGGGAACCTTCAGCGTCCACTCCGGCGCCTTTTCTATCGCGTCACGGTTGGCTGACGCATACTCCGACCGGACCTTGCTCCAGTCACACTGCAGCTCTTCGGCCACGATCATCGCGTTCGTGGTCATGACGCCGGTCCCGAGATCGACCTGGGCGACCCGGATGGTTACTGTGTCGTCGGGCCCGACGGTAAGCCACGCATTGATCTCGGGCACAACAGCGTCGCGGTACCACGGCTCAGGTCTGACCGCCTTGTCCGCCGAGACGGCTGCCTGTGCATGCGCGCTTTCCGGTGGTAGCCAGAACCCAAGGACCATCGCCCCGCCGACGGATGCGGTGGCGCTCAGGAACTCGCGACGATTCATATCGTTCATTTCTTTCTTAGTCGTCATGGTCTCCTCCTGATTAGCCCCGCAGGGCGGCTGCGCGGTGAATCGCTTGACGGATGCGGTGGTAGGTTCCGCACCGGCACACGTTGGTCATCTGGGCATCGATGTCGGCGTCCGAAGGTTTTGGCTGCTTGGCGAGCAGCGCAACGGCGGCCAGGATCTGCCCCGATTGGCAGTAGCCGCACTGAGGAACGTCGAACTCCTTCCAGGCGAGCTGAACCGGATGCGTCCCGTCGGCCGAGAGTCCTTCGATGGTGGTGATCTTGTTGCCGACGGCCCGGCCTGCAGGCCTCATGCAGGAGCGTACCGCGACGCCATCGATCAGCACGGTGCAGGCGCCGCATTGGCCGATGCCGCAGCCATACTTGGTACCCGTGAGCCCAACTGAATCGCGGAGCACCCACAACAACGGTGTCTCCGGTTCGGCGTCCACGCTGTACTGTATGTTGTTAACGAGAAGTGTGAACGGCATATCGTAACCTCCTAGCTGGCCTATTGGAGCGATGAATTTCAAATGGCTATAGCACCGCCACTTTAGTAAGTCAAATATTTCACCTGGCTCGGATTGACCGGGCACGTGTTTCCATTCGTTGCGCCTCAGCGTTCCGGCCCATCTTACGTAATAGCTCCGCAACTCCCTCCAGCGTATCTGCCACTCTGGGATTCCCGCTCCCAAGGGCTTTCTCGTAAATTTCGAGAGCGCGTTTATAGAGCGGCTCGGCCGCGGCGTTGTTTCCCTGATCCCGATAGAACAGCGCCAGGTTGACGAGGCTGGCGCCCACGTTGGGGTGCCCGGC
>JAERMM010000317.1 GCA_016844585.1 Chloroflexota bacterium | reverse complement strand
GTTTCATGGCCTGGGCGAACTTCACCTGAAACTCGTCCGCGCCGTGGCGGATGGCTTCGGTGAACGAGCCGCCACCACCACCCTCTGCCAGCCTGGTCAACGGCCGACCGCGCTCCCAGCCGAATTCCTCGATCAGGCGCTTGTTGTAGTCGAGCGCGGCGTTCGCGTGCGGCAGCAGCGGGTTGTAGAGCTTCTTCGCGACCCAGCTTGCGGCCCGCCAGCTCCTCCGCCAGGTCGGCCAGAATGCTGTAGTGCTTCACCTCGTCGGTGATGCGCTCCATCTGGTCGTAGAGCGCATCACGGCTGACACTGCTCTCCAGCTCGTCAAGCATGCGTAGCGCCCGCGTCATCTGATAGGCCGAGTGGATCTCACGCCCAGCCTGGCGCAGCACCGCATCGAGGTACTCCTCCTGAGAGTGCGGTGCTGCAAAGAAGCTGCGCACCACCTCGCCCTCAGCCGCCGCGTAGCGCGCCACAATCTCACGCAGCTCCCGCTCCGCGCGCACCGCCAGATCCGCCATCACAACCCTCCATCACCGTAGATCAGAGCGGCTACATGATATCCGCTGCCGACGGGCATTCGCTGACGGATGGTGCTTGATTCAGCTGTGCTCTCCGGTTGGTCAGCGTACACTCGTTACGCATAGGGCGTTCTGGGGCTCGCCGCTAAAACGGGGGGGGTACTTGTGCCGTTCTTTATCCAGTGTCTCCAGCCTGATCAGCAGCCTTCGGCGGTGCCGGTCCGCAACGTCGTGTTCGCGAAGGGGGCGTGGGAGAGCCGCGAGCAGGCGGAGGCCGCCATGCGCCAGGCGGAGCAGCAGTTAGCGCAGATCCCGGTACCCGTGCCCATACCCGACCCGGCCTTCAAGATCGTCGAGGCCGAGAGCCTTCAGGACGCGATGGCGCTCGTGACTGGCCTGCCACCAGACGTGTTTCGACGAGGACCCGAACGCGCCTAGAGGGTGCAGGTCAGACCCGTCACGATCACAACATCGTCGGTGGTCGATCTGTCCGCCTTCGGGACACGTGAGGCCCTCGTTGAGCTGTGGGACTCTCGCCAAGGAACCAGCCAATCGCGCAGCGCCACAGCGTCACGAACGCCGCCAGCAGAAGCCCTCGGTCGTCGGCCACAATGATCTTCGCTTCTGATCGGAACGCACGCAACGAGGCATGGAGGCGCAGAGTGCGTTACAAGACCTCATCCGCCGTTGGCACGACCCTGCCGTCACGCACCATGACCATGCGACCGCTCATCTCCATGGGCGCCTCGGCCGCAATCACGAACCGTCTGCCCAGGTCCATGTCGATCTCGGTGGCGCGTTCGGCGACCTCCTCGGGCGTCAGCGAGCGATCGCTGAACCGCTGTTCTCCCGGGCCCATGGCCATGATGCAAACGCCGTGGGCGAGCTCCTCGCCGGCTACGTCCTGGCTGAATGCGCGGATGGCGAGCTTCGAGACATGGTACGCCGTTGCGCCGAGTTGGTCCGGTTCCGTCGGCCCGATCCCGTGACCCACGTTTCCTTGGCCGAAGTTGATGATATGCCCGCCGCCCTGCGCCTCCATGTAAGGGAGGACGTACTTGGTAGTGAGAAACGTTCCGAAGAGGTTGGTGCGGATGACGTTGTCGAAGAAGCTCGGCTCCATTTCCACAATCCGCGGCCAGCGCTTGGTGCCGGCGTAGCGGAAGTGGGTCACGATACCGGCATCGTTGATAAGGACGTCGATCCGTCCGTAGCGCTGATGCACTTCGTCGATCATCGCGCGAACCTGCTCCGGCTCACGGAGGTCGATCTGGAACGGCAGCACGTCAGCCTCGTACTGCTGGCACTCACCGACTACCTGCGCCAGCGGCGCAATGTCCACTAATGCCAAGCGCGCCCCCTCGGAGGCAAAAGTCACCGCCATGGAACGTCCATGTCCCCGCGCGGCACCGGTGATGATCACCACCTTATTACGGACAGACAACAGCTCCACCTCCAAGACGAGCCAGATTTGCGTAGCCTAACAATGCGTTCCTCGGTGTCGCACGGTACGCGCCGGCCGACATGAGCATATCGCGTTGGCGCCGTCACCTGCCGCGCAAGTCAGTGCAGGGCGTCGTGCAATAGCCTCTCGAATAGCGGTGGACTCTTGAGGTGGCGACTTCCGCATGAGAACTGAGATCCCGCTGGGACCGCGGCTAGATGAGCGGAGCTTCGAACAGGCTCCTTCGTGGCTGGACTTCAAGCTGAAGCGTTCGCAGCACTCCCGTTAGTTCTGGAGCTTCGTTACCCGGAAGCTAAAAGGAGGTTGGTTCGGGGGACAGTAGTAGACGGACGGTGTCCCCTGAACGAAGTCCCAACCGGCCGGTCGCGGATCCTGGACCTGAACAGTAACGGTGCCGCCACTGCTAGCGTACTCGAAGTCAAAACCTCCTCCAACGGCTGTCGGTTCGGGGTGGGGGTTGAAACCACCTTCCTTCGCGACAACCAAAAACAGTTGGTTTCCGGGAAGCTGCCTACCGTCTTCTGTATCCCAAACATTGCCCCAGATTCGCACTTGTCACCCTCCAATCGCGTAGATCCAAGTGCTCACCTCCGCGTCTGCGGAACCTGCCACATATATGGATGGACGTTTAAGACCCGTGAAGCTTGAACAGAGGGATTGTATTTGTGAAGCATCGCGAAAACTGTCAGGAAGGTGACATATGAGATGTCAATCTGCCGACACTTTTGGACCGTGGGAGGGAGTGTGGCGGCCTGGTGTTAGAGTCGGGCCCGATGCCCGAATGGCCTCGCACGCCCAAGAACTGAGAGACCGCCTCGCGGAGCGTGCCCATCCAGCGAATACCGAAGTGGCGGTCGATGTTAATGTCCGGCGTCGCTTAGGATCGGTAGATTCGTTGGCTGCCGTGGTCTGGAATCCGGAGGTTAGGGCCAGACGCAGCGCTGGTAGACTCTCGGAAAGCTCGACCTTAACCTGGTTGTGCGCGAAATCGACGACCGCACGCCCGCCGCGAATCGCGTTCGGCGATCGGCGTAGGCTGCGATGAGCGCGACGACGTGCGCCGCGCGACCCGTCAGCTGGGCCACATGTTGCGGCGGGTCGAGGATGGCGTTTCGAAGGATTACCCCAAACAGATGGAGTTCGCCCACGATAGCGGCGGCAATGGGTATCTGGTCCGCTGCTACGATGACACCGATCCTCCGCTCGAGTATCGAAGTCCGTTCGGGCCCCACATCGCTCATGATGGAGACGCCCGCAGCGAAGGACGGATCTTCGACGAGCTCGCGAGAGCTTCCGAGCTGACCAGCCTCCACCACGCAGTCACTACCGATACCACTGTGGACTACGGCGCCGCCCAGGCGCGGCGGGACGTGGAGCTCAACCTGTTGCATCTGGAGTCCGCCCGTCGCGGGACTCCTTTACCGAGCAATTTCGCGAGACGTATGGCGCTGATCCGATCCAGGATCTGGAGCGCCTAATCGCTCGTCTGTGACATGGAGCTGACCCAGCGGCCGCCAGTCTCCAGC
>JAERMM010000316.1 GCA_016844585.1 Chloroflexota bacterium | reverse complement strand
ATTCCCTTTCCACGGTCGCCGTCGAGATACCGAGCGCATCGGCGGCTTCGTCGATGGTGAGGCCAGCAAAGAACCTCATCTCGACGATGCGGCACTGCTGGGCATCGAACGACGCCAGCTCGCCGAGTGCCTCGTCAAGCGCCAGAACGTCGATGTTAGTCGGGCCGACCGCGTTGACCGCCGGCGATACCCCATCGAGACACACCATCGTCGCCCTGCCCCCACGCTTGCCCGCGAGTTTTCGACGTGCGCGATCGACGAGGATCTGGCGCATCAATCGCGCCGCCACGGCCATGAAGTGGGCCCGGCTTTCGAAAGTCATCCGGTCCACCTTCACAAGTCGCAGGTAGACCTCGTGGACGAGCGCAGTCGCTTGGAGTGAGTGGCCCGCCTGCTCGTGTCGCAGATGTGCACCCGCGACCTTCTTCAGTTCGGCATACACCAGAGGGACGAGACGCTCCAGCGCCGCGGCGTCGCCCTGGCGCCATTTGATGAGAAGGGCGGTGACGTCGTGGAGTCGTGATGGTTCCATCATCGAGCTGAACGACGCGCTGGTCGCATTGAGTATGCCCGCAGCCGATCGTTGAGGGAAAGTCGCCCGATCTCGCGCTACTAAGTGGGAAGAACGGCCATCATGGTCAGAATCAGGATTCTACACTTCGCCGTCGCCGAAAAAATAGGGAATTCCTCGCGCGTGAGCGACAATGGCCCAGGATTACGTCTGTAAGGGTGGTTCAGCATGACATTTCGTCCCGACGACTGGGCGCGGATTAAAGAGGTGTTCGAGGGCGCGCGAGCGTTGGCAGTGCGCGACCGTGCGGCCTACGTCGCCTCGGCGTGCGCCGGCGCCGCAGCGCTGCGGGAGCACGTGGAAAGGCTACTCGCGGCGCACCAGCTCGCGAATTCGTTTCTGGAAACACCGGCAGTCATCTTCAACGACGACTCGGTGACGATAGGCCTCGACGGGCCACAGATTGCCGGGTACGAGCTCCTAGCTCTCATCGGAGCTGGCGGTATGGGCGAGGTCTACAAGGCTCACGATAAGAATCTCGAAAGGCCTGTCGCGTTGAAGCTGCTCCCGATGCATCTCACGCACGATCCAGAGCGGCTGCGGCGCTTTCGTGCGGAGGCGCGAGCGGCGTCTTCACTCAACCATCCGCACATTCTTGTGGTCCACGATTTCGGCGATTTCAACGGTCGCCCGTTCATGGTCACGGAGTTTGTCGAAGGGCAGACGCTCCGCCAGCGGATCAACGCAGACCCCATCGTTGTACGTGAAGCCGTCGACATCACGACCCAGGTGGCGAGTGCGCTGGCCGCGGCGCATGCACGCGGAATCGTGCATCGCGATATCAAGCCAGAAAACGTGATGGTGCGGCCCGACGGGTACGTGAAGGTCCTGGACTTCGGGCTCGCGCGCCAGATGATGAGCGACGGGACCGCCGACACGATAGCCGCGACACAACCCGGGACGCTCGTGGGCACATTGCGTTACATGTCACCTGAACAGAGCCGTGGGCAACCGGTCCAGGCGCCGAGCGACGTGTTCTCCCTAGGCCTGGTGCTGTTCGAGATGGTCACCGGCCGGCACCCGTTCCACGCCGACTCGAGCATCGGTGTTCTCCACGGGATTCAGTCAAGCACGCCGGCCGCATCAGGGGGCGGTGCCGAGCTCGATCATTTGCTCCTCGAGATGCTTCAGAAGGACGCGTCCTTGCGGCCGGCCGCCACCGACGTTGTCGCACGTCTGACAGGCTTCGCCACGCGGGCGCCGGCCGTGGCTTATCTCTCGCGACATCGCGTCAGCGTGGGCCGCGAGCGTGAACGTGCCGATCTCCGAACCGCATTCGAAACAGCCGAGCGAGGGGTCGGTCAATTTGTCGCCGTGGCCGGTGAGCCCGGCATCGGGAAGAGCACGCTCGTTGACGATTTTCTCGCTGAGATTGCCACGCCAGCCTGGATCGGCCGTGGCCGCTGTTCGGAACGCCTGGCGGGCGCCGAGGCGCACCTTCCGTTTCTCGAAGCGCTCGACAGCCTGCTCGAGCGCAATCCGGGGGTCGCGACGCTGATGAAACAGGTCGCTCCGGGCTGGTATGTTCAGCTCGCGCCCGTGTCCGCCGACGAATCGTCGGCCGCCCGACTGCTCGCCGACACGAGGAGCGGGTCTGCCGAGCGCCTGATGCGCGAGATGGCCACTCTCCTGCAGGAACTGGCGCGATCTCGGCCCGTTGTGTTGTTCCTCGACGACGTTCAATGGGCCGACGTCTCAACGATCGATTTGCTCGGCTATCTCGCGCCTAAACTCGCGCAGCTTCGCGGACTTCTCATCGTCACGTACAGGCCAACGGATCTGACGGTCAGTAAGCATCCCTTCCTGCGTCTCAAGGCGGATCTCAGCGCCCACGGCGCGCTGCGCGAAGTGGCTGTCGCATTCCTCACGCAAGAAGACGTCGAGCAATACGTCTCATCGCAGCTGAGTGAAGCCCCTGCGGGTCTGGCTGGGCTCATCTACAAGAAGACCGAAGGCAACCCGCTTTTCATGGTCGACCTCGTGCACGAGCTGCGCGAGCGCGGGGTGCCGACTGATTGGGCGGCCGAGATCGAACGTAATGTCCCTGAATCGTTGCGTGGAATGATCGAGCGCAAGCTGGAGCGCCTCGACGACCGGGAACGCCAGCTTCTGCGCGTCGCAGCCGTTCAGGGCTTCCAGTTCGACTCGGCGATCGTCGCGCAGGTGCTGGAGCGCGATCCCGCCGACGTGGAAGACGCGCTGCAGTCGCTCGATCGCGTGCACGGTTTCGTGCAGTTGTTGCGCGAGCAAGAGCTCCCGAGCCACCTGTTCTCGCTCCGATATCAGTTCGTGCACGTGCTGTATCAGAACGCGCTTCTTGCCTCAGTATCACCGTCGCGAAAAGCCTCGTGGAGCGGGAAGGTGGCTGGCGCTCTCGAGGCTGGGTATGGAGAGCGAAAGTGCATCGTCGCCGCCGAGCTGGCCCTGTTGTACGAGATGGCTCGCGATCCCTGGCGGGCGTCGGAGCATTTCCTGGCCGCCGCCGAGGTGGCGTCAAGCCGCTTCGCCACCCGCGAAGCTGTGGCCTTCGCCAAACGTGGCCTCGTGTGTCTTGCGACGGCGGGCGATAGCGCAGAAGCCAAGAGACGAGAGCTGGCATTACAGAAGGCGCTGATCATCCCGCTCGCTGTCCTGGAGGGCTACGGAACGCCAGCCATCGAGCGCGTGTCGCAGCGCGTCATCGAGCTCGCGGAACAGCTGGAGGATCACAGCTCGCTCTTCGCGGCCCTCGACGGCGCCCTCGTCGTCCA
>JAERMM010000315.1 GCA_016844585.1 Chloroflexota bacterium | reverse complement strand
CACACTTCGACGAGATCGAGCGGCAGATCGAAGCCCGCTCGCGCGAGAAGAGTGCGGCAGAGCAGTTGTTTCTGCGTTTGACGGGCCTGCAAATGAAACTGGATCAGTACCGGCTCGGAACGGCCTTCGTCAACAACGTGGAGCAGCAGCGAGGCATCGCGTTCGTGAACCGCGTGTGGGAAGATCCCTCGAACCTCCCAACGGAGCTGGAGATTCGCGAGCCCGCGAGGTGGATGCAACGAATGGAGCCTGTCGCGGCGTGATCCTGAACGACGTGATGCGATTCACGGTCATCGACCGCGACGGCGGTGTGAGCTTCGTGGCAGCATGCCGAATGATGGAGGCGCTTGTCGCGGCGTGTGCAACCGAGCCGGACACGTTGGATCGGATGCTCGATGCCGCGTCGCCCTTCGCCCCGGATCTTCGCGAGCCGGTGTTGAGCGGGCTGGCGGTATTCGACGAGCACAACAGTCGCGGTAACCTCGCCTCAATCTACGCGGCGCTGGAAACGCTGCGACCGGCAGATCTGCCGGTGTTTCGTGTTCTGGACGACCGCACCAGGCAAGCAAGCTTGCAGCCGGCGCGCGCCGGCGTGATCGTCTTCAATCTCGGCAGCAAGCGGATCGTGCAGATCCACAATACTTACACCGAGATCAAACGATCGGGCCGCATTCGGGTGGCGCAGCCTGAGGCGCTTGGTCGCGGTGCGCCCCGCGTGCATCGCTACCAGCTGCCCGACGAATGGTCACTGGTGCCGCAAGCAGCCGCGGAGTAATCAGTGACGACCAGTGGAGGTATCAAGATTCCGACCCATACCAGCGTGCTGCCACTTGGCTCGAGCGTGAACGATCAGGGCCATCTGGTGGTTGGCCAATGCGACGTGATGGACCTTCTCGCCGAGCACGGCAGCCCGCTCTACGTGTACGACGAACAGACGATCCGGGAGCGCTGCCGCCAGTACGTCGCGGGTCTGGGCTCGGTCGCGCCCGATTCGCTGGTCATCTATGCCAGCAAGGCATTCGCCAACGCGGCGATCTTTCAACTCCTCGCGGAGGAGGGTCTGGGCCTGGACGTCGTGTCTGGGGGCGAGATTACTCTCGCTCATCGGAGTGGTTTTCCCATGGAACGGGTCTACTTTCACGGGAACAACAAGCTGCAGGACGAGATGGACCTGGCGGTAGAACTCGGAGTTGGCCGGTTCGTTGTCGACAATTTTCACGAGCTCGGGAGGCTGGACTCGCTCGGCCAGCGTCTGGGGATGCGCATTCCGGCGATGATCCGCGTTGGCCCCGGCGTCGAAGCGCACACGCACGAATATCGGAAGACGGGAGCGCTGGATTCGAAGTTTGGGATTCCGATCTCGACCGGACAGGCAGAGACGGCAGTGGTTCAGGCGACTCGCGCCAGGGGCGTTCATCTCATCGGTCTGCACGCGCACATCGGCTCGCAGGTGTTCGAGATGGCCCCCTACCTGGAGACGATCGACATCGTATTGGACTTCGCGGCGCGAATGCATGAGGTCTACGGGCTGGATCTCCGCGAGTTCAGCCCGGGCGGTGGCTGGGGTATCTCCTACACCGACGAAGACGACCCGATGGATGCTGACTCGGTGGCACGCGCGGTGGGACAGGCGGTGTGGAAGAGCGCCGCCGAGCGAGGCCTCGCGAACCCGCGTATCGTCATTGAGCCAGGGCGATCGATCGTCGGCCAGTCTGGGGTAGCGCTCTACACGGTGGGCTCCATCAAAGACATTCCCGGCGTACGCCGCTATGCCGCCGTGGACGGTGGCATGGCGGACAATATTCGGCCCGCCCTGTATGGCGCCGTGTATCAGCCTGTTCTGGCCAACCGGATGGAGGATGGCGGGACGGCTGAGCGTGTGACAATCGCCGGGCGGTACTGCGAGTCGGGAGACATCCTGGTGAAGGATGCGCAGTTGCCGCGTCTCTCGTCCGGCGATGTGGTCGCCCTGCCGGCATCCGGCGCCTACAACCTGGCCATGAGCAGCAACTACAACATGGCACTGCGTCCCGCGGTCGTCATGGTGAAAGACGGCACTGCGCGCGTGATTCGGCGGCGCGAGACGTACGCGGACCTGCTCGGCTTCGAGTCGGCGCTGGACTAAAGCCCGGGCAAGCCAGGCAACCCGCCGATCTTGTTCAGGGTTTCGGTGAGCTGCTTGACGTGCTCCTCCGCGTGGCCAGCGAGGAAGAGGTTGGCGATGAAGTCCATGTCCATCTCGCCGCGCGCCGAGTGGATACCGGTCACTGTTCGCCACTCGTCGTCGGAGTAGCTGCGCAGGGCGGCCGCCGCTTCAGTTGCCCCACGCTGGATTGCCGCGACGAGAGTATCCAGCGCGTCGTTCTTGTGGTCTTCAACGTACTGAATGCGGTCCGCATCGGTGGCGACTCGGCCGAAGGGCTTGCCCGGATTCTGGCGCAGCGCAGTGATCTGTTTCGCCCAGAAGGGGTAGATCTCGGAGCAGTGCGCCGCGAGTTGGCCCACGCTCCACTCGCCGTCTTTTGGCTGTCGCCGGGCCAGGTCCGTCGGCAGAGGCTGCAAGCGCTCGACAAACGTCTTCACCGCGGCCTCCAGCCTGGCTGCCTCGCGCTCTCCATTGCTAGCGGTCATCTGCCTGCTTGCCTCCTGCCCTGCGACGGGATTCTTCTGACTGTTAGAGGTACATGGTACCGTCTGGGAGCAGGCTATCCAGAGGGGCGAGACGACTTGCAAGTCATTGGCCCCCGGATCGTGTCTGAGCGACACGGCTCGGGGTTGCTGAACTGGGTTTCAGAGACGCAGGGTAGGTTCGAGATGATAAACGCGTCGCGCGGCAGCCGAATCGAACCAATGCCGATGCACGATAGATGGGTGAGTGCGCAGAGGAGAGGGGCCGACGCGGTTGTTGGGATGCTGTCTGACAGACACCATAGACCCACAGATTGCACACAAAATTGCGCCTTCGCGCGCCCAGTGAAGTACCGTGCCCAACGATTCCCTGATAGACTTGGGCTCTCCCCGAACTGAGCGGAGGAGCCTCCACTGTTCAGGGCCACGGCGCTCCTTCGGCCTTCTCTGGTGGTTTCTGTCTCGATCGTCCTGTGATCCTTGCGCGTTCATCACGAGTTAGGGTGCGAAGGCGGATGGCCAACATAGACACTCGGCAACTCTGGCAGACTGCACTGGGCGAGCTGCAGATCCAGATGCGCCCAGAGGACTTTCGCACCTGGTTTCAGGATACGAGCCTGCTCTCCTTCGATGGCTCCACGTGCGTTGTTGGCGTGCGGAACCCTCTTGTGGTGCAGTGGCTCACAAGTAAGTGCACGACGCTG
>JAERMM010000088.1 GCA_016844585.1 Chloroflexota bacterium | reverse complement strand
ATGCGCGGTTCCACCGTGGGCCTCGCTGTTCGACCTCACCGAATTTCCCGCCATTTTCCGTTCCGCCTGCAACCGAGGATCCGCCCCCCGCGGGGCATCCACATCGCTAAATCGGCCGAGCAGGCCGATTGTCGCCGAACCCCTTCGATCTGCTACGATTGGCCAGAAAAGCGGAAATGCTGATTTAGGGACCACATGGCTCGGGCGACGATTCAGGTGCGGAGCAAGGGGACCATCACGCTGCCGCAATCTCTCCGAGAGAAGTATTCCGTTGCCGAAGGGGACGTGTACTCAGTAGTAGATCTCGGTCGTGGTGCTCTGTTATTGAGTCCCCACGCGTCCAAGATGGCTGCACTGCTCGACGATGTCGCACGGATCGTTGTGGACCAAGGCGTGTCGCTCGACACGCTATTGCAGGCCCTCGACGAAGAGCGAGAGGCTTACTACCACGAGCGATATCTCGAAGCCCGCCCTATTCCTCGATAGCAGCGCCCTTTTCGCCGGTGCCCTATCAGCCGATGGAGCCAGCCGAGCGCTTCTCATCCTTGCGGAGAGCTCGTTGCTCACGCTCGTCATCTCCGAACAAGTCGTGGTCGAGACGGAGCATGCGCTCGCGCGCAAGGTACCACGAGCCCTACCGAGCTTTCGAGAGGTTCTCCGATCTATCACTATCATGCGCGATCCTTTGGCCGCTGATGCCGAGCCGCACAAGATGATCATTGCCCACGAGCCGGACGTCTCAATCGTCGTCGCGGCAATGCAGGCAAAGGTCGACTACCTCGTCACACTCAACCGCCGACACTTCCTCGATGACCTCGGAGTTGCTCAGAGATCAGGGCTTCGGATCGGCGCGCCAATGGACGCGCTTGCCCGGGTTCGCGGCCAGATTGCTCAGGGGTCGGCGTGGTCGCAACACGGTCTTTGCGGGTGCTAAAGCCCCCAACCACCGCTGAGGTGAATGTTTGCGCCATTGACGTAACGTGCGTCGTCGGATAGCAGGAAGCGGACGGCCTTCACGGCGTCGTCGGTGCTGCCGACGTAGCCCGCGGGGATGCGCTTCGCCATCGACTCCAGCTCCTCGGGCGGCGCGCTGCCGGAGTCGATGAAGCCCGGAGAAATGGCGTTCACGGTGATGCCGTGTGGCGCCAGGACGCGTGCCAGTGTGCGGGTGAGGATGAGGACGCCGGTCTTGGCGATGACGTGGCCGGTGATCGTCGGCTGCGCCGAAACCTGGTCCGCGTTCGCCATGCTGAAGCTGACGATGCGGCCCCATTTGCGCTCGATCATGCCGGGCGCGACGCGGCGAGATAGATAAAAGACCGGGTCGAGGTTGTTGGCGAACATCTCGCGCCAGCCCTGGGGCGTCTCCTTCAGAATATCGACGCGGTGGTAGGGGCCCGTACAGTTCACGAGCGCATCGACGCGTCCCCAGGCGTCCTCTACCTTTTGCACCAGCACTTCCGCCGTCAATGGGTCGGAAACGTCGGCCTGGACCGCGAGGGCGCGCGACCCGAGCGCCTCGATCTCGCCGCTGAGCGAGTCCGCGTCGACAGCGCTGGTCCGGTAACAGAACGCAACGGACCAGCCGCCACGCGCCAGATCGAGGCCGACCGCCCGACCGATGCCGCGTGCGCCGCCAGAGATCAGCGCGACCCGCGTCTCAGCGTCCAACTAATGCACTATCAATGTCATTTGGAAGGCCGCAGCCTGAAGGATCCGTGCCCGTTCGAGGCGCGGATCCTTCGCCTGTGGGCTCGGGATGACAGTTTTAGACCGACTTTGTTGAAGCATTACTTGGCCTGTTGGTGGGCTTGCTCGACGCCGGGCGGCCATTCGTCGTGCTGGTAGAACTGGCTCCAATGGTTGTATGTGCCCATCCATACCTTGTCGCTCATGGGGTAACCGCGCGCGTCAATCTCCAGGTGGTTGCCGTCCGGGTCGAAAAAGTACATCTCGATGCGGACCGGCGCGCCATTCTCCGCGCGCGGGAAATCCCTGCAAACCAGGGCGTACGGCACGCCCCACTCGTCGAAGTGGTCCATCCACGACTCGACGTCGGCCCCGCTCACAGTAAATGCGTAGTGCGGGTGGGATCCGTCTATAGGTATGAAGCCATGGTTCTGCTGCACCAACGACAGCTCGATGCCCTCGCAAAGCTGGACGCGAATCGCCTTTTGGCCGTGCATGCCCACTTCGACGGCCGCGCGGTCGATGACCTCCGCGCCCAGGACCTGCGTGTAGAACGTCTCGGCCTTGTCCAGCTTCCGCACCGGTATGGTGAAGCGGTTGACGTTTGCCAGGTCCGGGGTGCCCGTCTCACTCATGGTGCCCCCCACCCTGGTTGGGCGGCCCACCACCGTCCGGCACCATCGCGCGCCAATCGGCCCATCGGTAGTACTGCAGCGATGGGTCAAATCCACCCACGTGCAGGCCCGATCCGAACGGGTACGAGGCGCAAGCGAGCTCGAGCTGGTTCTGGTCGGGATCGCGGAAGAACAGCGACACTGGAACCAGGGTGCCTTCAGAGACCGCCGTCCGCGTTGAGAGTATGTAGGGGACGTCCGCGGAATCCAGCCGAGTCATGAAATCGTCGAGCTGGCGGGCATCGCGGACGTTGAAGGCCCAGCGTGGGTGCATCTGATCGGGCGCTGCCTGGCCCCACGGCTGATAGAAGAGGTCCAGCTCGCCCGCGTCGTCGAACAGCTTGACGTTGAGCGAGGTGCTGCGGGTGCGCCCCGCCGCGACGTTGTCCCAGCGGGCCTCCTTGATCGCGATCCCTCCGAGTACCTCGACGTAGAACTTGCGGGCGACGTTGTGATCGCGAACCGGCAGGGTGAAGTGGTTGAGGGACTGGATGCGCAGGTCGCGGTCCGCTGCGCTCTTGCGGTCAGTTGTCGACGCCACGGTCACCTCCTTTTGAGGTCGCTCGTCGTAGTGTAGAACGTCACCCTTCCATTCGCCACGCCACGTCGCCCACGTGGTTGGCGACGGCAAGGTCGAAGACCCATCGGGCCACGGCGATGTCGCAGAATCCGATGCCCGGACTCAGGAACGTAATGATCTCGTCGGCGGATTGGCGGCCCGGCCGCTCGCCCACGAGGACCTGGCCCAGGTCGGAGAGGTCGTTGTCCAGGTCGCGATCTCCTCGCAGGACGATGCGCGCCATTGGTTCCCACATTGTGTAGTCCTGCGTGATGCGCACGCGCGAGGTTACGACGACGCGGCCTCGAAGGCAGGTCGCCTCATCAAGCTCTCCCGGTGTCACTGAGCAGACTAGAGTACCCGGCTCGATCAAGTTTCCATCCAGCACCGCGTCGTTGTGAGAGTCTGTGGCTATCAGCAAGATGTCTACGTCCCGAATCGCTTCCTCCATTGAATCGACGGGTTGCACGTCCACGTCGAGCTTGCTGCTGTACTCCCGCGCGAATGCCTCGCGCGGCTCCGCGCGACGGCTGAACGCCTTCACCGACCGGATCGGTCGCGCACCGGCGGTCACCGTGAGCTGTACGCCGGAGATGCGGCCGGTGCCGATCATGCCAACCCGGGTCGCGTCCTGGCGCGCCAGGTGCTTCACAGCGATGCCCGTGGGGCTGCCGCTCCGGACGCCGTGCAGAATGTGGTCCTCGATGAACGCCAGCAGCCGCATCTCCTCGAAGTCCATCAGGATGGTCATGCTGGTGCCGCTGCCGTGATCGGACGTCACGGAGCCGAGGCGCATGCCAGCCGCGTTGATGGCCGGGACCATGGCCGGCAGAATGCGGAACTCCTTCGGGTAGGGACGCATCTTGTAGCCGGGTGGGTAGACGATGCGGACGCGTTCGTCGCGCTCGGGCAGGCCAAGGTTGCCGTTGTGGTAGTCAAGGAAGCCCCGTTCGAGCGCCTCGACGGCGGCGCGCAGTCCTGGGTCCATGCCGATGAGCTGCGCGACGTGGTGCTCGCGCAGCAGCAGCACATCTCTCGGCTCGTGCTGCCCGCGCCGGGTTGTCTCCATAAGTCCCTCCAGGCAGCAAAGTGTACGGCGTCTCCGTTGGCCCCGAGGTTGGAGCGGGGTCCGGTCAATCGCCTGATCCAAAGGGCGTCACGGCTGTCACGGTTGTCACAGGCCCTTTTTACTAAGACAAGTCCCGCGCGCTCGGGGTTCTTCGTCGCCGTCTACGGTAGACGACCGGGTTCCACGAGTGCGGGTAGTTGCGGCGGTAAAATAGAGCGCGCGCCGACTCATCTGAGCGGCGCGCCGACCGAATGGCGCCGGCGAGACGCCATGGCCAACGGTTTCGCTGAGGAGGTTTAGGTGGTGGCGATGTCTGGCACCGCTGCGCCCGAAGTCTCACCCAGCAATCTTTTCCCCTCTATGACTGCGAAGGGCTACGAGCAGATCTGCTTCTGCCACGACCGCTCCTCCGGCCTGCGCGCCATCATCGCGATCCATGACACCACGCTCGGGCCTGCGCTGGGTGGCATTCGCATGCGGCCGTATCCGACCGAGCAGGCAGCCCTGAAGGACGTGCTCCGCCTGTCGCGGGCAATGACGTTTAAGTCCGCCGTCGCCGGCCTCAATCTGGGTGGTGGCAAGTCGGTCATCATCGGCGACTCCTCGCAGAAGAGCGAGGCGTTATTCCGCGCGATGGGCCGCTTCATTCATTCGCTCGGCGGCCGCTACCTGGCGGCGACGGATGTGGGAACCACCTCCGACGACCTCACGTACGTGCGGATGGAGACACCTTACGTTACGGGGATCTCGGAGGCGTGGGGTGGGCTCGGCGACACTTCTCTGCTGACCGGACTCACGGTGTACCTGGGGATGAAGGCCGGTGCTGAGGCAGTCTGGGGCTCTGACTCGCTCGCCGGCAAGTGCGTCATGGTTCAGGGCGCCGGCAAAGTCGGCATGCACTTGATGGAATACCTGCACAGTGAGGGCGCGCGGATCCTGGTTTCTGACGTCGCAACGGAGAGGGTAGGGGCGATGGCCGAGCGCTTCCACGCCACAGTCGTCCCGCCGGGCGATGTCTTCGACGAAGACTGCGACATCTTCTCGCCGAATGCGCTCGGCGACGTCCTCAACGACGAAACCATTCCTCGGCTGCGTTGCAAGCTTGTGTGCGGTGGGGCAAACAACCAGCTCGGCGAGCCGCGCCACGGCGACGTGCTGCATCGGATCGGTATTCTGTACATGCCCGACTACGTGGTGAACTCCGGCGGCGTGATCAGCGCCGAAAGCGAGATCCTGCACGCCCCCAGGTCGCGCGCTGAAGAGATCGCCCAGCGCGTTGGCCGAACGGCGCGCGAGGTTCTGAGGCTGGCTAGCGCCGAGGGTCTGGCGCCCAGTGTCGCCGCGGATCGGTGGGCTCAAGATCGGCTCGACGGCATCGCCGCCGTCCACCGGCCCTATGTGGCCTCCGATCCCCGCCACTTCCGCGAGCTCTTGCCGTAGTGGGACCACATGTTACGAACACCGCCATTGCTGACCTGTGTCCCTCTCCCATCGCAATGGGAGAGGTTAGGTGAGGGCACCTCCTCGTTGTCACGGGTGGCTGAGGATGGCTAAGGCCCTCACCCCCGCTCGTATGAAATGGCCGATGCAAGGAACTCCTAAAATACGCCGTGATACCTTGGAGGGCGTCCAAATATGAACGGAACAGCGCTTCTCGTGCTTCTCCTCACCACTATCGTGCTCTCGCTGGCCGGCTGTGCGCCGACTGCCTTAACGGGGCTGCTCGGCCCAGCTGCACACTCAGGAGTCTTCGTTCCGTTGTGGGCGGGCGTTTCGACCGTTGCGGCGCAGCCTCCGACTGACGGGTCCGCAGAGTCGGCGATCAAGCTTGTCATCGAACGCGGCAACGCGCAACAGGTTGAGGCCATCGCGTCCCGCGATTCGTCCGTGATGCGAGACACGTCAACCGAGCGCTACTACCAGGAGCTTGTGTTGGTCAATCAGGAGCTGATCGACAACGGCGTTGTCAGCATCGAGCTGGTCGCCATCGAGTGGGGTCCCATCACCCTGACGGGCGACACTGCGCGCGCCACGAGTTTCGAGACGTGGAAGACAACGTTGGCCGACGGTACGTCGTCGCAATCTCGACGAGAACGCAACGAGTATCGACTGGTTCAGCAGGATGGGGGGTGGAAGATTCAGTCAGATGACCATCCGGACCAGAACATCCCACTCAATCCGCGCGGTTTCCCGATCGTGTAAATGCGTCCGGCGCGTGGCCCTGGCGAGATGACGCCATGACTACAGCTCGCGGTAGCCTGCGACCATAAAGTCGTCGGGCTCAATCTCACCCCAAATGAAGCCCTGATCGACGAGCGCGCGCACCAGCGCGAGGGTGGAGCGCTCTTGCGACTCGCCCCAGCGCTGCTCGTAGGGGTCGAATCCGACGCCTTCCCGCTCTCGATCCATGAGCCGACGGTCGTTCTCTGTCATATAGCTCGGGGCAAGGCGGCGCGCCTCGCGAAACATCTCGACCAGGCTCTCAGCCAGCCACGGATGCTTCTCGATGACGTCTTCCTTGATCGTCACGCTGTGAATGAGCGGGTAGATCTTTGTACGCCGCACGTATTCGAGGCAGACCTCCGGATCGGTTACGAGCGAATCGATCTGCCCTTGCAGCTCCGCGGGCACGGCCGCGCCGCGAACACGTCGCTCGGCGCCGGGGGCGGGCTTCTCATCCGGATCCGCCATGCCCTGCGCGAACGTGTGAAACGTGGCGTAGAACCAGTTGAACCCGGGCGAGATCACCGCGTCCAGCTCGCCGCGGGCAAGGAGCGGCCACAATGCGCCGATCGAGTGTGACCCGCCGGTGTCCGCGACTTCGATTGGCACATTGGCTGATCGACTCACGTCGTCGTGCTGCGTCACCACCCAGGTCGCATCTCGGGGGCTGACGCCGTAGTCGGAAAGTACCTGACGCGCCCAGATGTTCGTGGTGGCCGCGTAGTGAACGCTTCCGACTCGGCCGCCCTTGAGGTCACCAAGCGTCTTGATGCGCGAGCCCTTGCGGGTGACGATGTTCTTGTGGCGCAAGCCGCGATTGAGCCAGACGGGCAGCGAGCGCTGCGGGTAGCCTTGTCCGAGGGCGCGGTCCCGTAGCGAGCCGGAGTAGCCTTTCTCCGCCGCGTCGTACTCACCGTTCTTCATGCCCTCGTGCCGTTTGTCCGGTGGGTCGACTACGAATGCGTTGAGAGCCACACCTCGAGCCGTGGCTGAGCCATCGAGGATCGCTTGAGTCCAGAAGCTCTTCGCCAGGGCAAGGTCCAGCGCGACGTCGGCCATAGGGATCAACTCCACGGAAGGGGTTCGGACACGAGTGTATACTCGGCCCACCTGGACGTCCACGCGTGCCCTGAGGTCCAATTCTCGGAGCGGGCAGTCTCTATGATCAGTGCCGAAGAAAACGAGATCTACGTCCGCGTCGGACCTGGCACGCCAGCGGGTGAGTTGCTGCGCCGCTATTGGCACCCGGTCGCTCCAGCCCAGGAGCTAACGGACGAGCAGCCCACCAGGTTCGTGCGCATCCTCTGCGAGGATCTCATCCTCTTCAAGGACAAGAGCGGGCGCGTCGGTCTCATCGCGGACCATTGCGCGCACCGTGGCGCGTCGCTCCTGTACGGGCGCGTCGAGGAGCGCGGCATCGCCTGCGCCTATCACGGGTGGCTGTACGACCCCGCCGGGAACTGCCTGGAGTGCCCCGCCGAGCCAGCCGGCTCCATGTTTCACCTGACCGTCAAGCACCGCGCCTATCCTGTCCAGAAGTTCATCGGCCTGTATTGGGCATACCTCGGTCCGCCGCCAGCGCCCGTGATCCCCAGGTTCGACGTCTGGTCCCGCAAAGACGGGCGGCGGCGCATCGCCGTACACCCGCGGGTCGATTGCAACTGGTTCCAGACGATGGAGAACGCCGTCGACCCGGCTCACTTGCCGATTCTGCACCAGGAGCTTGCCGGTGGGCGCGAGCGGATCGTCACCGGCAGTGGTGGCTTCGTGAACCAGGTCGACCACACGGACCTGACGGTTTGCGACTACGGCATTATGAAGAAGCGGGTCTACAAGTCGGGGTTGATCGACGAGCATCCGATGATCTTCCCGACCATCACACGGGTCAACAACAGCTCCGAGATCCGCGTGCCGATCGACGATACGCACACCATGAACTACGAGCCGTTCTTCTATCCCACGCCCGACGGCAGCGAGGTCGACGATGACGACCCGGTCGTCGTCTACCTCCCCAATTTCAAGGAGCCCGCGGGCGGCATGCATCCATATGCGCGCTTCCGCTGGGACATGGTGTCGTCGCAGGACACCTGCGCGTGGGAGACGCAGGGACCCATCGCCGACCGCACGCGTTACCGTCTGGCGTCCTCGGACCGCGGCATCATCATGCTGCGCGAGATGCTGAAGGAGAACATCGAGCGCGTGCAGCAGGGGCTAGATCCGCGCGGCGTCATCCGCGATCCGGACCACGAGGTCATCGACACGAACCTGACCAACGGCCTCGAATACATGAAGCAGCGCGGCTCGGCGCAGCTGGATTACGAAAAGGCGATTTCGCGGTATTGAGAATCGCTCGTCGGGCCTTCGACCCAGGGTCCCCACTGTCCTTCGCAGCTCGGCTAGCTCAGGAGCCTGTCATAGTCTGCGTGAGGTCCGATCCAGAACCAGAGAATGCCTTCCGGAATGTCAACGCCGACGACCCTGTGACGAAGACCGACCCGAGCGGACCAGTAGCGGCCAACTTTCTTGAGATGCAGGGACGGGTGTTGCGCGTCAGCTTTCAACTGCTCGAACGCCTTCCTTGCTAATTCCTGAACGGTGGGAGGCTGTGCTCGGTAGCATAGCCAGAAGTCCGGAGATGCGTGATGGCTCACAGTTCAGTGGATTGACCGGCTGCATGGGATTGAATTGCGCGCTCGGCCGCGGCATCGAACTTTCCGGCCGCGGCATCAGCTTCGAATTGTTGGTCCCAGACTTCCGAGTCGAACTGAACAAACCACTCGGCAAACCGGTTCAACTCGGCAGGCGAGAGCCTGCGCACCTCTTCCGCTAGTTCCTCAACTTTCATGGACTTACCACCCCTTTCGCTGAACAGTTTAAAGCTACTCGGAATTGGGCCGCGGTTCGGCAGGTGAGAGGATCGAGCCAATTGAAGAGCCGGCTAATGGCAAGGCGACCGCCTCCAGGAAAGGAACCCGTCGGCTCGGCAATCAGCCGCCCCGCTACCGCTTCTTCCTCAACCCGTACCGTGATGTCCGCTTCACCACTTGCCCCCAGTGCGCCGGCAAGACGCAGGTGCGGAAGCCCCCGCTGGTCATCCACGTCGACCCGATGCAGTTGGTGGCCCTGAACAAGACGTGTCGCTATTGCCCATTTTGTGATTTGCTGATCGCGCACCAGGATGAGATCGAGGGGTTCCTGGCCAACCTCTTTAGCGATCTCGGGCCGGAGTCCGTGGGCAACCCGTACCTGGTGATCGGCGCCGAAGACCGAGCGGATTGGTTGCGCGGGGTGCGCACCCCAGTCTACC
>JAERMM010000314.1 GCA_016844585.1 Chloroflexota bacterium | reverse complement strand
AGAGCAATCGATTTCTTCCGTAAAGGCACGGGCCACGAAGAGCCAAGCAAAGTAAGCATTCGGAAGATCAGAGAAGCCCTCAATCAGCTGGGTCTGCGCGGAGTCTCCCGAGAACAGCTCTCTCGCGTGGTGGCCGTGTCCCGCGCCGGGCAGCTTTACATCGATCTTGACGCCGGCCCGTTTCGTGCGGACGCGGGTGCGCAGGGTGTTTCGGAAGAAGTCCTCCCGTTGGTTCGGCCCTATGGCGCAGGACCGGACCTCTTTGAGCCGCGCCCGCGGCTTCGGATAATCCCGGGCAAACTGCAGGGGGAGCCGCACCTGCTCGGGACGCGCATTGCGTCCGCGACCATCTACGGGCTTCGAGCTGCAGAGTACAGCGAATATCAGATCCTTTATCTCTACCCAGAGGCCACGGGTGAAGCGGTTCGAGACGCAATCGACCTGGAGCGTTCACTCGACCGACGGGTCGCCTGATTAGACAGGGCTCATTGAGCGCCCATTTCGCCTTGGACTCACGGTCGGCTGGACCGAGCCACGCAGCGACAGCCTGAAGGCGGAAGTGCGCCGCGGTCCGCCGCACCCTGCTGCGCAACAAGGTCCGTACCGGGGACCTCAAGCTCTTCATCGGCCGTTTCCTCCCCAGGCCGCGGCTCTCTTCGCGGACTGCCCGCTCGCGGTCTAGGACACCGGCATCCGATTGCTGTCTCAACTCGTCGCGGCAGATCGAACACCCACGACCACTCCGCCTCCGGGTAAACAGCATTCATGCCGCAACTATCTCCACTTAGGCTATCGCCACTTTACATCATAGCGCCAGTTACTGGCGCTCCGTGCTATACTAACGACATGGAGGTCAATGTATGGCGACTGCACAGAACGCACCTTATGCATCTCCTGCCAACGTGCTTAAGGTAGTTGGACGGTACCGTGAACGGGGCCTCCCCGACCCTCTCACTCTCAAAGCCCTGGAGTCCGTGGGCATCTCCTACAGCGCCACGTCGAGAGTGCAACAAGCCCTTCGCTTTCTCGGTCTTATCGACGCAGACGGCCACCGAACACAGCAATTTGAGAAGCTTCGGACGGCAACCACTGAGGAGTACCCAGGAATCCTGACTGAAATCGTTCGTGGTGCATACCACGAAGTATTGACAATTGTCGATCCAACCCAAGACTCCATTACCGCTATCACCGATGCGTTTCGACATTTCGAACCAACCGCTCAGCGCGACCGCATGGTTACGCTATTTCTTGGTCTATGCCGAGAGTCCGGGATCGGACCGGAGAAACGGTATCGCAGGACGCAGCAGCCGAACGCGACAAAGGCACAGCAGGCGCGTACGCCGAGGGCGACCGGAGGCGGGCGGCGCTCCTCGGCGGCCACTTCCGCGCCGTCCACAGCCGTAGCGCAGCCACGCGGGTCGAGCGGCGACGAGCCTGGCGATGGAACACCCGACTATCGCTTACTCAACGTGCTCCTCGGACAGCTGCCCCGGGAAGGACGTTGGACTGAGGAGCGACGTACCAAATGGCTGCAGGCACTAACCGCGGCGGTCGACCTCGTGGTAGAGGTCACTGGTGAGACGTAAGAGAGGGACGAGTCGTGCCGTGAGCCGGTCCGCAAGGCGCGAGCTTTTCTGCTTGACCGTGGTGTGGGCAACCCCGCGGGCCCAGGAGGGCGGCTGAAATGCTCGCGTACATCGACGACTCGGGTGACGAGGGAACGCTGGGCGCCGGTTCCAGATGGCTTGTATTTGGCTGTGTCATGATCGCTGAGGCCGACGTAGCGGACGTTCGCGCCCTCGCGCAACGAGCCTGCACGATAGCAGGAGGAGGCCGACCGAAATGGCTCCACTTCCGTGACCTGAATCACGACGACCGCCACGGCTGTATCGAGACGATAAAGCCAGGCAAGTGGCACGGAACGATTGTCGGCTCAGACACGACCCGTGTGCGGCCCGACTCGGCTCTGCGCGAGCCACGGCTGCAATACAACTACACGGCTAGGTACGTGATCGAACGAATTTCCGCGCGGGCAACGGAACTCGGAGAGCCAGCCACTATCTACTTCGAGCACCGCAGAAACTTTGACCTACCGAGCTTCAGGGAGTACATGGAACGAGTTTCAGCCAGGCCCGCTCCTTCGGTCAATCCCCGTTTTGTCGACCCCGCCAATATCCATCAGATGCCCAAGGGCCGGGACGAAATCCTTTGCACAGCTGACGCGCTCGCCTACGCCGCCTTCCGAGCGCTCGAACCACACCGGGTGTGGAAAAGGCACGAGAGATCCTATTTGCTCGCGCTTGAGCAAAAGCTATGGCGTGGACCGCCCGGTAAGGAGAACCTTCACAAATGGGGCCTCGTTCTCCGTCCAACCGATCTCTGGGACTCGATCTTTGTGAGAGACTATCCGTGGCTTCTTGACCTCGATCGGGCAAAGTAAGGCCCCCTCCGGTGGACTTGGTCAGTCGTGCTGACTTTATGGGCCAGAAACCCAGCCTGCCACAGGGAGGGGGCCGTTGAAGCCTTGCTTCGATTGTATCCGTATTGCGGATACCTTGTCACGGAAACGAGATGCGATGGGCAATGGGCCGTTGCGAGTTTGCCCAGATTTCCTCGACTCCTGATGAAGTCTGGATCCCACACGAACCGCTCTGAGCGGCCAGCTCTGAGGATTCGGCCAGATGGGCCGCCGGAACTGATGGTCCCCGAAATGATCGTATTGGTGTCGAGGACGACGACGCTCACCCAGACGAGGCAATGCGATCGCGGCGCTCTGCCCGCATGGCGGCGATCTCCTCGTCCACGATCCGCTGCACTTCATCGGGGCCCAGGTCGGCGTTCTTGGACTGGATCTGTTCGACAACCTTGAAGCGCTCGGTGAGAGCAGCCTCCATCTCGGTGAGATGCTCTAGGTCCCGAGCTGAGATGATGGCGGCGACAGGTTTGCCGTTTTCCTCCACCACGACTCGCGTCTCCTGTCTCGAGACCTTCCGCACGAGCTTCGGGAAGTCCCGCCCGGCGTCAGTCGTGGTGACCGTTTGCGTCGTTAGCTTGTGCGCTGCCATGGGGATTCCCTTCAAGCGCCGCGACAGGACGCGTCGTGGGGCTTCTCGGACGGAGACGGAGCCTAGCTCACTTGTTCGCATTGTATCGCGCGATGGAACACGGAACAACACGACGCACCGCCACGAAATGAGCTGCCGGCTTCGAGGCCGTTGGATAGTCGACAATCGTTATCCTTCGACCATAAGATGGCCCGTGCCCGATACAGAGACAGTGGCGGAGGCGTACATCACCGAGCCCACGAACGGCAAGCTGAAGCAGCCTCGAAAACCACGCGGTGCTGTGGC
>JAERMM010000087.1 GCA_016844585.1 Chloroflexota bacterium | reverse complement strand
CACCCACCCCCTTTTCATTGGAGCTGTCGCCCTACGATACTGACGCCTATGGAAGGAACCTACAACGGAGCAACGTGGCCATCACGACGAAGGCGTCTCGCCAGGAGATCTTCTTGCCCTCATTGAATTCTCGACCGGCGTAAGAGATGGGCACCTCGTAGATCCGAACGCCCGTCCGCAGAATTCTCGCCGTGATCTCGGGATCGAAACCCCATCGGGGAGCGGTCAGTTTGAGTCCGCGGGCAACATTCCCGGTCATGACCTTGTACCCGGTTTCCATGTCGGTGAGGGTCGTGTCGTAAAGAATGTTGGTGAGCAGCGTGAGGAACCTGTTTCCCAGGCTGTGCCAGAAGTACATGGCGCGGTGCTCGCCGATGAAACGAGAACCGTATACGACCTGCGCCTTTCCGCCGAGAATTGGGCGGAGCAGGCTCGGATAATCGCTGGGGTCATACTCGAGGTCGGCGTCCTGAATCACGACGACGTCGCCAGATGACTCGCGGAGGGCACGCTGGACCGCTGCTCCCTTGCCGGAGTTGCGCTCCATGAAGAACGCGTGCACTTGACCGTCTTCAGATAGCTTTTGCAGCACGTCGCGGCTGCCGTCGGTTGAGCCGTCGTCGACGACGATGACCTCTACGTCGAGATCAATGTCAACTGACCGGACCTTGCGCACGATCTCGGCGATCGTGTCCCGCTCATTGAAGCAGGGGATCAAGACGGACAGTTTCCGGAACGAGTTCGCTTCTATTGCGCCCTCACAGACAGGTGAGACACCTTGAGGAAGAGTGTCGTGGGTTGTGCGAGTTCGTCTGCCCTTCTCCTGCCGCGGCGGCGGGGAGGGCCCAACTCGTGGGGATGTAGGCAACTCGGAGGCGCCCAAAAGGTGCCCTCACCTCGCCTCTCCCATCGCAATGGGAGAGGGACAACAGCGACCTCGGCCACGTTTGCAGCGAACTCATGCCTCACTTGCGCCGAGATGTACTAATCGGGGGAAAGCGCCGTTCCCTGGGGGAGCACTTCACGAGCCCGGCCGTCTTCGGACGATGAGATCACGCCGCGCTCCTCCAATAGGTCAACCAGCCGCGCTGCGCGCGGGTAGCCGATGCCGAGTCTGCGCTGAAGCAGTGACACGGAGATCCGCTTGGTCTCCTGCGCAATTTGAGCCGCGCGCTCGTATAGCTCGTCGCCTGACGACTCGGTCGGTCGTCCCAGGCTCTCGACCTCATCGAGGTCGCTTTGATCATACTGGGGGGCTCCGAGGCCCCTCCAGTAGCTGACCAATGCCTCGATCTCCTGGTCGGAGACGTAGGTTCCCTGGATGCGCTGCGGCTTTCCTGCGTCAGGAGGCATGTAGAGCATGTCGCCCCGACCGAGGAGCCGTTCCGCGCCAGCGACATCGAGAATCACCCGAGAGTCGATCTGCGAAGTGACAGCGAAGGCAATGCGGGTCGGAAAGTTCGCCTTGATGAGACCGGTCAGCACGTCGACGGACGGTCGCTGGGTCGCCAGGATCAGGTGAATGCCCGTCGCCCGCGCGAGCTGGGCGAGGCGGCAAATGTTCTTCTCGACCTCGTCTGGCGCCATCATCATCAGGTCCGCCAGCTCATCGATGATTATTACGAGGTACGGCATTGGTCGTTCGCCAGGTCGCTGGCGCACTGCTCGGTTGTAGCCGTCGATGTTGCGGGCGGAATGCGCGGCGAAGAGCTTGTAGCGCCGCTCCATCTCCTTGGTGGCCCATTTCAGCGTGCCGACGACCTTGTCCATGTCGGTGACGACGGGCATGCGCAGGTGCGGCACGCCGTTGTAGGCGGTCAGTTCAACCATCTTCGGGTCGATCATGAGCAGCTGAAGCTCGTCGGGAGTGAACTGCGAGAGCAGGCAGGCTACAACCGAGTTGATGCAAACACTCTTGCCCGAGCCCGTGGCGCCCGCTATGAGAAGGTGTGGCATGCGCGCCAAGTCCCCGACTGTTGCTTTGCCGGCGATGTCCTTGCCGAGGGCCAGCGGAATACGAACGTTGCTCCGCTGGAAGTTCGGGCTTTCGAGAACCTCGCGCAAATTCACGATGGACACGGACGCGTTTGGAACCTCGATGCCCACCATGCGCCGTCCCGGGACGGGGGCCTCTATGCGGATCGAGCTTGCGCCCAGTCGGAGGGCAAGGTCGTTGAGTCGCGCTGTGATGCGGCTCACGGGCACGCCGATTGCGGGCTCCACGCCGAACTGAGTGACCGCGGGCCCCTGATTCGCTTCCAGTACATGCGCGTTGACGTTGAAGCTGTTCAGCGTCTCCTCGATGATGCGCGCTTGCTCTTTGATTTCGCCGGGGACCTGCTCAACGGGCTTGCCCACCTTGAAGATCGTGATAGGGGGCGTTTTCCACGTACCGTCGGCTCGCTTGGGTGATTCGACCATCACGTCCGGGCCCTCGTCGGATCCACTAACAGGCGCCTTGGAAGCGGCGGTGGCGGGCTTCAGGGCCAGGGATGGTTCGACGCGTCCGCCGCGGGGTACGACGCGTGCCACGCTGTGCGGGTTGATGAGAAGCTTCGGCCGGCGTAGGCGCGCCTGCACAGCGCGGAAGCTAACGGTGCTGAACCGTGCGACCTGTGCGATGGATCGACTCACATCGGCCAGTGAGAGCCCACTTGCGATGAATCCGCACGCCAGAGCGAGGATTCCGAGGATGACGATCGCGGATGGGATACCCAGCCAATCGCCGAGCGCATTGGCGATGGCACGCCCAAAAACGCCGCCGCCGCTATCCTCGGCGCTCTGCAAGCCGCGGCGATGTGCTTCGAGGGCGGCGAGCCCAAGAACTCCAATCGTGAGCCCCCCACCTGCTCCAAGTCGAATCCAAGGCCAGGGCCGCGGGACGACTCGGTGGGAGATCAGCAGCACGCCGGCGATGGCCAACCAGATCGGGCCCACGGCCGCCAGCCAACCAAACCCCCGTGTCACGAGGCCGCCGAGTGGCCCGCTGACTGCACCATCGGGCCAGAAAAGCGCCAGAAGTGCTATGAGACTGAGCGCAATGCAGCAGAGTCCGATGACGTCCGGCCCGTGATTCCAGGCCCAGAAGGCCTGAAGCGGCGAGGTGGACGCGGCCTTCTGACGGTCCGACGGGCGTTTCCGCGTGCGGCTACGCGCCATCTTCAGAAAAGCGACATCTGCTCCGGCGGTGTCTCTACGCCGGGCAGTGCGGCCTGGGCAACCGTCACCGGAGTGGCTGGTTGCGATTGGGCCCGCGCCAAAATCATCGGAAGCGCGCGAAAGTCCTGTTCGAGTACGGCGCGCAGGCTGTTCTGATGCAGGGCAGCGGCGGGATGGTACATCGCACAGATGGTGAGACCGTCGCTGGTCGGCAGGGCGCGACCGTGAACGTCGCGCATGGCGCGGACGTTCGGGAAGAATTTACTCAGCGAGAATCGTCCGAGTGTGACGATGACCTGAGGTTTGATCGCTGCGATCTGGGCGCGAAGGAAGTCATCGCATGCTTCGAGCTCGTCGGGCTCCGGGTCGCGATTCGCCGGAGGTCGATGCTTCACGACGTTGGTGATGAACACATCTTTGCGGCTTAAGCCTGCTACCTCGAGCAAGCCATCCAGTAGCTTGCCCGCCGGACCGACGAAGGGCAGCCCAGCCTGATCTTCGTAAAAGCCGGGGGCTTCCCCCACGAACATTATCGACGCATGTGGATTGCCCGAGCCGGGAACGGGGTGCGCCCCACCCATTCCGAGTTTGCAACGCTTGCACCGCGCAATCTGGGAGTCGATCTCGCGCAAGGCTGTCCCGGGGTCTACTTCCAACGGCCTGGCTCCCTGGGCCTCGTCGAGACCCGCGATGTCTGCTGGGATCCTAACACCGCCGAAATGGGCGATTCAACGCAGGCCCCGCCACCTGTGACGGAGTCGTGACGACCCAGAAATGGTTAGGGCGTGCGCGGTCCGCCGTCATAAGGGCGGTATACTCTGCTTGGCGTGTGCGCGTCGCACGCCGTGAACAGGGGATTTGGTTGGCAGTTGAACCACTGGTTTTGGTCGAAAAGGGGGCGCTAACCAGCGAGCCACCGCAGAGTGGGCCACTCGTCGATCGCTTCGGTCGGCATCTCGAGGACTTGCGAGTCTCACTGACCGATCGATGCAACTTTCGCTGCCTATACTGCATGCCCGAAGAGGGCCTCCCGTGGATGCCGGACGCCCAGTTGTTGACTTTCGACGAGATAGAGCGTCTGATCCGACTGTTCGTGGAGATCGGCGTGCGGGAGGTTCGCCTCACCGGCGGTGAGCCCACTCTTCGTGCCGGCCTTCCTGACTTGATCGCCCGTCTGGGGGCCATCAGGGGACTAGAAAGCTTGAGCCTGACGACCAATGGATTTCTCCTCAAGCACCTGTCGCGGCCGCTCGCCGAAGCTGGCCTAACCCGAATCAACGTAAGCCTTGATACGCTTGTGACGGAGAAGTTCGAGCGCATCACTCGACGTGACGCCCTACATCGTGTGCTGGAGGGCCTCGAGGAGATTGAGCGCTATCCCTCGATTTGGCCAATCAAGGTGAACGCGGTTGCCATGCGTGGCTTCACTGAGGAGGAGATCATTCCCTTTGCGGAGTTGGCGCGGCGCAAGCCCTACCACATCCGCTTCATCGAGTTCATGCCTCTAGACGCCGACGGGACCTGGAACAACGATCAGGTGCTCAGCGGCGAGGAGATTCGTCAGGTAATCCATGCATGGCGGCCCCTGGTCCGGCTCCAGGACGACACGAGCTCAACTTCGCGTAACTACGTGTTCGAGGACGGCATCGGTCGGATCGGATTCATCAATCCGGTCAGCGAGCCTTTTTGCTCGACTTGCAACCGGATCCGCCTCACCGCCGACGGCCAGCTGCGGACCTGCCTGTTCTCTGTGGAGGACACGTCGCTGATGGGGTTGCTCCGCGCGGGCGCCAGCAATGGTGACCTCGAGCGCACAATTCGATCGGCAGTCTGGCGCAAGGAGTTGAAGCACCACATCAATGAAGGCGCCTTCTTCGTTCGCCCGAACCGATCCATGTCGCAGATCGGCGGCTAGCCTCCCGCGGACGACCATCGCGCTTCGAACTCTCCGTGGACCTCGCGGAGTGCACCATCGCGAACCCCCCCTCGGATGCGGTCCATGAGATTGAGCATGAAGGCAAGATTGTGGATCGTGGCCAGGCGGTTGGCGAGCAGCTCACCCGCGTCGAACAGGTGATGAATGTACGCGCAGGAAAACGTTAGGCACGTGTAGCATCGGCATTCAGAGTCGACTGGTGCGAAGTCCTCGCGGAAGCCGTCCGCGGTAATGTTCACGGTTCCGGTCAGTGTAAAGAGCGTTCCCTGCCGCGCTAGCTGGATTGCGGCAAGGCAGTCGAAAGTGTCGACGCCGCGCTCGACCGCATCAAAGATATGTTCTGGCGATACGACGTTGGCAAGGTGTCGGGGCTTGTCGGGTGGCAGGTTCGCGAGAGACGATTCGAGCAAACGGTGCATATCGGCCCTCGGCCGGCTTTGTAATCCGCCGATGACGTAGCCGTCGAACGGCAGAGCGCCGACGTAGCTCGCGCTCTTCTTTCGCAGTTCGTTGGAGATGCCACCCTGAACGATGCCCATCATCCCCTGGTCGGATCGGCTCCGAGCCTCCAGGCAGCGTCTGGCCCATCGATGCGTGCGGTCCAGGGCGTTGGCCGCGTGTAGCTCGTCACCCAGCGGCAACGATTCGTCAGCGAATGCGAGGATCACGTCGGCGCCTAACTTCTCCTGAAGGTCGACCGACACCTCGGGCGTAAAACGATGCTTCGATCCGTCGATGTGCGAGGAAAACGTGACCCCGTCGTCGTCGACTCGGCCATGCGCCACATCTAGCCTGAAGGGCTGGAGAGCACCGCTATCCGTCATGAGCGGGCCCGACCAGCCCAGGAAGTGGTGGAGCCCGCCTACGTCGGAAATCCGGTCCGTGCCTGGACGGAGAAAGAGATGATAGGTGTTGGCCATAATCATCTGGGCGCCGATCTCGGTCAACTCGAGCGGGTCGAGGCTGCCAACCACTGCCAGGGTGGCGACCGGAAGGAGCGCGGGCGTTTTGATGGCGCCGTGTGCGGTGTGGAGCAACCCGGTCCGAGCTGCGGACCTTCTGTCGGTGGCGGTCAACTGGAACGATACGATTGCCAAACACGGGCTCCACAGGAAAGCGTCAAAATTGACGGCCCGAACGAGGCGGTGGTAAGGTCTTTGTGCCCGGGGGAGTGTCGGAACTGGCAGACGAGCGTGACTTAGGATCACGTGCCGAGAGGCGTGCGGGTTCGAGTCCCGCCTTCCCCACCACGAGGGCCGGGCGCGCCCGCGACGGTCTTGGCACACGCGGCTCTCTGCGAGAATACGATACACGCCCGTGAAGAGCCATGGTTGACGACCGTCGGCCGGCTCGAAGGGAAGGAAACGTGGACGATTCGGGCTTTTCCATCTGGCTGTTGTTGATTCTGGTCGCCCTGCTGTTTGTCGTTCTATGGGGTGCCCTCTTCTTTTTCCTCGCCTTCGGCACGTGGTTTATTGCCCGAAACAAGCTGCCGGACGAGCGACAGGAGCAGCGGCTGTCCGGACGGGACTTTGAGGATCTGGGCCGGCCGTAGAGATCCCTGAGGCTGGGCCTGCTCAGCTACAATGTTGGGCTAGTTCGTGAGGGTCCGACCGTTCTGATTGCTCGTCTTGCGCGGCCGCTGCTGATTGCACCTCCGCTTATCGTCCTGGCGGTGATCTTCTTAGCTTTCGGCAATGTGCTCGTTCGGAATTCCGTCCCGCCTGACGCCTTTGGCGTGAATTCGGCTGGGAGTCTGGCGAGCCTCACGCCCCGTCCGGCTCCCCATTTCCAATTGACGCTTTACGATGGCTCCCCACTGCGAATTGAAGACCTCCAGGGGCAGGGGGTGATTCTGAATTTTTGGGCCAGCTGGTGCGTTCCCTGCCGCGACGAGGCGCCCGTCCTGGTCCGCGCGGCACGCGACTATGATGGGCAGTCGGTCAAGTTCCTCGGAGTGGGCGTCTGGGACGCTGAGAGCGACGCGCGAGCTTTCATGAACCGATTCTCCGTGCGGTACCCAAGTGGGCCAGACGAAGGCGGCCGGATCGCAATTGAGTATGGGCTGACCGGCGTTCCGGAAACCTTCTTCATTCGCAGCGACGGCACGATGGTCCGACGCTGGGTGGGCCCCATCAACGATGCCCAGCTCCGCGCCTTCGTGGATGAGATTCGACCGTGAGGCGACTACACCCTGGACGCATGTGACAGCCGAGCTTCTCCTCGCAGCGCTTCGACTGGCGCACGCGCTGGCGGCCGCCGTGTGGCTGGGTGGTACGCTGACGTACGCGCTGACCAGCGCGGTCTCAACTGGTGGATCAGCCGGTCCGATGGTATGGCGCGGATTTCGGGAGGCGCTACGCACTGGGATAGGCGTGTTTGTCTTGACCGGCGTGGTCATGGCAGCCGAGCGACTCTCGGCCGCCGCGTTACCTCCGACCTATGCTGCGTTGCTTGCGATCAAGGTTCTACTCGGATTGTGGATGTTCAGCGCTGCGCGGCAGATTGGCGGCGAGACAGCATCGGCCGGCTCGTTGCCCATGTGGCGTCGCGCAGAGGCGCAGGTCTTGGGGGTGGGTGTCGTCATCTACGCGATCGCCATCGCCCTGCGCTCGATTTACGAGCAGACAATCCGAGGTTCGTGACGGAGGCTTGCGACGATAGCTGACGTGGGAGCTGGAGCGCTGGTTGCCGGGCTGGTCGCCGCCCTCTGTTCGGTGCTGGCCGGAGCCCTTGGCGCCCGATCTCAAGACGATCGGCTTCTGCGGGCCGCTCGCAATGGCGCGTTCGCGGTGACGGGGATGTGCGTGCTGACCTCACTTGCGCTGATTGTGGCGTTCGTCGGGCACGATTTTTCGGTCAGATATGTAGCCGAGCATTCGAGCCGCTCCATGCCGCTCCAGTTGGTGGTCGCGGCCTTCTACAGCGGCCAACAGGGCTCGCTGCTTTACTGGGCGACGGCGCTGTCGATTCTGTCGGCGATCGCTATTCGCTCAACGTTCGACCGTCTGCGGCGGGTGATCGGGTACGCGATAGCCGTTCTGATGTCGATCGAGGCGTTCTTCCTCTTCGTGCTCACGTCGGTGACCAACCCCTTCGAACGGTTGGCACTTGTGCCGCCGGATGGGCGCGGCCTCAATCCGCTCCTGTACGACGGCGGCATGTTGATTCACCCACCGGTGCTGCTGCTGGGTTACTCTAGCGTCGCGATTCCGTACGCGTTTGCAATGGCCGCGCTCATCGCAGGCCGCGCCGATGCCGACTGGATGCGCGTGACGCGCCGATACGCCTTGTTCGCTTGGGCGTTTCTCGGCGCTGGCAACCTGCTCGGCGCCTGGTGGGCCTATCACGTCCTCGGCTGGGGAGGATACTGGGGTTGGGACCCGGTTGAGAACTCCGCCATCATGCCCTGGCTCGCGCTCACGGCTTATCTGCATTCCATCCTGGTGCAGCAGCGACGTGGAATGCTGAAGGTGTGGAACATGGCTCTTATCATCGCCACGTTCTGCCTTGCCGTTCAAGGGACCTTCATCGTGCGCAGCGGCATTATCTCCTCGGTGCATTCTTTCGCAGAGTCAACGATTGGGCCATTGTTCTTTGGATTTCTCGCCGTGGCAGTCATCGTTTCGGCGACGGCGCTGATCGCCAGGCTCCCGCTGCTGCGTGATGAAAGCCGCTTCGACGGGCTTGTCTCGCGTGAATCTGCCTTCTTGCTCAACAATGTTCTTCTCGTCAGCGTCGCGTTCGCAACCTATTGGGGGACGATCTTCCCGGTGCTCTCCGAGGCGGCGCGCGGGGTAAAAGCAACGGTGGGCCCGCCGTTCTACCAGCAGGTGAACGGTCCCCTCTTGCTTGGCCTGCTGATCCTGATGGGGCTGGGCCCGCTGCTTCCGTGGAGACGCGCGTCGGCCCAACAAATGCGACGCAGCTTTGCACTGCCGCTGGCGGTTGCAGGTGTGGCAGCCACGGTGTTGGTCATGCTCGGCCTGCGGACGCCGGCGGCAATCGTAGCCTTGGCCGCTGCGCTGTTCGCGGCTGCTACCGTCGGCTGGGAGTACTGGCGCGGCATTCGCGCGCGCGTCCGTGCGACCGGGGAATCGGCTCCGGTGGCGTTTTCGCGCTTGGTCCGGCGGGCGCGATCTCGCTACGGTGGCTATCTCGTCCATCTCGGCGTGGTTTTGGTTGCGGTTGGCGTGATCAGCTCGTCGTTTTACCAGCAGGCGCGGGATGCCACGATCCCCGTTGGCGGGTCGATGTCCGTTGGTCGATACGCGCTCACGTACCTTGGGTTAACCGACGTGCGAGGGCCCGGGACCCGAACGGTATCGGCTCAGCTTTCTCTGTCGGAGGACGGTGGTCCTGAGCGACGTGTCACGCCGGGCAAGGTCTTCTACGAGAATTTCAATGACCAGCCCGCCACCCATGTGGCTATTGAGACCAGCCGACTCGAG
>JAERMM010000313.1 GCA_016844585.1 Chloroflexota bacterium | reverse complement strand
CACCAACGAGCGGCGCGCGAGATCGCCCGCACCCATTTCGATGCGCGGGTCGTGCTAGGCCAGCTCCTCGACCGCATCGGGCTCGGCTAGCGCCCGTGGACATCGGCGAGATCACTGGAGCGTGGGACTATGCCACTCTGCCGGGGAACGTCCGGATTGGCGATGGATGCTTCGTGGAGCGCAGGGAAAGCTTCAAGCGCTTTCGCAGCACACGCGACGCTGGCCTGGTGCTCGGGACCGGGGTGAAGGTCTATACCTGGACGGAGTTCAACGTCGAGCCGTCAGGTGCGATCCGCGTTGGCGACGATTCGACGCTCGTTGGGGCCGTCTTCATGTGTGCTGAGGACATCACGATCGGAAAACGCGTGATCGTGTCGTACAACGTGACCATCGCCGACTGTGATTTTCATCCACACGACCCAGCGCTTCGGAAGCAGGACGCGATCGCGAACGCGCCTGAGGGGGACCGCAACCAACGCCCACCGCTGATCACGCGGCCGGTCGTCATTGAGGACGAGGTGTGGATCGGGATCGGCGCGATCGTGGTCGTCGGCGCGAGAAGCTGGCTGTATAGCTCGTTCGCATTTCTGCACTATTACAGCCGTCGGTCCTGTGGCGTACGCGTCGGGCACGACAGCGGGGTCTACAATGGAACGTTTTTCGACCTGGGGCCAAGCGGGGAAGTCGATGTCGGCGATTACTGCACCCTGGTGGGCGCCATGATCTCGTCCAACGGTCGCGTTGAGATCGGAGACTATTCGTTTATTTCACACGAGGTGGTCCTGGCCGATAGCTTCGCCGCTCTTCCCTGGGTAAGCGAAGCCGCACCCAGCAGCAGCGTCCGTCAGCCCCCAGAGCTGAGCATCTCTATCGGGAGCAACGCCTGGATCGGCGCGCGAGCCATCCTGCTGCGCGGGGCGCGGATCGGCGAGGGCGCGATCGTCGGCGCCGCGACGGTGGTCGATTTTGAAGTGCCCCCGCACGCCATCGTTGCTGGGAACCCGGCCCGCGTACTAGCCCCGACCCCGCCTCGCGAACCGACAATGTGACGGGCAATGACAACCAATGAATCAATTTGGAGTGCTCAACCCGTGAACCCAATCGATCCGATCCCTCGTTCTCAGCAGCGCATTGTCACCTTTGGCGGCGGAACCGGCCACTACTATCTGCTGAGAGGGCTCGCAGAGCACAACGCGCCAGACAAGATTACCGCGATCCCCGGTAGCTGGGACGATGGGGGAAGCTCCGGGCGACTGCGCACCGAGCTCGGGGTCTTGCCTCCCGGCGACGCCCGGCAATGTCTCCTCGCGCTCATGCAAAATGCCGATCAGCGCGAGGTGGCCCAACGCCTCTTCGATGATCGGTTGGTGGACATCGACGGGCCGTTTCGGGGCCACAGCCTCGGGAATCTGTTGAGCGCTCGGTTGGACCAGATCTTTCGCGGGCAGGATCGCGGAATCGAGGCCGCCAGAAGGCTATTTCAAATTCCGTCGAAGATCGCGCCGGCTAGCCTCACCGATCTGCGTTTGATCGCGCGCACTCACAGCGGAATCGAGATCGAAGGCGAAACCAACGTGGACCTGCGGCGAAAACGAGCCGACTTTCTGCCAGACGACCGCATCACCCGTATCTACTTCAACACGAGAGCCGACCCAAATCCAGAGGCGCTGAGAGCGGTGGCCGAGGCGGGCAAGATCGTGTTCTCCTCAGGGGACCTCTACACGAGTATCCTGCCGCATTTGCTCGTCGACGGGATGCCCGAGGCGATCAGCGCTGCCGCTGGGCCGCTCGTCTTCGTCCTGAACCTCATGACAAAGCGTGGGGAGACAGACGGGTATACGGCGTCCGACCATCTGCGGGCGTTTCTCTTCTATCTGGGAGACAATTCGCGTCTCGACTACGTGGTGGCGAACTCAGAGGCTCTCGACCCAGAGATCCTCGACATTTACCGACAGGACGGCCAGGAGCCAGTCGAGCTGGATGAGGACGCATGCCAAGCGCTGGCGCCCAGGGCGGTCTTTGTGCGGGTTCCACTTGGCCGCTACTTGAAGAAGGAGCATCTCCTCCGGCACGATCCGGAGAAGCTGGCGCTCACCGTCTTGGGATTACCGTCCGGACGGACGCAGGCGTCACCGCCTGCCATCTAACGGTCATGCTGGCGCCGCCACCCGGCCGACCTGAGAAGGCGCGACAAGGAACGTCGAAACGAGAACGTGTGACAACCGACACAGAGACGTTACAAGCTGTAACGGTAGTATACAATCCGGCATAGCGGACGGGCTAAGACGGCCAGCATTCGGACCGCGAAGCGATCGTGCGGAAGCTCTGGATCGGCCAACTCGCCTGCAAGGGAAAGGAGGCAAGGAATGATTCGCGACATCGTACAGGGTTCCAGAGAGGCAGCAGCGGAGGCCCGGGCTCGCGGCCAGGGCATGGTGGAGTATGGGCTGATCATCGCCCTCGTGGCCATTGTTGCCATTGCCGGCCTTATCATCCTCGGTCCACAGATCGCCTCGATGTTCACGTCCCTCGGATCAAGCGTTTAACCTGAGCGCTGACGACGTCCTGAACGACGCAGCGAGCGCCTCCAATTTGGAGGCGCTCGCTGTGTCAGACGTTCCTCTGGGTCAGGCTTACACGGGAGTGGCCGACGGTGCAACCGTGGCGGTTGGAGTTGCGGGCACAGCCGTGGATGTCGGGCTTGGTTGCGTCGTCGCCGTAGCCTGAACGGTCGAGGTGGGCTGTACGGTCCCAACCGGTCCAGCACACGCAGTGTTGCTCCTTGCCGACTGTCCCGCTCCGTTGAAGGCCACAACCTCATAACAGTGCTGGACTGAGCCATTCCAACCCGTGATCGTCCATTGCGTTGTGCTGGCAGGCACATTGGCCACGGTGTTCGTTCCCTCATAGATATAGAAGCCATCTCGGTCGTTGATCGGATCGAACCACGTGAGCTGGACGGAATTGGAGCCCAGTGCTGTCGCTTGTAAGTTGCTCGGCGTGGTTGGCGCGGATGACGGTGCAGTCAGGACCGAACAAACCGGTGTCGTCGCCGCCGATTCACCCGTAGCGTTGAATGCCGACACCGAGTAGCAGTAGGTCGCTCCCGGAACCAGACCAGTAAGTGTCGTCGTCGCGAACCCGGTTTGAACCGTCGCGACCAGAGTGTTGGCCGCGGTACCCTGACTGCCACCATAAATCCGGTAGCCGGTCGCGGCGGCTGACGGGTCCCAGGTTATCTGTAGGTCTGTGCGATTCACAGGCACGATTCGAACGGACAGGGGCACCGGTGGGCCCGATGGCTGAGGCGTCAGCCCGGTGCCTCCGAAACCCAGCCGGCTGAGACAGTCCTGTATCCGCTGGAATGCAACGCCTGCATTGCGACCGCTCTCAAACGAGTCCAGGCCCAGCTTTTCACAGTCCGCGATGCCCGGGAGTACGGTGACCGGGTCCGTTCCAAGAGATGTCGCCTGAAACAGCGCCGCGGATTCGGCGTTCTCAATGTTCGCGAGAAGCCGTCCGTAGGCAGCCTGATCCGCCTCGCTCCAGGCAAAGGACGCCGCGGAAGCAAGCGGGCCGAGGCGCAGCGTCGCGACTCTGAACCCGAAGCGCTGCTCCCAGGGGCCTCGCTCGAGGATGAAGTTGCCGTAGTTGGCCGTGTGGATTCCGAATAGCTCAACGTCGGCAATGGACTGGATGTGGAGCAGCGTGGGCGCTGCCTCGGTGTCTTCCCACTTCGAGAGGTAGATCGGATCGCCGATCTTCGGCAGACCCGACGACAACCATGGGTCGCCACGCGGCGCCGCCGTGAGCTGACTCAGATTCACGGCGCATTGACCGCTCCAATTGATAACGCGCCCGGCCAGCGAGCGGGTATCGCCCCCCCAGTGGAGCACA
>JAERMM010000312.1 GCA_016844585.1 Chloroflexota bacterium | reverse complement strand
GTTGAGCTGGGTGCCACGGTGTGCGCAGCGTTGCTGGAAGACGTGCGCTGTGCCAGTCTCTCCGCGGAAGAGCGTCAGGTCCTCTCCCAGGAGCCGAACGGGCACGGCCTTGCCCGCGGGCAGGTCCTTAGCCCGATAGAGCGGCTGCCAGAATGTGCGGATGTATCTGCCGGCCAGGGTTCCCGGCCCGGTGTGAACGAAATCCGGGTAATCTTGCTCAGTCATCGACGCCGTCATTGCTGCCATAGTATCTCCTGTGCGAAAGGGCTGGTGTGAACATGGTACTCCGCCACCCCAGGCTGATCAAAAACTCGATCTCAGCGTATCGGCCATGGAACATGGAATTGTCGAGCCGGCCGCCTGGTGATATCCTGGCGGAACCAACCGTCGGCCTCACCCTTGAGGAGTGATCGAGCATGATCAAGCCAGTAATCCGTATGCTCATTGTGTGGCCGCCGCGCTTCCACGACATCGTTGGTACCTTGCCGTCCAAGGGGAGGGATAAATGACTACAGCCGGCCAGTTCCATCATATCGTCCTCGACGTTTCGAACCTCGAGCGCTCCGTCGACTTCTACGGCAACGGCCTCTGCCTCGAACCCGTGCCCACGAACGTGGTCCCATCTGAGGGCCCTGCGCCAACAGCCGTCTTCAAAACGGACAACGGCCAGTACGTCGTGCTCGTCGAGTCCGAAACCGTAAAACCCGACGGCCCGCGCTGCCACACCAACTTCATGCTGGCGCCGGAACACTATCCCGAGGTATTCGAGCGACTGAAGGCGCGCAACTGCCTGGTCAAAGACCACATGGTCGAGCAAGGACGCCGCTCGGTCGGCGTGCTCACCACGTACCTCGACGACCCGGACGACCGACGGCTGCAGATCACCTCGTACACCGAGGAGGCGTTCCTGCTTCCGGCGGCGGGACGCGGCAAGGTGGTAGCGGGTCGAGTCGACGACTTCCCGGTCGGATCGGTGACCCACATCAAAGAGGGCAAGTTCTTCCTGGTGCGGTTAGCGGACGGTGTGCTGGCGCTGAACCAGGTGTGCACGCACCAGCAATGCAACGTCACCTATCAGCAGGAGCACTATTCGTTCTGGTGTCCCTGTCACAATCGAAAGTTTACGCGCACCGGCGACCAGGTCGCCATCAAGAAGGACGTGCCGCCATTGCACAAATACGCCGTAGAGTTCGTCGATGGCCAGATCATTGTCGACACGGACACGACGCTGCCACGAATGCAGGATGATGTCGATAAAATGATTCCAATTCCGCCAGGCGTGGCGACGGCGAGGTAGGAATCATGATTGACGAGTTTGACCACAGCGCGATCGCGGTGTACGACCTCGATCTTGCCGAGCACTTCTATGCGAAGGTCATGGGCGAGATCCTCGAAACAACCTTCGACTATCGCAGCCCGGCCTCAACAGACCAGATCATGCAGCGCATCAAGACGCTGCTCGAGGGGCGGGCCAGCCGCGGCTCCGAGCAGGTGTATGGCGGCGCCATGCCACACAGCAGCGTAACGGTTGGGCAGGCGATTATTCCGCTGAGCCTCTACCAGAGCCACTACCAGGAGCCACCACCGGAGCAGTTGCGCGGCGTACCCCGCCTCGCCCTTCACGTGACGCCCGAGCAGATGGACAGGGCGGTTGAAGTGTTCGGTCGGCACAAGGTCGCGTTCGAAGGCCCTATCGACCACCCGGCTGAGTCTGTCATCGCTCGCTCCATTTACACCAAGGACCCCTCGAGCAATTTCATCGAGCTGTGCTGCCCGCGAGCGTAGGCCTCACTCACCGGACCACACACGGAACTAGGAGTCACTGAGATGATGGCGCCGGTAGCGAGGCAAGGGCTCCTCTTCATTGTCCTCGTGGGAATAACGTTTGGCTGTGGAGCGCCCTCGACGGCGCCAACCGGGCCGGCTGGATCGACAGCACCGGCGGCCGTGACGCAGCCGACGAAGGTGACAATCGCCGTGGCGGGCGAGGTGGACGACCTGTCCGCAAAGCTCGGCGGCGGTGACACCTACTCCGGGGAGTTCAACTTCCTGCAGAGCAGTCCGCTCGCGGTCCGCGATGGGCGCGGCATGGCCCACCCGTTGCTCGCCGCCGAGCTGCCCTCACGCGACAACGGAAGCTGGGTCGTCAACGCCGACGGAACGATGACCACGACGTGGCGCATCCGCCCGAACGCCAACTGGCATGATGGACGTCCGGTCACCTGGCGGGACTTCGCCTTCACGATGCGTGTGTATCAGAGCCAGGACATGCCGGTCATGCCGCGGGATCCCGAGCGCTTCATGGATCGCATCGAGGGGCTCGACGACAAGACGGCCGTCATCTATTGGAAACAGACCTATCCGTGGGCGAACGAGCTGATCTCACGCGATCTGGAGCCGCTGATCCCAGCGCACATGATGGAACAGGTCTTCGACGAGCGCGACACGCAGGCGTTCCTCCACCATGAGTTCTGGAAGCGCGACAATTGGGTCGGGACCGGGCCATATCTCATGAATGAGTGGGTGCGCGGCTCCTTCATGGACTTCCGCGCCTGGGACGGCTGGTTCCTCGGCAGGCCGAAGATCGACCAGGTGCTGTTCCGCATCATCGAGGACACCAACACCGTCGTCGCCAATCTGTTCAGCGGCACGGTGGACATGACCGTTGGTGTCACGCTGGGCCAGGTCGCCGGGTCCTCCATTCAGCAGCGCTGGCGCGAGAGCGGCGACGGACAGGTCATCATCACACCGGTGCGGTTCCGCTACGTCGAGGTGCAGCACAATCCATCCTACGTTCGCCAGCCTGCCCTGCTCGACGTGCGCGTTCGCCGCGCCATCGCCACGGGCCTGGACCGAGACAGCCTTGCGGAAGTCGTCACGGCCGGCACGTCGAAGGCGACGGACTTCTTCGTATCGCCCACGGACGCGATCTACCCCCAGGCGGTGCAGGTTGCCTCGAAGTACCCGTACGATGCCAATCGAGCGTTCGCCCTGCTCGAAGAAGCGGGCTGGACGAGGCGTGGTGAATCGCTCGTCTCGACGGCGACCGGCGAGCCCTTTGCCATCGAAGCGCGCACGACAACCGGCACCGACAACGAGCTGGAGGTCAGCATCATTACGAACGGCCTCCGTCAGCTCGGCATGCAGGTGACCCAGAACGCGCTGAGCGAAGCGGCCCAACGCGACAACGAGTTTCGCGTGACGTTCCCCGGACTGAACAGCACCGCCCGCTCCATCCGCATGCCCGCCACAATGGGCATCTGGGTGACGAGCGAGTGCCCGGACCCGCGCCAGAACTTCCGCGGCACCAACCGCGGCTGCTGGCCGAATGCCGAGTACGATGAACGCGCGCGAGCGATCGCCGATGGTGTCCGCCTCATCACCAGCGAGGTCGGCGTCATCGGGCTGACGTACAACTCGGAAAACCTGGCTGTCCGCAAAGGTCTGTCAGGCCCGGGCCCGCGTTCCTCTGAACAGGTTGGCAACACGTGGAACATCCACGAGTGGACCTGGCAGTCCTGAAGGCTGACACCCAGCCCAAAAATACAGTAATATGTACACGTACGCTTTCAGTTCATGGAGGGTCCCGTGGACGTCGTCTCTTATACACGCACGCGCGCCCATCTGGCTGAGACCATGGGGAAGGTCTGTGAGG
>JAERMM010000311.1 GCA_016844585.1 Chloroflexota bacterium | reverse complement strand
GGCGTAGTCGTGGTGGTGGACCTCGATGCCCACGTGATCGATGAGCGAGCCGGTGCTGTCGGACGGCACGAGCTGCACCCAGTTGCCGCTCGGGTCCATGACGTACGGGCTGATCTGGCGCTCGGACGGATGGTCCTCGCGCCACCTCTCGACTTTGTGGCCCGCTCGTTCGAGCTGCTGGGCCAGCGCCTCAACACGCTCCCGTGGCACGCCGTACGCCGTGTGCTGGCCGCGGTGAATACCAGGCCATCCGGCGCTTCGCTCCACTGGCCGCCGCTGTCCTTGAAGATCGGAGCGTAGAAAGCGCGCGTCGCCGCGAGGTCCATCACCTCCAGCACGACCCCGACGATCTGCCCGGCGTCGATAGCCTGGGGTTGTAACTCACCGCTGCCTGCACGGATCCCTGGAATCGAAGCGGCCGTGCCACCATTCGAGGTTGGCGCTACGACAGCGGCCGTCATCCGTCAGCCAGGATCACGCGGTGGTACGCGCGGTTCTCGTCCCGCCGCCAGCACAGCTCGAAGAAGTTGCCGCCCGCGTCGCGGAAGTACACCGACTGCCCGATGGGACCGCGTTCGGGGTGGGTGACCGGCCCGTCGAATGCCACTTCGTTCGTGCGCAGCCAATCGAGGGCGTCGTCGAATCGCTCCCGCGAGACTGCGAACCCATGACGGAAGCTATCGTCGCCGCCGCGCAGCACGTCAGACGGTGGGAGGTCCCGCTGTCGCGGGACGCAGGGGTGCGACTGCCCGCCGCGAGGTCCCTCGTAGGCACGACTCACCGTTTCCTGTCGCTTGCCACACAGCACGTTCGCATAGAACTCGTGCACCGCGCGCGTATCCGGCGCGACCATCCCGCTGTGGCTGATGCTCTCAACTTCGGCCATCTTTCACCTCCAAGGAGTGTTCTCACATCGTCGCGGCGACTATCAAGTTCCCTCTCCCTCTGGGAGAGGGTTAGGGTGAGGGTTCGATCTCCTCTTCTCAGCGTCCTGCTTTGATCCTCTACGCTAGCACCGGGGCCGAGGCGAATGCGACGTCCAGCGGTTGGACTGCCTGCGCCGTATCGTACTCCGTTCGCGAAATCACCTCATCGGTGTTCACCAGGACGTTGCCTTCTGGGCCGAACGTGATCGGGTGCAGCCGCAATGGGCCACCCGCGCGATTACCCATGAACGGATCGGGCAGGCCGCGCCGGTCGTAGGTGGCGCCGTGGAACGGGCACCAGAACTGCCAGTGGACCTTCTGGTAGATCACGACGCCGTTCATGTGGGTGCACCACTTGCTGACGGCGAGGAACCCCTCCTTGAGACGGACCAGATGGAAATTACCCGTCTTGAAGGCACGTACGTCGCCAACGTGGTATTTCGCGGCCGAGCCACAGTCCACGATGCCCGCGCCCGGCATGATGCGTTCCGCCTCGGGCCCGTGACACTGGATCTGGTAGCGGTGGCCATCGGGGTCCTCGATGTCGATGCTGTACTCGCCGTGAGCGCGGAACTGCTCGCGCGAGTCCTCGATCTTGTGGCCGAGCTTCTGGAGACGCTCATAGGCGCGGCGGTACTGGTTGGGCGTCAGCATCAGACCATGATGCACGCCGCCCTTCGACGCCGCTATTTTCTCGTTCTCCACGAGGACGAGAAGCTGGCCGGTGTTCATCTGCAGCACCGCGTGAGGGCGCTCCTCCGCCAGCAGCCCGCGGCCGAGCACATCGAGCCCGATCACGTCCCGGTACCACGCCTCGCTGCGGTCAAGGTTGGTGACGCCGACCACCAGGTGGCTGAACCACTCCACCGGTCCGGTCGGCTGCGACCCATCCGATCGAGTCCCGTGTCCGCCAAACATTGGGGTCTCGTCTGATTCGTCGGGCAGTTCCTGAAGATGCATCCGCTCACCTCGCTTATGGGGATGTGATTGTCTGACCAGCATCCTATTATCCGGGCGTGCCCCTGTCAAGCTGAATCGGGCCACCGGGCCACCCTGTTGCGGTGCGCGTCCGACCTGTGCGTCCCGAGGCATCAGGAGACGCTGAGTGAGCCGATCCTCAGGTGGCGCCCAGCCGCTTTGCGCGCCGAGGCTCCAGCCAGGCTGCAACCGCCTCACGGACCAGCGATGAAACGGACCGACTCGTGAGCCGGGATTCTTCCGCAAGTGCCCGGATCAGATCCTCATCCAGCATGATCTGGGAGCGGCGCTTCTTGTTGTACGCTCGGCTATGACGCGGAGCGTATTTGACGGGGCGTTGGCGCGAGAATACGATCTGCCACAGGCTTGACAACAGCCAATCGTTCACCCCCCCGAGGGAGTACGCGAATGTGCAGCTGGGATAGATGGTTTTCACGCGGCCTGACCTTCTTGGGCGCAGGCATGCTGCTGCTCTCAGCTTGCGCTGAGCCACCTCGAGCACGCCCCGGCGCCGCCTCCCAACCGGCGCCTCAGGCGCGCGGGCCGTTGAAGGTCATCACAGTTGCCGTGGGCGCGCCGATTCTGAGCCTGTCGCCCAGGGCCGCCATCACATCCGGGAATAGCGTCGTCACGTACTTCGAGATGCACTCCAATGGGCTGACCACTTCGGACGCCCGAGGTCGCGCGATCCCGCAGATCGCGCGCGATCTGCCGTCGCTGGATAACGGCACGATCCGCCTGTTGGACGATGGCCGGATGACAACACAATGGTCGCTTCGACCGGACGTGACGTGGCACGACGGCACACCGTTCACCGCTCGGGACCTGCTGTTCGGATACCGCGTGAACTCGGACCCCGAGCTATCGCTCGCCGACCGCTTCGCGATCTCGCGCATGTCGTCGGTCGAGGAGATCGACCCTCACACCGTCCTCATCCACTGGACGGGTTCCTACTACCTGGGCGGCACGCTCGGACCGATGGCGTTCTATCCGCTGCCCGCGCACCTCCTGGAAGCCGATTTCAACCTGGGCGACAAGGACGCATTTCAGAGCTTGCCGTTCTGGCTGAGCGGGTACGTCCACACCGGTCCGTTTCGGTTGGCGCGCATGGAGCATGGCTCCGGCGCGACGTTCGAGGCCTACGACCGTTACTTCTTGGGCCGCCCGAAGGTGGACCAGATCGTGGTGAAGGAGATCCTGGACGCGAACGCGGGCTACGCCGGCATTCTCGCGGGGGAAGTCGACGTGACGATCGAGTTCCTCGACGGCGGCAAGATCGCCAGCCTGCAGGACCAGGGGTTCGAGACATCCGGCGGGCGCGTCTTCACCGCGGTTGGGCCGGTCTATTACCTCGGCTTCCAGGCCGCGCCGGAGCTGGCCAGCCCGAAGGAGCTGCTCGATGAGAGGGTGCGGCGCGCGCTGTACCTCGGGCTCGACCGGGCCGCGCTGGCCGACCTCGCCTACGGCGGGCGGCCCACCCTGCATGCGGAGGCGAAGTCGATCATTGCGCCGACCGAGCCGTTGTGGGCCTACGTCGGGGACGTCTTCGCGGAAAGCGCGAACGATCCGCCGCGGGCGCTGCAGGCCTTTGCGCAGCTTGGCTGGACTCGCGGCGCCGACGGGCTGCTGACGAATGGCGCGGGGAGCCATCTCGAGATCGAGGTGCGCACCAACACACTTCGCGTGCCGATCGCCACGGCGCTGGCGGACATGTGGAAGCGCATCGGCATCGATTCGAAGATCTTCACCGTTCCGCAGGCCCTTCAGCAGGACCGCGAGTTCGCTCAGGCGTTCCCGGGGACCGACCTCAGCACCGGAGGACAGGGCGATCGCATCCTGCCGCGATACGATGGAAACGCCAGCTCGACTGCCCGGAACGGCTTCTCCGGGAACAATCGCAATCATTACAGCAATCCGCGGGCCACGGAGTTGGTCAATCGGTTCAACCTGTCCATCGGAGAGGCCGAGCAGGGACGAATACTGAAGGAGATCGCCGACATCGCGGTAGAGGACCTGCCTCTGCTGCCGATCTACTACTACCCGGTCTACGCGACGGTGGGCCGCGCAGCACGGGCGCTGGATGATCTCGACGGTGGCCATACGGGAGGCGGCGGGTATTTCGGCGGGTACGTGCGGACGGCGTATTTGTGGGAGCGCACCTGAGTTGGGAGGGCGGGCCCGGGGACGCTGGCCGGACGCTATCTGCGCATGTTCTGGCAGCCAGTGTATCGATCGCAGGATCTACCTGCCGGCAGGGCGGTTCCAATACGCATTATGAGCGAGGACTTCACGCTGTATCGAGGGGAGGCCGGTCCTCACCCAGAGGCAGAGGGAACCGAAGGGCGCGCGCACCTGGTCGCCTTCCGCTGCGCGCATCGGGGGGCGCAGCTCTCCACGGGGTGGGTCGAGGGCGACGATCTACGGTGCTTCTACCACGGGTGGAAGTACGACGGGTCGGGGAGCTGCATCGAGCAGCCGGCCGAGCCAGAGCCTTTCTGCCAGCGCATCAAGATCCGCGGCTATCCGGTCCAGGAATACCTGGGGCTGATCTTCGCCTACCTCGGGGAGGGCGAGCCGCCGCCGATGCGACGCTTCCCCGACTTCGAGCGCGGCTTCGTGATCGAGCCATGCGAACTCGAGGATTACCCGTGTAACTATTTCAACCGCCTCGACAACGCCTCCGATGGCGCGCACGTGGCGTGGACGCATCGAGAGTCGCTGAACCGCATCGCCGCCGCGGCGGGGGTGCCACCACGACCTCCGACCGCCGAGGTCCGCATCTCCGAGGAGACCGAGTACGGGCTGCGCAGCGGCACGATGCATAACGGAAAGCCGGCGTTTCAGACGCACCTGCACATGCCAAACGTCAATCAGCCCCCGTCCGGCTCGCGCGGTTCGCTGGCCGACGGTCGCACGCTGCTGGTGGACGGGCTGTATTTCCGCGTGCCGGTGGACGACGAGAATTCGGTGAGCTTCACAGTCGATTGCGTCCATCTCACCGGCGCGGAGGCCGACGACTACCGGGAGCGGCGGCGCATGGCGCAGGACACGAAGACCGCGGCGCTCGGCGAGCTGAGCGCGGAGATCCTTGCCGGCAACAAGGTCGTTGGCGACATGCCCGGGGATCTGAGCCCGTTTCAGATGTTCTGGATCGAAGACTACGTCGCGCAGTGCGGGCAGGGGGCCATCGCGGACCGTTCCCACGAGCATCTGGGCCGCAGCGACTCCGGCGTGGTGTCGATTCGTCAGCTCTGGGCGCGCGAGCTGAAGGCGCTGGCGGAGGGCCGGCCGCTGAAGCAGTGGCACACGCCGGCAGGCCTGGCGGACATGATCCAGGCCACGAACAGGTAAGGTGGAAAGTTGAAGATAACCGTCGTCGGTGGTTCAGGGAGAATCGGAGGATTCGTGCTCCAGGAGCTCGCGGCGAGCGGGCAGCACGAGGTGACGTCATTCGACCGAGTAGCTCCTGCGGTGGAAGGCGTGCGCTGGATCCGCGGCGAGACGACCGACTACGGAGATGTCGTCTCCGCACTCCAGGGTGCAGAGTCGGTGATTCATCTCGCCGCTTATACGATGCCGTACGTGCAGAATTCGAACCACGTGCTCTTCAGCAACAACGTGGTCAGCACCTACAACGTCTTTGAGGCAGCAGCTCTCCACGGTGCCCGACGTGTCGTCATCGCCAGCAGTGGGGCGATTCTGGGTTGGACCTATGGACGCGTTCCGTTCTTGCCCAAGTACATGCCGATCGACGAGGACCACCCCCTGGCGCCCCAGGACCCATACGGGCTGAGCAAGCTTTGCGACGAGCAGATCGCGAGGTCATTCTCAATCCGATCTGGAATTGAGACCATTGCGATTCGACCGTCCCTCGTTCTGTTCCCTGAGATGAGTGAGCGCCTGACCAAACAAGGCGGCCAGCCGATCGCAAAGTTCGGCGTCTACACGCACGTGGACGTTCGTGATCTGGCTCAGGCGTTCCGCCTAGCGGCCGAGGTGCCACACAAGGGCCACGTATCTCTGTGGGTCGGGGCGGATGACAGCTCCGCCAACGAGCCTCTCAGCGTGGGACTGCCCCGCGTCGTGCCTCAATTGGGCGACATGGCTAGCGCGCTCGACGGGGAGAAGCCGGGAATCTCCAACCGTCGGTCCAAAGAGGTCCTTGGCTGGGAGCAACGATACTCCTGGCGCCGCCCTGATTGACCTCGATCTTCTCTGTGGTCGACACCGGTTGTTAGCCTCGCGCGCGCGGGTGGGCCCATCGAGAGGTGGGAGCGGCTGGACTACTTGCCGGGCCCGGTGAAAAGCTCCGCGGGCATCTGCATCTCAACGCCTTTGTGCTTGAGGATTTCGACGAATCGTCGACGAATCTCAGGGTCCTCGTCCTCGTACTCGATGAGCGTGCC
>JAERMM010000310.1 GCA_016844585.1 Chloroflexota bacterium | reverse complement strand
AGAACGTCACGCTTACGCCGATGCGCACGTTGCGCCCCTCTTCGAATACGCGCGGATCATTGATCGGAATCCAGTCGTCCACGCTGTCCCCGTTGGTGTCCTGGAGATAGGCCCCGCCCGCGCGGCCGGTCTGTGTGTAATAGATGAGATAGTCATCACCCGATCGATTGATATTCTGGTTCGGGAACGCGGCAAACGACAGGCTCGCGATGTTGGTCGCGTTCAGGACGTTACGCGCGTCGAAAAACAGGTTCACGTTCTGGCCCCAGATCTTGTAGAACTTGTCGCCGTCGATCGTGAGCCGGGCGTTCGACGGGAGCCGCCGCGAGTTCCCCAGCGCCGGATCCGGCCGGCGGTCGTTGAGGAACGCGGGCGTGAAGGGGAAGCCCGAGCCGTATTGCCAGAGCATGCGGAAACCCCATCGCCCGGGCTCGCGCACCACGGACTGCAGGCTCAGGGTATTGCGCTGGTCCCAGTCCAGCGCCTGCTCGGAGATGGGCAGGTAGAGCTGGCCGCCATTGAAGAACTGGAGCGCCGAGTTCGGGTCGGAGGCCACGCCGGTGGCCAGCTGGTACGTGTAGTTGATCTCCGCGGAGAACTTGTGACTGAAGCTCTTGATGATGCTGGCCTCGAACCCGCGCGAGCTCGCGTAGTCGGCGTTGAAGAAATAGTTCACCACGTCCCCGGATGCGAGCGTCTTCTGCCGCGTCGTGACCAGCCCGTAGATGTCCTTGAAAAACACGGCGAACTGTCCCGACACGTCGCGCGAGAACAGATGCTGCACTGCCGCCTGATAGGCAATGTTGGTCTCGGGTTCGAGGTCGGGGTTTCCCAGCGTGAGCAGGCTCGTCGTCTGCCCGCGCGCCTGAAAGACCTGGTTGAACGCAGGATTCTGGTAGGTCCGCCCGTAGTGGAAGCTGAGCACGTCCTTGTCGGAGATCGGATAGGCGATGCCCAGCCGCGGGCTGAGCTGCTGCTTGTAGCGGCTGCCGCTGGCCAGCTCCTCATCGTTGACCTGTGACCCCGGGGTGAACATGTCGAATCGGATGCCGGCGTTCAGCACCAGTCCCTCGAATTCCCAGCGGTCCTGGACATAGGCCGCGCCCTCCGGGCTGTAGTTGACGAAGTCCGACCGCGTGCCTCCCGGCCTTCCGTTGGTCTCGGCGTTGGGGAGCGTGAGGTTCAGGTCCTGCACGTGGTTGTACCTCGCCTCGATCCCGGTCTTGAAGGTGTGCTGGCGCCAGCGCCGCGTCGAGAAGTCGGCCTTGGCCGTCTCGGTGGCGGAATAGCGCCGGGAGTAGGTCGGGAAGTCGCCGTGGGTGGCGTAGTAGGGATTGTTCTCGCTCCCCACGACGGTGTTCCCGGCCCAGTAGTTGGGACTCTCCGTCTCGTACTCCCACGGCTGATTGCGACCGATCGAGTTGTACGTGTCGAAGCTGATGGACGAGAGCCGCGCGGTGAACACGGACTTGGCGGAAACCTGGTTCGTCCACACCGTGGTGAACTGCTGGTACCGGTCGTCGAGCGTCGGGACGTGATCCGGCAGGTTCACCGGCTCGTAGGTGCTGTCGACCTTGGTCCCGGACCAGGTGCCGTAGAGCTTGCGTTTCGGCGTGACGGCCGTGTCGTAGCTGACCTTGACGTATCCCTGCCGGCTCCACATGTGGTTGTACGGGGTATTGATGACCCGGTTCTGGATCGTCTCCAGGGTGATCTTGTTGCGGGGGTTCAAGCGGTAGGCGAGCTTGAAGTTCGTGTTGATCTCGTTCCTCTGCCGGTTGCCAACCTGGAGGAAGTCGAGCAGCGTGGTGCTCGGCTTGGTGAGCGAGGATCGCAGGTAGGTGTCGCTGAAGCTGCCCTCGTAGGTCGCAAAGTAGGTGAGGTTCCGGAAAGGCGTCGGGCCGCCGAAGCCGAACGTGAAGCGGTCGAAATTGTTGAAGGTCTTGGTCGGATCGCCGTAGCGGTCGGTGTCCCAGCGCACCTCTCCGCCGAAGCGGTCGCCGCCCTCGCGGGTGCTCACGTTCACGACCCCGGACAGCGCGTTTCCGTATTCGGCGTCGAACCCGCCGGAGAGGATGTCGGTGCCGGAGATGGCCAGGGTCGCGATCGAGGCTCCGCGCCCGAGCAGAGGATCCGACACTTCCACGCCGCTGATCTGGAACTTCACCTCGCCCCCTCGCCCGCCTCGGAAGTGCAGTTCGCCGCCCTGCGCCACCACGCCCGCCTTGGTGCCCACGGCCTCGCGCAGGTTGTCCACCGGGATCTCGCGCAGCTTCTCGGCGCTGAGATTCTGAACGGTCTGGGAGGACTTGGTGTCGATGCGCTTCTCGGCGCGCACCTCGATCTCCTCGATCTGCTTCACGACCTTGGACTCGCCGAAGTTGAAGGAGACGGTCGTGGTGGCGCTGGCGTTCACCTGGGCCGTCTGCACCTGCTTGTCGAAGCCCAGCGGCTGCACCTGGATCTCCACCGAGCCCACCGGGACGCCGCCGATCACGAAATTGCCGTTCGCGTCCGTCATGGTGCCCAGCTTGGTGCCGAGAATGATGACGTTCGCGAACTCGATGGGAGTCTTGCCGCGATCGAGAACGGTGCCCGTCACGCGGCCCGTCGCGCCCGACTGCGCGGCCACGGGAGCGGCCGAGAACGAAGCCAGCGCCGCGGCGCAGGCAAGCGCGAGCCGGAACTCGCGTGCCCGCCTCTTGATGCTCATGATCCCGTGATGATCAGCCAGGGTCGACATGGGTTCTGGAATCTTGCCACGATGCCCGTTCGGGTCGCAACTCCCCGCCTTCATCGCTCTCATGATCGTGGGAGCACAGGGGAGGCAGCTGCGAAGTGGATCGCGGCGAGTCGGGAAGGCGGGCGATCCGGGATGCATGGGGGGTCCGCAATCGACATCTTCTATAAGGAGCGCCGCGAGAGGGGGAATCGGATTCTCGGCGCCAGCCGCCCAGCCGAGAACAATATCGGCCAATGATCCGCCGGTGTCAAGCCCTAATTGGGGGCGCCCATCCGCCCGGATGCCTGCCCCGATCGGCCGGAATCCGGTGGCAGCTCCCCTCAGGACGCTCAGAACACCCAGCCGATCTCGGCGGAGATCAGCTGCCGCGTGCCGCGGGGAATGGCGGGGGTTCCGAAGTCGGACTGCCACCACTCGAGCGCGTAGCTGGCGTCGAGCCGCCAGCGCGCTCCCGCGGGCGTGAGGCCGAGGCCCACGGTGGCGGTGTTTGCCACACGCTCGTTCTGCTTCGTGAACTCGTCGAGATCCTCGAAACGGTAGATGTACCCCGTACGGCCGGTGAGAACCGGATGAATGCCGTACTCGAGTCCGCCACGCACGTCCCAGCCCGCCCGCCGGGGGCCCTCCGAGAAATACGTCCACGAGGACGGGTCCGGATCGGAGGCTTCGACCTTGGGCTT
>JAERMM010000309.1 GCA_016844585.1 Chloroflexota bacterium | reverse complement strand
CTCGATGCCGTCCTCGCGCATGATCTCCGCGACCGCGTCGGCGACGTCGGGGTCCTCTCGATCGAGCAGGCGGGGGCCGCTCTGCACGATCGTGACCCGGCTGCCGAAGCGACGGAACATCTGGCCGAACTCGAGTCCAACGTAGCCGCCACCCATGACGACGAGGCGCCCGGGTACGGTGTCCAGCTCCATGATCGTGGTCGAGTTGAGTGAGGGAACGTCGGCCAGACCGGGCACTGGAGGGCTTGCGGGGCGCGCGCCCGTGTTGATGACGATACGCTCAGCGGAAAGTGCGCGCTGACCCCCGCCGAGTAGCTCGATCTCCAGTTCGTGTGGGCCGCTGAAATGCGCCTCGCCGAAAATCAGCTCAACCTTGTCTGATTTCTCGATGCGCTGCTGGCTGCCAGTGCGCCAGCTTTCGACGATGTCTCGCTTTCGCTGCCGGACGGCCGCCATGTCGACGTTCACCGAGCCGACGCGTACGCCGTAGTCGGCGGCTCGACGGGCCAGGTAGGCCACCCGGGCGCTCGCCACCATCGTCTTGGTCGGCGTGCAGCCCTCGTTGATGCAGGTGCCGCCAACGTGCTCCCGCTCGACGATGGCGGTCTTCATGCCGGCGCTGCCCAGCGCCGTCGAGAGCGGCCCGCCGCCCTGTCCTGACCCGATGACGATCGCATCGAAATGCTCGGTGATTGATTCAGCCATGTCACGCCCCCTCTTCATCTCCATTCAGATTCTAGGGCGCAGGTGCGCGGAAGGCCTGCTAGAATCGCGCTGCCCGACCGGATTCACGGTCCCGCGTGGAGGTATCTAACGTGCCATACGACGATCTTCGCGGGTTTCTAGCTGCGCTCACCGATGCCGACGAGGTCCGCACGGTTCGCGGCGCCGATTGGGACCTTGAGCTCGGGACCATCGACGAGTTGAACTACGAGCGTCGCGGGCCGGCGCTGCTCTTCGACGAGATCGGCAGCTATCCGGGGGGATTTCGGGTCCTGACCAACACAACGGCCACGAAGCGACGCGCCAGCATCGCCCTGGGCTTCGACCCGGACATGCCCGAGGAAGAGGCGCTCACGCGGATCGAGGAGATGCTCAAATCCGCCAGGCCTGTGCCGCCCGTGGAGGTGACAACCGGCCCGCTCATGCAGAACGTCTTTACCGGGCAGGACATCGACCTGCTGAAGTTTCCCACGCCGCGCTGGCACGAGAACGATGGCGGCCGCTACCTCGGAACCGGCTGCTGTGTCATCCTGCGCGATCCAGACACCGGGCAGGTGAACTACGGCGCCTACCGCGTCATGGTGCACGACGCCAACACCACCGGACTCTACATAACGCCCTCTCACGTGGGCGCTGTCATCCGCCGCAAGTACTGGCAGCGCGGCCAGAGCGCGCCCGTGGCCGTCTCGTTTGGACAGGACCCTATTTGGACAGGACCCTATCGTCTTTCTGACCGGCACCCAGGACCTGACGGTGAAGGGCGGCATGCCCAAGTACGATCTTGCAGGTCACATCCGAGGGGCGCCGGTCGAAGTGATTCGAGAGCAGGTGACGGGCCTGCCCGTTCCTGCCAGCAGCGAGATCGTGATTGCCGGAGAGTGCCCGCCGCCGGACGTTGAGGCGAGAGACGAGGGCCCGTTCGCGGAATGGACCGGCTACTACGCATCCGGCATGCGCCCCGAGCCGGTCATCCACGTCCGAGCGCTCTACCACCGCGACGATCCGATCATCTTCGGCTGCGCCCCATTCAAGTCTCGCGACTCGCACATCCACTTCGGACTCCCAGCGAGCGGGAAGAGCGAGCGGGAGGAGCTGACCGCTCGCGGGATCCCCGACGTGCTCGACGTCGTACACCTGGGTCTGCCTGGGTTTCACGTGATCCAGATCCGGCAGCGCTATCCCGGCCACGCAATGCAGGCGGCGCTGGCCATGACCGGGAAGTACATGGGCCGCTTCGTCGTGGTTGTCGACGAGGACATTAATCCGCACGACCCGGAGGACGTGCTCTGGGCGATGGGTACGCGCTGCGATCCCGCGAGCGACATCACCACGGTTCCTGGCGGACGATCGAGCTGGCTGGACCCGCGCCTGGAGCCGGAGAAGAAGCGCCAGGGCGACTTCACAAGCTCGCGCGCAATCGTCCTGGCCGTCAAGCCCTACCACTGGAAGGACCAGTTCCCGAAGACCAACGTCGCGAGCCCCGAGCTGCGTGCGCAAATCATGGGCAAGTGGCGCGAAGTGATCGCGTCGAAGTGATCCACCCCGTTGCACCGCAGACCTCCGCTAGCGCCCGGTGATCTTGGTTTCAGATAGAGGTGGTCTATTGTGGCTGTCCCTTTGACCTTGAATCCGCGGCCCACGTGTTTGAGGGCGCGCTTCATTCCAGTTTAGGGATTGTACTGGTATTAGTGTGGTTTGTGACTGGTTAATTCTCCGCGAGTTCTCCTCAACGAGGGCATCACTGTCTCTTTACGAGGGACCGATGTCGTGCATGACGAAAATGTTGAGCGCCTAGAAAATCCTGCTATCATGATAGGCGCTTGGTTTTGCTAAGGTTTTTTGAGGAGGTCATGCAATGGCCGCCACTATTGTGAGTCCAGACGCGAGTATCTATGGGCGGGTCACTAAGATGAGCGTTCCATCGGTTGCTCAAGAGTTAGAGGAACTGCTGGGTGCGAAACTCGTCGCCTACATTGCCGGTGTTACGGAGGCGCGTGCAGTTAGGAAATGGGGTCGGGGGGAACGAGAGCCTCGCCCGGTTGTCCTCGATCGGTTGAGGACAGCGCTTCGTGTCGCTCTCATGATCGCTGAAACGGACGGTCCCGGCGTTGCCCAGGCTTGGTTTCAGGGACTCAATCCCCAACTCGACGATCGTTCTCCGGCCCGCCTCCTCCGGGAGGGCGATGTCGGGCAGGTGGGCCCGGAAGTGCTAGGAGCTGCGCGATCATTTGTCGCCGGGGTGTAGCTGATCCCGTTCGAGGTCGTGGCCCCGCCTCGTCAGATATTCCGGGTTGGTCACGCTCCGGATCCATGGGCCTTGCCCGACTGGAGTTTCGCCCGGCCCGATAAGACGTTTGGCAACCGTTGGGATGACCCGCTGGGTCAGTACCGAGTGCACTACGCTTGCTCTCAGCCAGTGGGAGCATACCTGGAGCGACTGGCGCCGTTCCGACCCGACCTGTTCGCCGTCTCTGGACTTGCATCAATAGCAGGCGGCGGCAGTGGGGCACCGCCCGGAAAACTGCCGACTAGCTGGCTCAAGGGGCAAATGCTGGGCGAAGCCGTTCCTAACGGCGAATATGCCCATTTGGGCCACAGCCGGTCCCTCGCCTTCGTTAGGACCACTCTAGCAGCCCGCCTGGTAGCGTACGGCGTCACAGACCTTGATGCCGCTACGATTCGCTTGTCCACCCCTCGCCGTTTGACGCAAGAGATTTCTCGCAAGGTTTACGAAGCCACCGCTCCATCGGGGTCCCGTTTCGCTGGGATCCGCTACGCGTCACGCCTGGGCGACGAGTTCGATAACTGGGCTATTTTTGAGGCAACTCCCGCGGTGTTCCAGATCATCGGAGTTCGGCCGATCGATCCGCTCGATCCAGATTTGCTGGAAGCTTTGGACATTCTCGAAATCGAGCTTTATTAACTGGGCCGAGATGTACGCCAGCCTACTCCGGTTGCAGCGTGGCTATCAGGCCCTCGGGGATGGACCATTCTTTCAGCGGGCGGCCCGCTTCGAGACGGCGCATCTCGCGCTCCCACACTTTGCGGAGGAGCTGCACTCCCATGTCCGAGCGGCCCGGGTGCTCATTCTCACGGTCCGCGATGACCCCCTGGCCGCGCTGCGCGACGAAGTCCTGCACCTCGAAAATGTCCGGACGTTTGATGAAGTCTGTGATGCGCTTGGTCCCGTTGACGACCTCCCAGCCGGCCTTGGTGAAGTCACCCTCTGCTGGGACGACACCGTATCGCCCGGTTCGCTCGGTGGCGCCGTGCGTGAGCGAGCACTGGAAGAAACGGTAGCTCTCGTCGTCCGACGGCACGACCCACGCGATGTGGTCCGTCCACACTGGATTCCCCGGCATCTTCGGACGGGCGGGGAAAAGCGTGGTGTTCGGAATGACGAAGTGCGTGCGGTTCACGATATTGTTATTGAAGAATGCGACGGTCGTGACGCCCCAGTCGGTCTCTTCGGACTCGAACTTCGGCATTCCCAGCGAGTCCATGAACGGCGAGTGCACAAAGATCAGATGGGCGTGGTCGGGAGCGTTGTCGACACGATTGAAGAAGTTCACTGGAGCGGTGATGGCGGGCCCGACCTCGAGCATGCCGTCGCCCTCGAAAACCATATATCGCCGAAAGGCTGGCGGCTCGCCTTCGCCGAGGTAGGCAAATATCAGCCCCAGATATTCGCGGGTAGGGTAGCTCTTGATCTTGATGCGGTTGCAGAATGGCTCTGGCTCAGCCGGCTGCTCGATGCATTGGCCGGATCCGTCGTACTTCCAGCCGTGATAGAAGCAGCGCAGATCGTCTCCCTCTACCCACCCGGTGCTGAGCTGCGTGCCACGGTGCGCACAACGGAACGCCAGGACGTGCGGCGCACCTCCCTCGCCGCGGTACGCGGTGATGTCCTCAGACATGACGCGGGCTGGAATTGCACGGCCGGGCGCCACCTCCTCAGAACGGGCGATGGGCTGCCAGTAAGAGCGAAGATAGCGGCCGGCTAGCGTACCGGGACCGGTGTGAACTAGGTCCACCCCGGCAGGCCCACAGTTCGCCGCCTGCTCTGGCCCGCCAAGTATATATCCGTGCCTGGAGCTGGCCGGCCGCGCCCATCGCGTGTTGCGTTTGGGTGTGCTTGGGCGTCCGCCCACACGCTGCCCTGTCGCTCGAATCCGTGCTGGAGGCGAACCTTGGCGACGATCAGCAACTAGTGCGGCTTCGCATCGGTGGCGGCGGGCAACCTGCTGTCGGTGGACGATCAGCGCCGTAAGCTGGAGCTTGGTTGTGGAGACGGCGCGACAGATGTGTGGGTGAGGCGCATACAATTGTTGTGCCCCGCGCGACTCCCATCTGGGGATTGGATGAGCTATGGCATTGAGCAAAGAAGACAACGAGCTTCTGACCCAGACTGGACCTGATACACCCTGCGGTAGCTTCATGCGCCGCTACTGGCAGCCGGTAGCGCTCTCGGAGGAGCTGCTGCCCGAAGGCGGCGCCGTCCCGGTTCGGGTCATGGGCGAGGACCTGGCGCTGTTTCGCGATGCCCAGGGACACCTGGGGCTGCTCGGGCGCTGGTGCTCGCACCGCGGCTATGACCTGAGCCGTGGGATCATCGAGGACAACGGGCTGCGTTGCATCCATGCGGGCTGGCTCTACGACGCGACGGGACGCTGCCTGGAGCAGCCCCTCGAGCCGCCCGACGAGCAGTTCTGCGACGAGATCCACCACCGTGCCTACCGGGTCGAGGAGCGTGGCGGGCTGATCTTCGCCTACATGGGCCCGGACGAGCCGCCGCTATTGCCCGCGTACGAGTTCTTCTCCGTAACGGACGACCACCGCCGCACCACCAAGTATTTCCACGAGTGCAACTACCTGCAGGCCAGCGAGGCCAACGTTGATCCGTTGCAGGTGATGGTGCTGCACGAGATCTTTGGCGAGGGATCCGGCGTCGGCCCGACCGGCGGGGAGCAGGAGCCGATCGTCGAACCAGAAGAGACGAGCTTCGGCATGCGACTGGTGTCTACGAGAAAGACGGGCGACGAAGCGGCGCAAACCGAGGTGCGAAGCTTCATGCTGCCCAACCTTGCCGCCGTGCCCGGCGCCGGTATCGACGGCTACGCGGTGCACTGGCACGTGCCGCTCGACGACACGCACCACTGGCGCTTCGTGCTGGCCTTTCGGCGCGATGGGCCGATAACCGAAGACGAGGCGAAGCGCAACGGCGTCGAGGCGATGGAGGGCTACAAGATCGACCGTGAGCGGGCGCGGCAGTCGCTGATGGACCGCACCGCGATGGACGACAACCTGGTCATCTACTCCTCACTGCTCGCCGAGAGCCAGGGCCCGATCCACGACCGCACCCAGGAGCACCTGGGCGACTCCGACCGCGGCATCGTCGCCATGCGCACGCTGATGCATAAGGGGATCACCGACGTGATGGAGGGGGTCGATCCACTCGGGGTGATTCGCGACGAGGCGCACAACGATCTCTCCGGCGTCGTCGTGCGGGGATAGTCCCAACGGTGATCACTTACTGGTGAGGCGAAGCGTGGACGTCCGGTAGGGCGGGGGCTCGCCCCCCCGAGTGCTCCTGAAACCAGACGCTCTGACGCGCAAATGCTCGTTCTCCAGCCGGTCCGCCGTGGTCCGCAGATGGCGGGGGACAAGCCCCCGGCCTACCGGATCCGACTGAACGTTGTCACCGTTGTCAACGTTGTCACCTACCCTCTTTCCCCGATTCGTGCCTACCAGCGCCGGGTGAATGTTGCTCCGAAGGAGAGCTTGGCGTAGAATTCCCCCAATTGCATACGCAGGCGTTGACGGGAACGAGTAGGCTGGAGCCCGGCGGTTCAGAGAGCCCGGGACGGTGTGACCGGGTACGACGGGCCAGTCGAAAATCATCCCTGAGCCGCTGCCCGAAAGGCTGAGGCAAGCCCTCGCCGTAACCCTCCCTCAGAGGGAACAGATCGCCGAGTAGGAGCAGCCGGGTTCGCCGCCCGTTACCCGAGGCGCGAGCATGAACACGTGCTCGGGTGAGCGGTCCGGATTACCGGGCAATTTGGGTGGTACCGCGGGAATGAATCCCGTCCCTTTGAGGGACGGGATTTTTGTTGTCCGGCTCGGTGAGGAGGCATGGTATGGAAAGGTTGTTCGTTTACGACACGACGCTGCGGGATGGCTCGCAGGGCGAGCACATGTCGCTCACCCTCGAGGACAAGCTGCGCATCGCTCGGAAGCTCGACGAGTTCGGCATCGACTACATCGAGGGTGGCTGGCCGGGGTCGAACCCGAAAGACTCCGAGTTCTTCGAGCGAGCGCGCAGCATCGCCTTTCACCATGCAAAGCTGACCGCGTTCGGAAGCACGCGGCGCCCGGGGGCACGGGCCGAGGACGACGATGGCCTGCGAACGCTGTTGGCTGCCGAGACGCCGGCGGTGACGATCTTCGGCAAGAGTTGGGGGCTTCACGTGACGGAAGCCCTGCGGACGACGCTCGACGAGAACCTGAATATGATTCGCTCGTCGGTCGCTCTGCTCAAGGCGGAAGGACGCGAGGTGATCTACGACGCCGAGCATTTCTTCGATGGCTATAAAGCTGACCCGGATTACGCGCTCGACACGCTCGCCGCGGCCCGGGATGGCGGCGCTGATTGGATCATCCTGTGCGACACCAACGGCGGCGTGCTTCCGTGGGACGTCGCTGAGATGGTCGAGCGGGTAAAAGGCGCCGGTCACCCCAGGCTCGGGCTCCACGTGCACACTTACGCTGGCACCGCGGTGGCGAGCACGTTGGCCGCCGTGCGAGCGGGTGTGTCCCAGGTTCAGGGCACCGTGAACGGCATTGGAGAGCGTTGCGGGAATGTGGACCTGTGCCCGGTGATCGCGGGCGCTGCGCTCAAGCTGGACCGCGATATGGCATGTTCACCGAACCTCGGTCAGCTTACGGCCCTATCGGCATACGTTTACGACGTTGCGAACCTGGTGCCAATCGACAACCAGCCGTACGTCGGGCGCAGCGCCTTTGCCCACAAGGGTGGCGTTCACGTAAGCGCCGTAATGCGCAATGTGCATACCTACGAGCACATCGACCCCGAGACCGTCGGCAATCGGCGTCGGGTGCTGATCTCGGAGCTGGCCGGTCGAAGCAACCTCTTCGCCGCCGCGGCTGCGATGGGCCTCTCGCTCGACGACAATGCGCCCGCGGCTCAACAGGCGGTGCAGACCGTGAAAGAGATGGAGAATCGTGGCTACCAGTTCGAAGACGCGGATGCTTCGTTGGAGCTGCTGCTTCGGCGCCAGCTCGG
>JAERMM010000308.1 GCA_016844585.1 Chloroflexota bacterium | reverse complement strand
TGACGTGTTCGGCGTCGACGTACGGCTGATTGACCAGGTGCTCGATGCACCGCCGCACGCCGTCGATCACGGTGGCGTCGGCCGGATCGCGCTCGTTCGTCATCCAGTTGAAGGCGACCGCCACCATTCAGTGCTCCGCGAATCGCACGCACACGTTGCGGAACGCCTCATTCGGCCCCATCACCGCGTGCAGCAGGATCAGAGCAGGATAGCGGCCATCCGACTCGGGTCGTGAAATCCACGCCTGGTGCTGGACGCTGTCGCCCGCTATCACGATTTCGTCGGCGATCACGTTGAATTCCAAATGTTGACCTCCGTCGGCGCTAGCTTACCGCAACCAGTCGCTCGATATACTGCCTAGCGCAAGTCCGCAGCGCGTGTCTGGAGGCATGTCGTGACATTGGAGAGGCAGGTGGCGCTCGTTACCGGCGCTGCACGAGGGATTGGACGGTACGCGGCGCACACGCTAGCCAGGGCTGGCGCCAGCCTCGTCCTCGCCGATATCACCTCGCTCGACGACGTGGCTGGCGAGATCGCGGAGATGCGGTCTGAGGTGCTATCCGTGACGATTGATGTTCGGGACGAGGCGCAAGTCGCGGCCATGGTCGAACAGGCCATGGCGCGGTTTGGTCGTATCGACGTGCTGGTGAACAACGCTGGAATCGTGACGCACTTCAATTGGGGCCTGCCGCGCTGGGCGCCTATTCGCAGCATGGAGAAAGCGTTCTGGGACCGCGTGGTGGATACGAACCTGGGTGGCACGTTCCTCTGCACGAAGCACGCACTCACCGTGATGGGCTCGCAGGGCGGCGGCCACGTGATCAACCTGCACGGTTATTCGATGGGCGTGGGGGCGGCGGCCTACGTCGTCTCCAAAGATGCGATCCGGACCTTCACCCGTTTCGTCGCGGACGAGGAGCGCGAAAACAACGTCTGTGTGCTCGCCGTGGGTCCGCCGAGCATCGCTACCGAGGAGGCGCCGAAGGAGGCACGAGAGGCCTTTCCCGGCCCGGATGTTCTAGGCGACATTTTCGTGCTGGCGGCCGAAGCGCCGATGGAGCTGAGCGGAAATGTTGTGGCCTTGAAAGAGGGCAAACTCGAAGTGGTCAGCTAACGACGAACTTCGTTACCTCTTCGCATTACGCAGAGTTAATCACTCCCAGGCAGTTGAAGCCACCAACCGGACGCTCTTCGCTCGACGCGTCACTGGCGGGCCGCTAGAATGGCCGGCGACCGGGATCCTGGGCGAATTCCGTTGGGTCTGGTGCCGACAGGTGCTGAGCAGGATTGAGTAGGAGGTTCCCAATGAGCGAGCCGGCGGTTGGCTCACAGGCCGAGGAGAAGCACTTCTTCGACGAAAAGCAAAAGGAGCTGGGCTGGGCTGTCCCGCCCGAATCGGACGACCAGCCGCGATTCGCTGCTTTCGTGCACTATGACTGGCTGCAGGACACCGGTCAGCTCATCCCACGGGTCAGCCACGTCGTACTCGCGGTGACCGACCTCGACCGCAGCGAGGCGTGGTACAGGGACTTTTTCGGTCTCGACGTCGTCGGGCGTGACCTCACCGGTGAGGACAAACCGCATAGCGTGCTGCGAACCAACAGCGGCGAGCTGGTGATCCTGGTGCAGCGCGACACGGTGGCGCCCATGCACGCAATGGGCGTCCATCATGCGTTCACGATGACGCCCAACCAGTACCGGCGCATGCTCGACCGGGCGAAGGCGAAGAGCCACGAAATGGGCGTGTTCCGGGCCGATTTCCTGGCCCCGGGCGAGTATGGTCTGAACTTTGAAGATCCCGATGGCCACGGTGTGGAGCTGGATACCACTACCATCGAGGCAGACCAGAATGTGCCGCCCGGCGTCGGTGTGGTGGATTGTGGACCGGTCGACCGCTTTGCCCTGGGCGACGTGCGCGTCTCTAATGAAGGGAACTTCTTCCTGGTCCGCCTTGCCGAGGGCTTCCTGGCAATGACCCGCCGCTGCACGCACATGAACGGCGTCCTGACCTACGACAAGGACCACTGGCGCTTTTTCTGCCCGTACCACCACGCGTGCTTTGACCGCCGCGGCGACCCGCTGGGAGGGCAACCGGCGCTGGACGCGTTGCGGCTGAACCCGGTCACGCTTAGCGCCGACGGGCACGTGCTGGTGAACACCGATGAGATCATTCCGCGCGAGTTCTTCGATCCGAGTCAAGCCGTTTCGTGGGGGTCGGGGGCCAGGGGCCAGGGGCCGGTCGGACGAACGACCTCGTCCCTGACCTCCAACCCCTGACCCCGACCCCCGACCCCCGACCCCACCGACGAAGGAGCTTCCATGGCAGAAGTCCAGTGCTTGAACCACAGCGGCATCAGCGTCCCGGATACACGCGCCGGCGCTGAGTTCTACGAAAAGCTCTTTGGCGCCCAGGTCGTCAACGTCATCGGCGGCAATTCCGACGAGGCGCGGCGCGGGCGCGGTGTGCCCCACCCGATGATCCTGGTTGGGGATTATGCTCTGGTCGTGCTGGTGAGTCGGCGCGAGCTTGCACCTACCGATCCGGGGCCAGATGCGTGTCGCCAGGCGTTTGCGGTTCCGCGGGCGCGATTTGCCGACATCGTGCAGCGCGCACGCGACTGCAGCATCACATTCACCGGGCCGGTGGCGCATCCGGATGGTGGGCCGATAGGGGAGTCGATCTACCTCGAGGACCCAGGACGGAATCGGCTGGAGGTTTGCTGGCGCCGAGACGAAGGCCAGCCGTACCAGCCGAGCATTGCACTGGCGGCGGCCCTCCCGGCTCCTCCGGCCGCTTCGACGACGCAGACTCTGCGGGCGGATCGGTTCGGCGGAGTAGTCCTGGAGGTTGGAGACCTGGCCGCGACCAGGGCTTTCTATGGGCCGCTCTTCGAGCAAGCACGCGGCGAATGGGAGCAGACCGACGGTGCTCTGCGCTTTCGCGCTGGTGAGCAAACGGTCGAGTTCGTGCTGCGCGCCGAGCCGCGCAACCGGGCTCAGGCGGCTGAGCATCAGGCGTACCGCGTCGGCGCGGGGCGCGTGCAGTCACTCGCCGACGCGCTGGCGTCCGCTGGGTACACGGTCAACTGGTGGAGCGAGGACCATACCGATGAGCGTACCCCGACGGCCTACGTGCAGGATCCGAGTGGCAACCGAGTCCAGCTCGTTTCGGCGGACCCCGACGCAGGGTTGCTCGACCACGTTGGTCTGGCTATCCATGAAACGGAGGACGCTGAAGCCTACTATGGCAATGGTCTCGGAGGAAGCCTGGGCTACTACTACGGACTCAGCACTGGAAACGTGCTCGAGGCCAGGGCTGCAGGTGTTGGCGATCCCAACGCGGCGCCATGGACGCGGCGCGCCACGGTCTCGTTCCGCACCCACCAGCCGGAGCCGCTGCCTGCCGCCCAGTATTACTGGTCGTTTGGGA